>PQAN01000047.1 GCA_003105285.1 Methylocystaceae bacterium
AACGCGATTCCTCCGGGGGTCAGAATGCGCTTTATTTCCCCGAGCCAGGCGTCCTGAACGTCGCGCGCCAGATGCGTCATCATCGAAATGCCGAAGACGAGATCGAAACTGGCGTCTGGATAGGGAAGCGGGGGCATCAGCGGTCCTGCGACGAAATCGATCTTCGGCAGATGTTCCCGCGCCCAGGCGATGTTGGTCGGGTCGATATCGACGCCGCAAATTCGGCCCGTAACGCCGAACTCTCTCAAGAAACGCGCGACGCGACCGTGGCCGACGCCCCAGTCCAGGACCGCGCCATCGGGCCGAAATCCGTATTTCTTGGCGATTTCGACGATGAGCCTCGCATGCGTCGCGCCGGTGACCGCCACGCTGCTGATCGTGTCGAAGGTTTGAACGCGGCCGAGCGATCCTTGCAACGGATAATTCTCGAGCCGGCCAAAATGCTTCGGGATGACGAAGGTGGTGCGGAGCGCCTCTAGATCGTCGTCCGGCCCGCCCGCGAATTTGAGACGCAGCTTATAATAATCGCCGACATGACGCGTGCGGGCCAAATCGATCCGAATTCGATAGGCGCTCATCTCGACGCCCGGCCAATACCAAATGAGGTTGGCCGCGTCGGGATGCGGCAAGGGATAATCGAATTCGAAGGCGATTCCCGAGTCCGCTTCGGCCGAAACATTCGAAGGATCACCGCCCGGCGGGAGCGCGAGGCCGCTCATCGCCACTTCCCCCCGGCCGAATTCGAACCCATCGACCGACCAGAACGGACGCGCCTGAAGTCGCTTGACCTCTAATGCGCTCAACCCATTCCTGGAATTCTTCTCCAAATCGACAGCCGCAGTCCCCGTCACTTCAATCTCCTTGAAAATATTTTACTTTGTACAAGCCGACATAGGATGAATGTGGTTTATCGGACGCGTCGTTTCCGTTGTTCCGGTCGATCCCGAGATCGACTCGGCGCAAAACCTGTTTCTCGAAAAGACGCTATCCGGCGCGGAGCGGCGCATCAGGAGCGCCGATGGCATTTGCCGTGGTCGATCGGAAAGCTTCCGCTTTCGCCGCGCTCTCGGATCGAAAGCGGGGCCGCCCCTCCATAATAAACGCCTCCATCACTGCGCGAAGCCTCCGAGCGGTAGAACCACGGCGGCTATGCCACATTGGTGAGCATACCCAATTGCGCAAACCATTCCAAGAGCCCCGGATGCTCCGGCTCGGGCTCGAGAGTACGCCGGACCTCTTCCAATGCGCCCTGTGCGTCGCCGTTCCGGTATCGGGCGACGCCGCCATCGGTTTCGACGAAGAATCCGCCCCTGTCGCGAAAGAACCTTCCCTTCGATCCTTGGCTTTCGATCGTGACATCGCCAAAATCGCCACGCACGCTCTCTGGCGTCGCGACCGCCATGGCCGCCGCATGATGCGACTTTTTCCATGCGGGGGCCTCCCCTGCATGACATCCAGCGCAAACATTGGAGCCGACGTAACGTTCCGCGCCTGGAGTTCTTGCCGAGGCGACTTCCACGAGAGATCGTTCGCCGATCGATACGAATGCGACAATCGCGGCGCAAACCGACAACAGTGACGACGAAATCACATTGCGTCGAAGCGCGCCCCTCGGATCGTTCCGTTTCATCGTCGTGCGTTTGCGTTATCGTTTGCCGGCGCCATCGTCGGTCCTGCCCGAACATGATCCGCCGATCGTCCGTCATGTCGGCGACGATCCATTCGTCGAACGCTCCAGCACGAGGCGATCGGTCGAGTCAGCGTCTTTCTCGAACGCCGCAGGCTGCGTAAAGTTTACGCCAACGACGCCGATTTCCGCTTTTCGACATTGAGCGTGGCATTTGCGGAATCTGGCGACGGCGGGTCGAGCCTTACGCCCTCGTCGAGCCGGCCATGGCGAAGAAGACTGAGCATCACGTCCGTCGCATCGCGGGCAGGGACTGGCAAGACGGTGGCCGTCTGATCGGTTTGAACGCGGGGAAGGCGCGGCGTGGCGATTTCGAGACCCGGCGTGGCGCGCGCCAGATCGGCGCAAAGAATTTCGGCGGCGGCCTTAGCCATCGCATATTCCGTCATTCCTTTCGGACGCTCCTCGATGGCGACGCTCGAGGGATAGAGCACGGAAAGGGCTTTCGTATCCGAGCGCGACGTCAGGAAGTGAACGAGCTTGTAGAATCCTGCGACATAGACGGCGGAAAAGGATTCATATGCGATGCGCGAGAACGCGTCCGCCGATTGAAGAAAAATGCGTGGCGTTGCGAAATAATAGAGGTGACTGATCACCGGCAGCGATGCGAGCGGCTCTTCCGGATCGCCTCCGGCGTCGTAGGAAAGAAGACGCGCAGACGCCGGATCCGCGCGGAAAATTCGAATTTCATCGGCGATCGCTTCCGCCTCCTCGCGGCCGCGCATATAGGTGAGAATGACATTGGCGCCGCCCGCGGCGAGGATTTTGGCCGTCGCGGCGCCTAGACCGCGCGAACCGCCGACGACGAGGGCCGTGCGGCCCTCGAATTCGTCCGGCGCGACCAGAGCCGCGATGGTTTCCATGTTCGGGCTTTCGATCGGCCCTGGCCGCGCAAAGGCCGAAACGGAACCGGAAAAATTCGCGCCGGCGACATCCATATTCACCATACGAAAACGCGGATCCGCGTCGACCGCTCGAAAGCCGAGGCCTGCCCTGTCCGTCCCGGACTCGTGGAACGCCAAACTAAAATTGGAAAAAATGGAATGAAGGCCTGGGCAGACCATTCCCACGAGCGAGGATAGTTGCGCGAGCGAAAGAACGGTTCGTGGTCCGAGCGATCGGCAAAGCATCGGGAACAATCTCTCCACGCCGTCTTTCCCTCTATGAGGCGGCGGAAGCCAAGACGAGAGCGTTCCCATCTCCTCGAAGGACGGAACGAACGGCTGCGTCAGCGGATCGGAAGATGGCAGATTCGAGAGGGCCTCGTCGGTCCGCGCCGCGGACCGGGACCCGAATTTCAAGATGAAAACGGCTGCCGAGAGCCGGTCTACCATAAGCTCCGCCTTGATCATGGATTCGTCGCGGCTGCGAATGTGCAGGGTGACGTCCCGATCGACGATGATGAATTTCGTGAATTGGACCCTTACGGAATTCATCCGATCGAGAGCGACGCCGTCGCCGGCGAGCATTTCCAAGACCCATAGAAATCCATGCACGCCATGCACCACCTGATCGCCGGCCTGCGTGCGGCGAGCGACGAGCGGGTCCATGTGCATCGGATTGCGGTCGTCCGAGAGTTCAGCAAAATCAGCTTGATCGGCGAGTGTGAATCGGCGGGTTCCGAAATATTCGCTCATTGCAGCCCTTTTCCAAGCAATGACGCCCGCTCAGAGTCTTGGAGCCGGCTCGAGTTGTCCGAACAATTTCCCGTGAAAGATAAGTGGCGTTCTACCGGGGAGAGTTTTTTGCGCCCAGCGCGCGATCGACGCGCGGCTTCTCTTTTGGTCGCGGCCACAGCTAAACGACCTTGGCGATGTTCTTCGTTAGGTAAGCGATGTGAAGAAGCTGCATGGGAGCGCTCTCGCCCTATGTTCGACTCGCCGCCGCCTGCATCGCCGCGTCAAGCTGCGTTGGACCTCCCTACACGAATGATGTCCACGAGTTCGCCGACGGTCTCCAGACTGTCGAGCTGCTTGGATTGAACCCTGACGCCGAAGCGCTTTTCGACGGCCATGACGATCTCGATCATCTTGAACGAATCCCAGCCGTCGACGTCCTTGGCCGTCGTCGCCGGAGTCAGCGCGATGTCGTCGCGCAAGAACACGTCATGGAAGACTTCGGTGAGTTGCTCGTAGAGTTCGGCGTCGGACATCGTTCAGCCTTCTTTGATTTCGATATGGGTCGGAAGAGGCGAGAAGCCGGCGAGATCGAGCACGCTGAAAACGGCGTCGTCCGCGCCGGCGCGAAGCGGCGCGAAGCCCAGCTTCTCGTAATGATCCTTCACCATGCCGTTCTTCTTGGTCGGCCGGTATTCGCCGATCAGGCGCCTGGCGCCGAGGCGCAGCGCCTCGGCGACGATCAAATTCAGCGTCGCCTGCTCGACCTCGCGCCCGAGCACGCGGCAGCTCATGAGCCAGGTGTCGATCAGCACGTCGCCGTCGCCCCGCGCCCGGCCGATGACGATGGCGATCACGCCATTGTCGCCGAAGCGATCCGTCAGCCGCAATTGCAGCCCGAAGCAGCTCGGATCGTCGATGACGGCGCGTATCTCGCTTTCGCCATGGCGCCTCGTCGTCAAATTGAACTGATTGGTCTTGCCGATGAGCTGCACCGTGCGCGTCAGACCGGATTGATCGAGCCGCCGCGCGAACAGCCGCATCTCCAGCCCCTGGAGATAGGAGGTCAGATCGGTCGCCGACGCCTGCAACTCCCGATGCGCGCGCTGCTGTTGATATTGGCCCGTTCGCAGCCGGTCTTCCTCGGTGAGCGCGACCGCCTCGAAATAGCCGGCGTCGGCGAGGAGCCGGGGAACGAGGGCGGGGTCCTCGGGCGCCTCGGGCACGGCGACCATCGGCAATTCGCGCCGCACGAGAACGCGCTCGAACGGGTTGTCGTCCAGGAACACCAGCGCATCGAGGCCGATGTTCAGCTCCTGCGCGATGGCTCGCAGATTGGCGGCTTTGTCGTTCCAATTGGCCATGAAGCTGGCGATGTGCTCGCGCCGCAGCATCATTTCCGGATGCCGCTCGAAGGCTTCCAGCGCATTGGCTTCGTCGTTCTTCGAGCAGACGGCGAGAATGATTCCGCGACGCGACAGCTCGAGCGCATAGTCCTGCACCGCGGCGAAGGCTTCGCCGAGCGCGCTGCCTTGGCCGAGCGCGATCCCGTCGACGCCATCGTCGCCGATGACGCCGCCCCAGATCGTATTGTCGAGATCGAGCACCAGGCATTTCGCCGAGCGGCCCGCTCTGGCGGCGAGCGCTCGGGCGACGAGATCGCCATAGAGCGGCGCGGCGTCGAACGACACCTCCTGCCGCGCCCTGTGCCACAGCGCCGGGTCGCGCCACGCCGCCAAGCCGTCCTGCGCGACGCGCTGATCGACGGCGACGATATCCACGCCATGTCGCTGCGCGAGCTCGCGCAGCCGAATGTTGAGCCGGCCGACGAAGTGAGCGCGCGAGCCCGGCAATCGATGCTCGTTGTTGCCGAGCAGCTCGACATGCGCCGGCAGAATCGTCTGCTGCAGAATGTCGCAGCGAAACGCCGCGCGCGCCAAATCCCAGCATTCGACGATTCCATCGGCGACGCTGTCCAGCCGCGCCTCGACCTCTTCGGCCCGCAGGCCGGCGTGGACGCCCGCGCAGACATGTCGGCTGTCGAAGGCGAACAGAACGGCGTTCGGCCGGAACCGATGCAGCCCCGACTCGAGATTCAGCAGCTCTTGCAGATATTGGCCGTAATCGGCTTCATAGAGCGTCGCCCACATGCCGCGACGAAGCGCGCCGACCCTTATCCCCGGCAGCAGATGCGTCAGCGTCGAGGAGCCGAGAAGCGCGAGGCGAACGGGACCGGCCGCCGATCCGGCGGGCGGCCCATCGACGAAAATCCTCCGCACGATCTGATCGAGCGCGTTGATCTGAATGAAGTCGAGCCGCGAATTGGCGAGGACCATGGCCTCGCTCCACGCTTCCGCCGTGGCGCCGGCGAGGTCGCGCAACGCACGCAGGCGACCGCGCGCGTCTTCCGCCGACGGCAGCCACGGCAGCGCGAGAGCGTTCTGAACCGAACTCATCTCGCCTCGGCCGCGACCGAGGCGGCGGCCCCTCGCGCGACCGCGCGCGCCTCGCGCAACAGATCGTACCACACGTTCACGGACAATCCCTGGGCGCGCTCCAGGTGCATCATCTTGTCCACGAAGCCGAGCATCAATCCCTCGCGCGGATGCTCGATCGAACCGGCTCGGCGCCGGTCGTCCTCGATGCTGACGCCGAGCAACGTGTTGGGTCCGTAACGCAGCAGCGCGTCATGCAGGGCGATGGCGTCTTCCTCGGTCAATTGCGAAAAGGTCGATTTGTAGACGAAGATTTTTTCGCCGGCGGTGAGGTCCTCGATCAGCTTGCGCTTGAGAAATTCGATGCGCCGGAGCTGCTGTTGAAGGATCGCGTCGGCGCGGACCGTGTCGATCCGAATAAAAGTGTGCGTCAGATAATAGCCGCGCGCGTCCTGGACCGCATATTCGCCATTGTTGAGTTCCACGAGGCTCGTGAACGCCGAATCGCCGAGCGCTTCGAGGCCGTTCTCGAGCAGGTAGATTAAATTCTTCACGTTGCCCGAGGCCGCGAAACGGAATAGTCCGATCGGTTCGGCGCCGGCTTGGCGCTGGACGACCCCGAATTCGCAGTCGTCGCCCAATCCCTCGAAGCTGAACGCCAGCCCGCGCAAATCGTCGACAGCTTCTTTCGTCGCCTCCGATCGGCTCGCTTCGACGGCCGTCGTCTTCGGCGCGGAGGGAGACGCGTCCGGTGCCCCGCCCACGAGACCCGCGCGCCAGATCGCGGTCCCGTGGGCGTTGCGGATATTCTCCTCGTCCGGCCAAAGACGATGCGCCGCATCCCAGCGCCGCACGGCCTCGGGCCAATCGTCGGCGACCTCGGCGTTGACCGCATAACTCAACCGCAACCCTATCTGATCGGGCCAGCGCTCGATGGCGCGCCGAAGCAGCCTGTCGCTCTCTTCAAGACGGTGGGCCGCGCGGAGAGCAGCCGCCGTCTGCTCGATACTGGCCTGGACGCCGTCGAATTTCGCGAGAACGGCGTTCCACCGCCGCTCGGCTTCGGCCCAGTCGCCCCGAGCCACGGCGGCATTCATATATTTGACGGCGACGTCGACATCGTCAGGAAAGGCGCTCACGACRCCCGCGAGCAGCGCCTCGGCGTCGTCGGCGTGGCCGAACTCGAGCAGGACGGCCGCCGCAGCGGCGTAGGCGAAAGAATTGTTCGAAAAACGCTCGCGGACGCCGGCCCAGCGCCGAAGRGCCTCCGYGCCGTCGCCGGCGCTCTGCGCATTCAGGGCRTAGGCGATAGCAAGCCCTTCACTGTGCGGAAAGCGGGACGTCGCCTCGCTGATGAAAGCGTCGGATTCGCTCTGCCGGCCCAGTTGTCGGAGCGCTACCGCGACTCCGATCACGCCGGTCTCATTCTTCGGCAAACGATCCGCGACCTCGCGCCAATGCGTCAGCGCGCCGCTCCAATCTCCCGAAGATTGCGCCTGTTCGGCGAGGCGAATCGCCGCAGTCGTCTCCACCTCGCGTGAAGCCTGTGCGTCGATCGGGCGCCTTCCGTCGTCAGAGCGCTCTGCGCCCGCTCCTCGAGCCGGCGGATCGTCGCTTCCAAAAATCTCACTCGCCAGAGAGCCGGTTGCTCGTCCCGGCATTGCGACCTGCCTTTGTTTGAATCTACGCCAAAAAAACGAACTGCGTCCAGAGCATAAACATTGCGGCGCAAGCGTCAAGAACTTAATGTCCACCGATCTGTCCGCCCGAATATAGCGCGGTTCTTGTTGGACAGGCGCCGCGAAGAAAGCGTGATCGGAAAACATCGGCGAACAGCGACATGATCGAAACCAATTATCCGACACTGGCGTCCGTGATCGACCGCCAATTGTCGGTATTTCCGAAACACGAGTCCTATTTGAGGCGCAGGTCCGACTCCGCCGCGCAGGAAGGACCTCGCCTTCTGCGAGGGGCCGAGCCGGTCGATCTTGCAGATCAGCGGCGACGATCTGACGACCTTTCTGGAGGACTATCGGTGGCTGTGCGGGGTCCTCATGGAGGAGGAGCTGTTTTTCCGCCGTGAAAATCGCTACAGGCTCAGCACTTTCGCCGAAGCGGAACGGACCGTCTACGCCGATCGAGTCTTCATGACGCGCTATATGAACGGCTTGCTCATGACGCAGCTCTGGTGGGCGAACCATTCGAGCGTGCTGCGCTATTATCGCGACAGTTTTCTGCCCGGCAACAAGCAGCAGTGCCGACATCTCGAAATCGGCCCCGGCCATGGGCTCTTTCTGTATCTCGCCGCCTCTGCGCCCAACGCCGGCGCGATCGCGGGTTGGGACGTGAGCCCGGCCAGCATCGCCATAACGCGCAGCGCCATGAATGCGATGGGCGCGACGCGCCCGTTCGATTTGTCGCTCGTCAACATGTTCGAGGCGCCGGGCGGGCAATTCGACTCCCTCACCTTTTCAGAAGTGCTGGAGCATCTCGAAAATCCCGCGCAGGCGCTCGCCGCTATAGCCAATCTGCTGGCGCCGTCGGGACGCGCTTTCATACAAGCTCCGGTCAATTCACCGGCGCCCGATCACATTTCGCTGTTCCGCTCGCCCGAGGAGATCGTCGAGCTGGTCCGGGAGTCGGGCCTCGTCGTCGAGGACACGCTGTTTGCGCCGCCGGCCGGCGTTACGTTGGAGCGGGCGCGCGAGATGGCGTTGACGATTTCGACCGTGGTCGTCGCGAGCAAATCCGGCTGACGGCGCGTCCGCGAGCTGCGTGAGGCCACACGCGGCAAAGAATTCCGACACGTCGTTCGCGGAAAGATCGGTTTCATTTCGATTCCGGCGGCAAAGCTGGGGGGCCAAGTCAAAGAGCGCCTGGTTAAACGCCAAAATGCAACCGTCATGTTTCCGATATATGGAGGAAGACGATGACGGAACGAGAACGCTTCCAGAGCCGCGGCGGCGCCGAGCGCTTGCCAAGGGTTGGAATATCTGTTCTTTTATAGTCGCTTAAGCAGGGAGAGATTCCATGTCTCATTATGTTCATTTCTTTACCGCGCAGACTCCGAAGCAGGAGGTGCTCATCAATTCTGCGCTCGTCAGGGCCGTCTTCTGGGATGAAACGACACGCAGCAGCATTCTTGTCTTCGATGACAAATATGCCGTCACTGTCAGCGCTACTTTGAAAGAAGTGGAGGCGAAAGTTCAGGCGGCCTCGCCTTCCGCCAATTCTCCGACGAAATAATCCATCGAACGCCCCGAAAACGCCAAAGCCATTGCCTGCGGCGGAGAGAATGCGGTTCCTGGCGGGAGCCAACCCCAGGCAATGGCGCGTCGGCGCACGAGGCGAACCAATCCCGCCCCTTAGAGTCTTTCCGTGTTTCGTTGAAACACGGAAAGACTCTAG
>PQAN01000048.1 GCA_003105285.1 Methylocystaceae bacterium
GATGCTGGAGAAGATCGCGCGCGAGCACGGCCACGAGCCGCCGCCCGGCGTCTGCGACGTTCCTCTTCACATCGCGAAGAGCGAGAGCGTCTATCGCAGAGTCGGCGAGTTCAAGAAGGACCGCAAGAAGTTCGAGGACGATCGGCCGGGCGTTCGCCGCACGATCGAAGGGCTCGAGCCCATGGATATCATCATCGGCGACGTTCACCCGCTCGACTTTCTGTTGCCGGATGTCGAAGGCTTTCAGCGCTACGCCAAGGCGATTTGCTGGCTCGACGTGGCGACTCATCGCCTTTGGATCACTGTCGTTTTCCTCCCTAAAGGCGAAGGTATTCGCAGAGAGCATGTCACCGCCAGCATGAAGGCCATGTGCGCGGCATGGGGATTTTTCAGAACGCTCTATATCGACAATGGCTCGGAATACGGCTTCGCCGAGTTGATCGAAGACGGTATGAAGCTCGTTGGACAGGACGGGCGTCACTGCGTCATTCGCGCGATCGAATACAATGCCCGCGCCAAGAGCATCGAAGGCGTCTTCGCTATCCTGCGGCATATCCTCGCCAAGTTGCCGGGACATGTCGGCGGCGACCGCATGAAATCCAAGGTCGCGAACGTCGGGAAAGCGCCGATCGCCTACGGCGGCTCTCATGCGCAGTTCCGCGAGATGATCGAAATCGGCGTTCGCTCGCAATATCACAACATGCCGCAGCGCGGAGCGCTCGCGGGGCGTTCTCCGCTCGAGGTCTACAATCAGGCCGTCGCGGCCGGCTGGCATAAGACCGAGGTGGACGAAGACGCTTTTTTGGTGGCCTTTTCGACCGAAGAGACGCGCTATGTCCGGCAAGGCCGTGTGAGCGTCGGCGGGCGCCTCTGGACCTGCGACGCGCTCATGTCCTATCTCGGCGCGCGCGTCGTCGTGCTCATTCCGAAATTCGAGCATTGGGACCGCCTCCCGATCAAGGACGAGCGCGGGCGCTTGCTCGGCTTCGCCGAGGAAGATCGGGCCTATGGCTTCCTGGACGAAGCCGGCGCCAAGGAGAGCGGGCGGCGCGGCAAGCTGCGCCTCGCGGCCGTGCGGGCGCTCGATGCGTCCGCGCCGACGATCGACGCCGAAGCCGAGCTTATGGAGCTTGCTCGCGAGGCTCCAAAGGAGCTTCTCGCGCCGATCGGCGCCCGCGTCACGGCATCGGACGAAGCGCGCGCCATCGCGAAAGGCGTCAAGGAAAGCCCCAAGGCGAAGCGCGAGCGCGAGTTGGCGGAACGCCAACGTGAAGTCGAACAGCGCGAGGCGCTGGGGGCCGAGTTCTTCGCGAAGCTCGCGGCAAGAAAGGCGAAAGAGGCATGAGGCACGTGAGCAAGACGTCGATCGTCAAAGCGGTCGAGGACGCAGTGAACTATGCGCGCACGATGAGGCGAGCTGCGGCCGTCACGGGCGCGCCTGGGATCGGCAAATCGACGGCGTTGCAGTCGATATCCGACGCGGACCCCTCAGCCATATTGATCTATGTCGGCGGCGCCAGACGGACGGACCGAGCATTCGCACGGCTGCTCGCCGACTCCATCGGCATCGTGACGGGCGCCGAGAGCACGGCCAAGCTTTGGGATATTGCCGAGAGCATATTGTCGCACCCGCAATTCGGAAACATCCTGTTATTCGACGAAGCGCAGAACATCCCTCTCGCCCTTCTCAAAGAGGTGGTGGACTTTCCCTCGCGTTTTGGCGTCCCCGTAGTCGTCTGCGGCAACGCCGAACTGTTGAAACGCCAACGTGTCGCCAGCGCGGCCTTCGATCAGGTCTCGAGCCGCATCGCCAAGCGCGTCGTGCTCAACGCTCCGACGCCTGAGGATTTCCAGACGATCGGCGTCGACTTCGACGTGTTCGGCAAGGACGCTCATGCGGCTTGTGTCGACTTCGGGCTCAACACGTCCATCCGCGAGCTCGTCCAGGTGCTCGAGTCCGCACGCGTCTATGCGGGCGATGGACCGTTACGCCTTCAGGAAATCAAGCGGGCCGTCGCATGGATCAAGGGCGCTCACGCCTTGAAACTGCTTTCGCGGGCCGCGTGAACAAGGAGAAACTTCGATGAGTTCGGGACTTTCGGGGCAAGGATTTGGCCGTTGCGTCGCGTTGAACCTGTCCGGCGCGCCGGTCGACTCCCAATGGGCCATGCTGGTTCCGCCCGGCCGGGTCGAAGGCGCGGACGGCCGCGTTTTCGTCAACGACGCGCCGGATGCGGTGGTCGGGGCCTTCGTCAAATCAGGCATCGCGGCGCCCGTCGACGTGAACCACTCTCAGTTCATCAAGGCCCCGAATGGCGAGCCCTCGCCGGCCGTGGGCTGGATCGAAGAATTGCAAGTGCGCGTCGGCGCGATCTGGGGCCGCATCGAATGGAACGCGGCGGGAAAAGCCGCGCTCGCGAGCAAGGCCTATCGCTATATTTCGCCGGCGCTCCGACACGACGCCAATGGAAAGGTCATCGCCATCCTCGGGGCCGGCGTCGTCAACCGTCCGAATTTCGCTATGCCGGCGCTCGCCGCCGAGCAACCGCAGGCCGTCTCGGTTCCGAAGATCGAAACGCGCAACGGCCTGTCGACCTTTGTCCCACGAGCAGAATAGGAGGCGTTTTCATGGATGAAGAGCGAAGAAAGCAGTTCATGGAATTGAGCAAAGAGCAGCTCGTCGCCATCATCGACATCAAAGAGGCCCATGCGGCGGCCATGACGATGGCGATCGACCAGTTGTTCGCGAATTTTGGAACATGGCCGACCGGCTTCAATCGGCTCGCCGAAGTTCACGACGCGAAGATGGCCGAAATCGTTTGGACCACGCCCGAAAAGGGCAACTGAGCAAATCGCCGAAATGAAGGCGCGAGGTGGGCTGCACAACCCACCTCGCAACGATCGCAACCCCATGAACCGGATAGAACGATGAAGAAGCGAACGAATGCAGCCTATGCCGAAAAGGTTGACGAATTCAATACGGGTCGACCGAAAGTCGCCGGCGAAGCTCCAAACCTCGGGGGCGTCGCATGAGCAATTTGACCGCGACGGAACGGGCCTTGTTCGACCTGTTCAATTACCAGCAAAATCAGCTGATCGAGCATTATCAACAGGCTCGCGCGAAAGCCGACTTTGCTATCCAAAAACTCAATCAGCAATGTTGCCGAATTTTCTACCCGGACACTTTTCGACAATATTCTGGACAGTTGCTCGAGGCGGCCAATCAGATGGACGAAATCCGGCGCAGGTATGACTCTCTGGAGCGCGATATCGCCGACATTCAATCCGTCGCCCACGACCGCGCCGAAGCGCTTCGCGAAGCCAAAGAGAAAATCGCCGAAGCGAGGGCAAAAGCCGACAAATCGAAGGGCCGCAAAGCCAAGACGACGCGACAGCCCGGATAGCCGGAGCGCTCACCCCCAGGGCGGCCGCCTGACGGCCTCCCTTTTCGTCCGCCACTATGATAGCCGGCTGTCTTGCAAAACGCGTCCAGGGCTTAAAATGCCCTTTTAACGCCGAAGCGGCGGGCGCGGCTCTCCCCTTCCCTGCAAACTCCCGAACTGACGCCCCTGCCGCCGACACCTGTCGGCGGCAGACGCGCGCCGGCATTGACCTATCCATTCGACATGCGAGCGAGACTCGCGTGGGGGTGATGCGCGTGAGGCTCCGACGGCCGTCAGCGGTTTCGACATGTCGCTATCGACCGGAGCCGGAAGGCTCGCATTTGGGACCATCCTCGCGTCTCCATCCGCGAGGATGGTCTCCTTATTCGAGGTGCGGAATGGAGTTTCCTGGAATTCTCGCCGAGATCGCCGAGGCAGCGGGCGAAGAGGCGGCGCGCAAGGTCGCCGAGGCCAGAGGCGGGAGCAGAGTCTATCTGCCGAGCGTCGCGTCGCTGCAAAATGGTCGCTCGTCTTGGCTTCAGGAACTCGTCGGAATGGACGCCGCGCTCAAAATCGCCGAGGCCTGCGCGCCGATCGGCGTCAATGTCCTCATTCCACTCGGGCCTGCCAATCCTCGCAAGAAAATGATTGCGTCCGTCCGTGAGCGAATTCTCGCGGGCGAAAGCGTCTCTCAAATCGTGAAGGCCGTGCGATGCACGGAGCGAACAGTGGAGCGCGAACGCCAACGGCTTCGCGCGGAAGGCGCCCTGTCCGCTGCGCACCCGAAAGACAATCCCCCTTCAAGTTCGCCGACGCCGGACTGCCGGCCGACGCTCGATCGAAAGGAAAGACCATGTTGATTACGTCCGCCGGTCTCGAGGCGATTTTCCAAGGCTACAGCTTCATCTTCAACGAGGGCTTCAACGGCGCAAAGTCGCATGCGTTCGACATCGCGATGAAAGTTCCGTCGGAGGACGGCGAAAATATCTATCCCTGGCTCGGCGCTTTTCCGCAGCTTCGCGAGTGGATCGGGGATCGCGTGCTGAATTCGCTCCAGCTGCACGGGTTCAAGATCAAAAACCGCAAATTCGAGTCGACGGTCGCCGTCAAGCGTGAAGAGATCGAAGACGATCGCTACGGCGTGCTCAAGCCGCTTTTCAGCGAAATGGGGCGGGCGACGAGGCTGCATCCCGACAAGCTCGTTTTCGAGCTGCTGCAGAAGGGAACGTCGACGATCTGCTACGATGGGCAGAATTTCTTCGACACCAACCATCCTGTGTTGGACGAGAACGATAAAGAGACCTTCGTTTCCAACGTATATTTGGCTGAGGTGGGTCCCGCTCCATTCTGGTATCTCTTGGACACGACGAAGTTCGTCAAGCCGCTCATTTTCCAAGAGCGAATTCCGTATACTTTTCAGTCTGTGACTGACGACAGGAACGAGCGCGTCTTTCTTCGTGACGAATATGTCTATGGCGTGCGAGCCCGTGTGAACGCGGGTTTCGGGCTTTGGCAGCTCGCTTATGCGAGCAATCTTCCATTGAACCAATACAACTACGCATATGCAAGAAATCAGATGATGAAAATGCGGAACGACCGTGGCCACGTCATCGGAGTCGAGCCGAACTTGTTGGTGGTCGGGCCTTACCTCGAGGCGAGCGCTCGCCGACTCCTCAAAGCGACCTCGATCGGCAACATCGATGCACCGACGACGGGCGCCACTGTTCCAGGCGTGGCCGAGACCAACATTTGGTATCAGAGCGCCGACCTGATCGTGACGCCGTTTCTGCCCTGACAGGATCAAGTCGTAACCTTTACAATTTGATTTTCGCCTGCAATCACAAAGGACACGACATGTCCGGCTCTCTCGCTCCCATCATCGATTTCGAGGCAGGAACCTGGGACATCCCCAAGGTTTCCCTCGAAGGCATTCCCGACTTGAGCAACGGGGACTGGGGAAATGTTTCCGTCCCGTTGAGCCGGCCGTTCGCCTTTCGTGGCGTCGGTTATCACAACATCGTCATCCGCACTCCCACGGGGCGCGACATGGACTTTTACCTGTTGGAGACCGATCGCTCGCCGCGCGCTCTTCTCGCCATGCTTTCGGAAGCGCCTCCGGAGATATTCGAGATCATGCACGCCGACGATTATCTGGCGTGTCTGACAGCCGCCGCACGGCTGATGAACGCGAAATGAGCGACATTCCGCTTCCGGCAAGCAGGCGGTCGCGTGAGAGCGCGGCCGTTTGCTTTTGCCGCGCCGACTGAGGCCGCCTCATGAGCATGTCCGTCGAGATGATCCTTCGCTTGGTCGACCAGGCGACAGGGCCGATGCGCGGGGTCGAGAGCGAACTCGAAAAACTCCAGAAGACGGCCGAAAAGCTCAACGCGCAGCGGCTCAACGGCGGCGTCAAGGCGAGCGTCTGGCTCGAGCAGCAATCGGCAATCCGACACGCGCGCGAAGAGGCCGAGCGCTACGAAAAGACGATGGCCAAGGTCAACGCCGCGCAATCGGCGGCGATGTCAGCCGTCGCCGCACGCGGGTTCGAGCGGGCTGGCGATGCGCTGTTTCGCGCCGAGATCAAAGCAGTCGAGGCGGCCCGCGCGCATCAGCGCACTGTGCAGTCGATCGCGACGTCAGGCGGACTCATCGGCCAAGAAAAGCACATCGGCGCGGGAATAATGGAGGCGTCGCGCGCGTCTGGCGCAAAATGGGAAGATATCGCGGCGGGCGAACGTCAGCTCGTGGCGCTCGGGGGCGGTGATTTCGTTGAAAAAATAGCCGGTATACGTAATCGGATCGCGCGCTTGCACAAAGCTTCCGAGGCGGAGCTGCCCGAGCTTTACAACGCGATCTACCACTACATGGAATTGAATAAATTGAGCCCGGAGAAGGCGATTGCAGCGCTCGAGGTCAATTATCTGCAGGGCCGAAAGGGCGCCTACGAACTCAAAGACTTGGCGCGCGGCATTCCTAGCCTGACAGCCCTCGCCAAATCATATGGCCTGACCGGAGAACAATCGGCCAGAGATATTCCTGCGATCCTGCAAGTGTTTCGTAAAATCACAGGGACTCCTGGCGAGGCCGACACTCGCCTGCGCCACATATTGATGAAGCTGACCAGCAAGTCAGAGGCCGATAAAATCAGCGAAGAGTTGGGCGTCAATATCTTCAAGACCCGCGAGAAAGCGATCACAAAGGGCGTCAATCCTCTGATAGCAACTCTCGACGCGATCGCTGACCGGCTCGACAAGCTCGGCCCGAAAGCCGCAGAGAAGCTCGGGGCGGTCGCGCGAGACTTTTATGTCCACGCCGGCCTCGACGCTTATAAGATGATGCGTTCCGAGCTTCATGAGTATCTACCTTCGGCCGATGAAGCGCGTAAGGCGGTCGACGAGGCATTCGCGGCCAACAGTTCGACGGCTGCGGCGGCTCAAGAACGGGCCGCCAACGCATGGAATGCAGCTGCTATCAAAGCAGCAACCCCCTGGCTCGAGTTCGACAAGAAGTTCGCCGGAGTCCGCGAGCGCGTCGCTCACTCCCTGGGAGGGTTCGCAGAAAAGAACCCCATGGCCACAGCGATCGCGGCGGGAGGCGGCGTCGTCGGTCTGTATGCGACGGCCGGGGCGCTGGCGCGGAGAATGTTCGTAAAAGGCGGCGAGGCCTTTGCCGAGGGCGCGGCCAGAGCCGGCGCAGGGGCTGCCGCAGGCTCCGGTCTACCGATTTTCGGCGGCCTCGGTTTGGCAGGCCTCCTCGGCGCGACGGCGGTGGGCATCCATCAAGGAATATTGGCCGGCGTTCGCGCCATTGCGCCATACAGCGAGACGGCCGCACACATCGCCGCTCAGGCGGCGGCCGATCATATTCGCGGCGGAACCGAGACGGCGGCGTCGCGCGCAGCCTATGAACGGGCGCACGCCTTCGCAGAAGGGATGCGCCGGGATCGATGGCGAAAACATCCGGAAGACTTGTTCCTGCAAACTCGCGTCGAAGACGAGCAACGACACGGGCGACGCTTTGGACTTAGCCGTTTCTATGGTCCTGAAGCTCCCCAAGCGCTCCCGGAAGGGTATCTACCGATCGGCCGGCGGGACACGGTTCCGACATTCGCCAGGATAGAAGGCCTAGCCGCTGGCGAACAGCGCGCAGCAAACTCGGGACCGCATGTCGATACCAGCGACTTTCATCGCGCGGAGCAAGAGGCGCGCGAGGCAGGCGCGCATATCAGGGAAGCGCTCAACGTGACCGCATCGCCCAGCGTCGAGACGAGCGCCATTGAACGGGCGCTCGGCTTGGCGCGCCAGCTTCGGCGCGAACTGGAAGGCATAGGTGCGGCGGCGACCAAGGCCGGGACAAGCGCCATTCGCGGGTTCGGGTCTCATGCCCTCCACGACGGGCCAGAGGCGCATTGAAGCGCTGTTTAACGGAGGTTTAAGACATGGCCGAGCTTGCCGTTCCGCTTTTCCGGCGCCCGTGGTGGGAGAAAGACCCGGAAGTGGCGGCGTTCGTCCGCTCGCTTTTCGGGACGATGTCGGTTCACGACATGCCCGACGCCATTGCGGCCAAATTCTCGCCTGAAAGAGCGCCGGCCAAGTCGTCGATCGCCCGATACATGAACGTATTGCGTGGCCTGCCCGCCGAATATCCAAAGAATAGGAAAAGCCCGCCCCGGCGCCGCTCGCGCCCGGCTATTCCCACCTGATCGCGGATAATCCCGTTGAAGATCACCAAATAGCACTATCTATCGCCAATTAGCGATCACTATTCCAGCGCACATCGAGAGGCGACTTCGTCAGGGCGCGTTCGCCGCGGTACGCGTGTCTGCTCTTGACGATCCCGGCGCCGGCGACATTTGCCCGCTGCCGGCCGCGCCGAACGGCCTTGCCGGCGTGGCCCGGCTAAGGGGGAGACCTTGCAATGCTGCACCTGCTCAGCGTGATCACGGCGGCGGCCGTTCTGGCGGCGGGCGTCGGCCTCGTCGGCGCCGAACCGATTCCACATGACCAGGGAGCCCGGCCCGCAGACGGCGCGTCGCGAGACCTCGCGCCCGGCGCAGAAGGGCGGTCGGTCGACACGGCGACGGAATTCGAGTTCATTCCGGACGACGAAGAAGAGGACGCCGGTCTTCCGCCCGAGGACTGACGAGCGGCGGCCGTCGCCGCGAGCAGTCCCGGGCGGTCGCGCCCTACTCTGTGGAATCTCCATGCGCCCGACCGCCGGTGAAATGTTCCTGCTGGGCTTTCGCGGCCCCCATGCGCCGGCATGGATGCGGGACTTCGCGCGCGAGTTCGGCTTGGGCGGCGTCATTCTTTTCGACTACGACTGTATCGACAAGAAATACGAGCGGAATGTCTTCGGTCCCGCTCAGGTGAAAGAGCTCTGCGCAGAGATTCATGCGCTGCCGTCGCGCCCGCTGGTCTTCGTCGATCAAGAAGGCGGTAGGGTCCGCCGGCTGAAAGAGGAGCGCGGTTTCGCGCCCTTGCCCAGCGCCCGCCGGTTCGCGCGTCTGACGGCGATCGAGCGGCGGGAGGTTCTACGGCCCTCTTTTCAGCAGATGCGCGAGATCGGCATAGACGTCGATCTCGCGCCGGTCGTCGATCTCGACATCGATCCCGACAGTCCCGACATCGGCTCGGCCCAGCGCAGCTATTCGGCCGATCCGAAAGTGGTGGAGGACTGCGTCGACGCGCTGGCGGAAGCGGCGCGCTCCATGGGTCTGAAGCTCTGCTTGAAACATTTTCCCGGAACTGGCGGAGCGAAGGTCGACCCTCATGATCACGTCATGGACCTCTCCGACTGCCTCACCGACGCGCAGGTGAGCGTGTTCAAAACCCTGCTCGCGCGCGTGCCCATGGTGCTGTTCAGCCATGGCGTCGTGAACCAGTGGGAGAAAGCTACGCCTGTCTGCCTGTCGCGCGTCGCCGTCGACCGGGTGCGGGCATGGGCGCCGAACGCCCATATTCTGACCGACGATCTGCAGATGCAGGGCGTGCAGAAGCTGATGTCGACGGGCGAGGCCTGCAGGCGGGCGCTCCGCGCAGGCGCCGACCTCCTCCTCATCGGCAATAATATGAAGGACGAGCAGCGGCAGGCGGCGGATTTCGCGCGCGAACTGCTCCTCGCCTGCGAGACGGATTCGTCGCTGCGCGCCCATGCCGAAAGCTCGATCGAACGAATGCGGAAGCTGAAGAGCCGGACCGAAGACCCACGCCCGTCAATCTGAGGCGTCTTTTGCCGAGCGCAAAAAGCCCCGAAGGATGCTCCGGAAGGCAGCCTCGCCTAGCGCGTCATTGCGAGCGAAGCGAAGCAATCCAGGAATCGCGAGGCGGCCCCTGGATTGCTTCGCTTCGCTCGCAATGACGGAAGAACGTTCGGCCGGGCTCCGAAGGTTGCGTGAATCGAAACGTTCAGGACGCGTCTTCGGACGCCCTTCCCGCCACCCAAGTGGCGA
>PQAN01000049.1 GCA_003105285.1 Methylocystaceae bacterium
GGAGTTCTTCCGGCACAAGCTCCCCTTCGACTGCTCTTCGCTGACGCACTGGCCGCAGAGGATGGATGAAGAGAAGCTCGCGGCGCTCATTCAGGAGAGCCTTTCGGTCGCGACGAGAACCGGCGCCGCGAAGCCTTCCGACTTCTTCAAGATTATCGTCGATGCCATCGTGCAAGAGAAGGCCATCGCCTTTCCGATCGACACCCGAGACTGATGCATCGCGCGCGAGCTTCTGGCGCGCCTCAAGCGCTCATCGCGCATCAGCACCACGCGCACGCCAAGCAGTTCGAGTGCGCCAATATAGACCGCTTTGTTCAGGGAAGCCGGAGGGAGTTCGGCGCACAAAGATTCGTGCGTTCTCTCGACGCCTACCCGCATGGCGGACGTGACGAGGGCCGCCAGAACGTGCGAAAGCGCCTCTTCGAATGCGTTGTAATCGACGGTCTCGATGCAGGAGACGACGAATTTTCTGCGCCTATGAAATCGACTTTTGTGCAAATGTTCGGCCATTCTCCCACCACTCGAAAGAAAATTTATTAATCTACGACAAAGCTCGATTTGACGAACGCTGCAGTGAGAGTCGCATTTTCCCGCCAATCATCTCATAACGGCTGGCGAGCGATCCGCATTTACCGGTATTGTGGCACCGCCCGCTTCGCGAGTGCTGTCATTGACATTTCCTGTTTCCTTTTCGCCGATGATTTTCGCTGTCGGATGGACCACGAAACGAAATGTGGTCCGTCAGATCCGGTCCCGACATTTCCGAATCGGCCCACCACGAACGACGATCGATTTGCAGATCGTCAACGCCATCACTGCGTCGCAGACGAATTCGATCGATGCGCGGCAGAGCGCCGATGAAGGCGGCTTTCGCGCATTCCGTCCGCCAATTTGGCGTATCCGCTATGCACGAACTTCGCACGTCGGCGGACATGGATTTCCCTTCCCATGGGCGACGCGAACGCTCTTACACTGACGTTTTTCAGGTGCTATTCAGCAAGGTCGTTGCCCGCTGGATGGCGATTATCGGATGATCGTTGACGAACGACATTGCCTTGTCGTAGTATTCTAGCGTAGATTAGCGTAGTCGTGGAATAATGTGCAGTTGAGAGCAAGATAAAGCGAACCGCCGTTCGCGCCTCGCTGCGCTCGTAAATGGTTGTCTGCACATTGGTTTTTGCAGCCTCCAAACGCACTCCCATGCCTCTCCGCGATGTGCGTCGGTTCCCAGACGATGGGTTTTATCGCGTATTTTCAATTATATATGGGCGGTCATTCGGGAGGTGCGACGTGGCATGTCCCGCCGTTCCTACGCTGGAGCGAGTATTTTTGCGCTCCATTACGATCGGCGCTCGAGAGCCATTGCGCAAGCCGATTTCGACGCCGATCGTCTCGGCATGGCGAGCGACGACAGAGATGACTTCCACATTCGATCGGGCCGATCCCGAGCAGGAGGAAAGAGCGTCCGTCCGCGCTCGCTGCCCTTCGTCCGGCAGGTCGAGATGGTAGTCCGCAAGGCCGGCGGCAATCCCAGCCGGATCGGCCGAGATACGGGGACGGCAGGCGGCCAGAAAGGAGAAGGAAGCGGCCGGTTCAACGCGCGGGGACGAGGCGCGAAGCTGGCGGCGTCGTTTCCGCGAGACGGCGGCGGCGGCGCGACTCCGCCGGACGGTTCCGATCGCGTCGCGTTGTCGTCAAGGCGCGCATCGTGAAGCTCAATCCGCAACGCGGCTCGCATAGTCCGAAGGTGCGCGGCGCGATGAGCAAGGCCGTCGACGCTCACCTCCGCTATCTCGAACGCGATGGCGTCACCCGAGACGGCGAGAAGGGGCGCGCCTATTCCGCATTCGAGAACGAGGCGGACGGCCGCGCCTTCGTCGAGCGCGGACGCGAGGACCGTCATCAGTTCCGCTTCATCGTCGCGCCGGAGGACGCCGGCGACATGGCCGACTTGCGGGCCTTCACCCGCGACCTCATGCGGCAGATGGAGCAGGACCTCGAGACGGGCCTCGACTGGATCGCCGTCGACCATCACAACACCGGCCATCCTCACGCCCACATCATCGTCCGGGGCGTGCTCGACGACGGCCGTATCCTCAATATCGCCGGTGACTATATCGCCCATGGCGTTCGTCATCGGGCAAGCGAGCTCGTCACGCTGGAGCTCGGTCATCAGAGCGAGATCGAGCTTCAGACGAAGCTCGCGAACGAAGTTGCGGCCGAGCGGCTGACGCGGCTCGACAAGATGCTGCTCGCCGAGCAGCACGAGCAAGGCGCCGTCGATCTCAGGCCCGGCGAAGGCGCCTCCTATCTCGTCCGGGAGAACCGGACGTTGCTGCTCGGCCGCGTGCGGCGCCTGGAACGCTATGGCCTCGCTGCCGAACTCGAGACGGGACGATGGGTCCTCTCCGACCGCGCCGAGCAGACGTTGGAAGAGCTCGGCGTTCGCAACGAAGCGATCTCCGCCATCCGCCGCGCGCTGGCCGGTCACGGTCTGGCGGAGGAGCGCGGCGCCGCCCAATATGTTTGCCACGGGGAGACCGGAAAGGAGCCGATCGTCGGCCGGGTGCTGGCCAAGGGGCTGGCCGGCGACGAGATGAGCGAGCGAGTCTATCTCGTCGTCGACGGCGTCGACGGACGAGTCCATCACATGGAGTTCGCCGATCCGACCCGCGTCGAGGAGGTCGGCCGAGGCATGATCGTCGAGGCCGCGCCCGCCGTTTCCGGTCCGAGACCTGCCGACCGCAACATCGCCATCGTCGCGGAGAACGACGGCGTCTACCGGCCGAGCGCTCATCTCGAACGCATTCGCGAGAGCTTCGAGCGGCAGGGCAAGGACCCGGACGTATTCGTCCGCTTCCATGTTCGCCGGCTGGAAGCGCTGCGCCGGGCCGGGCATGTCGAACGCGTCGACGCGGATCACTGGCGCGTGCCGAAGGATGTCGTCGAGCGCGGCCGAGCCTATGACCTCGCTCAGGGCGGCGACGGCGTTCGCGTGCGCACGCTCTCGACCTTCGACCTCGAACGGCAGATTGCGAGCGACGGAGCGACGTGGCTCGACCGCGAACTCGTCGCTGACAAACGGACTCCGATAGCAGAAGTGGGCTTCGGTCGGGATGTGAAGAACGCGCTCCACCGGCGCGCCGAACGGCTGGTGGAAATGGGCCTCGCGACCGACAACGGAAAATCCATCTCCATCCCGCGCGTCGCCGTCGCCACGCTGGAGCGGCGGGAGGTGGAGCGCGTCGGCCGTCAGATGGCCGCGGAGCGCAGCTTGTCGTATGCGCCGAGCGGGCCGGGCGAATACGTGTCGGGGCGGCTGGCGGGCGTCGCCAATCTCGCCAGCGGGCGCTTCGCGATGATCGAGGACGGCCTCGGCTTCCAGCTCGTGCCGTGGCAGCCCGTTCTCGAAAAGTGCATCGGCCAGTATCTTAGCGGCGTTCACCGTGACGGCGGCGGCATCGAGTGGGACCTCGGCCGCAAACGGGGACTCGGCTTGTGACGGAGCCGCGCTGAGCGCGTGATGCGCTTGTCAGCTCGTGCGCGCCGGATGTCAGGACGGCGTGCTGCATGTCCTCGAGCCGTCGGCTCATGGCTGTTTCTTCCGCAGCCTCACACCCGGCCCCTCGCCGTTCTCGTCGACGAAAATCACGCCCGCCGTCTCGAGGGCGGTGCGGATCGCAGCGACCGTACGGGGCTTCAATTCCTCACCCGCTTCGAGGCGAGAAACCGTCGCCGGCGCGACCTGCGCCAGCTCCGCCAGCTCCCGCACGCCAATTCCCAGGGCGACGCGCGCCATCTTGCATTGAACAGCCAGCATTTTGGAACGTGGTTCTATTTTTGGATTGACGTTATGCGAATGCGGCACTAAAAAGAGAGCGCCGTAACAAAACCATTACCACGCCGCCCGCCGTCGGAAAATCCATTTCCGGCGAACGCGCGAGGCTTGCCCGTGACCAAAGCTCAGCAAGACGCCGTCTTTGCTGGACGATGAGGGAAGCCTTCGCGCTCGCGCGGCTCGTAACCAGGCTGATGAGGAGTTCGGATATGGCTGAGCCCGAGGCGACTTCTTTCACCCGAAGGACCTTGTTGGTCGCGAGTGTCGGCGCCGCCGCGCCTGCGCCTTTCAGAGGAGTCGCGCCCGTCGTCGATACATCGCGTACGGAAGTCGCCGACCCGGCGACGTCCGTGTGGACGCAGTGGAGGACGGCCCGGGATTTTGCAGATGCGCTCTGCCGGAAACAACAAAGCTTGGAAACCCGATTGATGCAGTTGATCCGCGCTTCCCGCACGATCGGCGAGGCTGCGGACGCCGAGACGGACCAAGCCGGCTGTGAAGAGGACCACCGAGTCCGCTGGGCCGCCGCCGATTTGGCTATCGGCTATTCCGAAGCGAAAAAAGAAGAGGAGCAAGCCGCGGACACGGCGAAAGAACTCGCCGATGCGCTGGCGGCGACGCCGGCGTTGTCCATCGCAGGCGTGGCGGCCAAGCTTCACGCTATTCTCCGAGAGGGCGAATGGTGCGAGAACTGCCCCGAATTTCCCTGGCCGCAGGTTCGTTCCGCGCTGACCGATTTGATCCGCATAGGTCGCCTCGACTCGTTTCCCGAGCTTTGAAACGGATTCAGCGTCGACACGCTGCGTCATCGGGAGCAAGGCTCGCGACAGCCGGAAGGGCCGAGCCTATCTTCTGGTGATCGAGCGCGCGCCCAAGGCGATCCAGAAGGCTTTGCGGACAGCAGTACAGGGCTCTTGATTTAAGCCATATAAGGAATATTATTCATTAGATGGCCGGTCGAATATACGGACGAGTTCGGCTCATGGTGGGAGACCCTCACGGAGGCCGAGCAGATCAGCATCGACGCCCATGTTCGCAAGCTGGAGCAGCGCGGTCCCAACCTGCCGTTCCCCTATTCGAGCGGCGTCAACGGATCGCGCCACGCCCATATGCGGGAGTTGCGCGTACAGAGCGGCGGCAAGCCCCTGCGGGTGTTCTATGCTTTCGATCCGCGCCGAATGGCCATCCTGCTGATCGGCGGCGACAAGACCGGCGACCAGCGGTTTTACAAGCGTATGATCCCGATCGCCGACGCGCTCTACGACGAGCATCTGGCGGAGTTGGAGAAGGAGAAGAACGATGGCCGGTAGGCGTTCCTTCGCGGAGCTTCGCACCCGCATGTCGTCCCGGGCGCAGACCGAGGCGGAGGCCGAGGCGAAGCGTCTCGGTGAGGAAATGGACCTTGCCGAGGTGCGCCGCGCCTTGAAGCTGTCGCAGGAAGAGATCGGGCAGACGCTCCAAATCAAACAGGGATCGGTCGCCAAGATCGAGAAGCGGGCGGATATGTATGTCAGCACGCTGCGCCGCTTCATCGAAGCGATGGGCGGCGAGTTGGAGATCGTCGCGCGATTCCCCGATCACGTCGTCAAGATCAAGAATTTCGCCGATCTCAACGAGAAGGACCGAGCCTGACGCCTACGCCGGAAACAACCGCTCGCAAGTATTTTTACGCCGCCGTACGGCGAAGGGATTTTCGGTCTTCTCATCCTCGGCTTGCCGTCGCTTCATACCCGTTTGACGTCGGAAAGAAAGCGAGCGACGGCATGGCGGACGACACGGAACCAGAGCCGCACGGCGTCATAGCGGCCAACGACAATCGAGGTCCAGACGGCAAACGGGATGAACCAGACCGGGAGATGCGGTGGCAGTTGTACGAGCCGTCGATGAAGGCGCGGATGCAAGACCTCGAACGGCAGAAGGCGGACATCGTCGCTCGCTTGTCGCAGGCTCCGGCCGATATTCCGGACGTGCATCCCAACGTCGCCAACGTCTACCGGCTTCGTGTCGACCGCTTCACGGAGGCGCTCGACGATCCGGACGGCGGCAGGCAGGCTGCAGAAGCGCTACGCTCGCTCATCGGCGAAATCGTGCTGACGCCCGGAAAGAAGCGCGGCGAGGTTCACGCCGAGCTACGCGGCGAATTGTTCGGCATTCTCGACTTCATCAAACCCGAGGAAAACCAACCGGGAACGAAATTCATGCCAGCGGTCGCAGCGAGTCCCCGCAACCACCGATCCTTGCGATAACATATCGCCTACCAGCCCGGCCTCCGAAAGGACGTCGGGCTTCTTCTTGCCCGTTGCCCGATGCAAACCGAAGCATCGCAGTTATCCCTCCATGGTGGGCCGCCTTTTCAAAATCGGGTGGGGTGTAGTGCGTAGTGCTGCATGAGCGAGGCTAGCTGCACAGCATGGGTCGGATGACGGACGGCGAACGACGCCGGCGGTGAAGCGACGAAGACCGGGCTCGGATCCCGGCGGCGATTGCGGAGCTCGGCGTCTCCGAGCGCCAGTTGCGCGATCTGATCCGAGACGGGAAAATCCCCTTCGTCAACGTCGGCCTTGCCGGGCGGCCTGCTTATCGGCTCCGACCGGTCGACATCGAGGCGTTCATCATTCAGCGGACGGGGATATGTCAAAAGTCCGAGGTCTCTACCAACGCAGCGGCGCCGGCGATTGGCTCTACGACCTCCAAATCCGAGGTCGTCGATTTTGCGGCTCGACGGGCGCAGCGAACCGGCAGGACGCAGAAAAGTGGCCGGCAGAAATTCCCGCGCGCCAAACCGGGCCGACCTGAAGGCCGATGATGAATCGCTGACGCGAGACGAAGCAGGAATGAGGCTGCGGAA
>PQAN01000050.1 GCA_003105285.1 Methylocystaceae bacterium
GCGTGGTCCGTGCCGGGCTGCCACAGCACGTCCTTGCCGCGCATGCGCTCGAAACGCGCCAGAATATCCTGCAGCGTATTGTTGAGCGCATGGCCCATATGCAGCGAGCCGGTGACGTTCGGCGGCGGGATGACGATCGAATAGGGCTCGGCGTTCGCGCGCTCGGGACGGCCCGCGCGAAAGGCGCCGGCTTCTTCCCAAAGCTCACGCATCCGCGCCTCGATGGTCGCGGGATCGAAGGTTTTTTCCATGGGCATGTCGGAACCGGGATTGGGCAGTCGGCAATAGGGCAGTCGGCAGTGTGGCAATCGACTGCCGACTGCCCTATTTGCCGACTGCCTCCGAAAAATTAAGCCAGCGCCTTCAGCGCGCTTCTGCCCGCATATACCGCCGCCGCTCCGAGCTCTTCCTCGATGCGGATGAGCTGGTTGTATTTCGCGACCCGGTCGGAGCGGGCGAGCGAACCGGTCTTGATCTGGCCGCTGTTGGTCGCCACCGCGAGATCGGCGATCGTCGAATCCTCGGTCTCGCCGGAGCGATGCGAGATGACCGTCGTATAGGCGGCGCGATGGGCGAGCTCGACGGCGGCGAGCGTCTCGGTGAGCGTGCCGATCTGATTGACCTTCACGAGCAGCGAATTGGCGACGCCTTTCTCGATGCCTTCGCCGAGGCGTTCGACATTGGTGACGAACAGATCGTCGCCGACGAGCTGGATCTTGGCCCCGAGCTTTTCCGTCAGCAGCTTCCAGCCTTCCCAATCGTCCTCGGCCATGCCGTCCTCGATCGTCACGATCGGATAGGCGTCGGCGAGCTGGGCGAGATAGGCGACCTGCTCTTCGATGCTGCGCGTCACCTTCTCGCCTTCATAGACATATTTGCCGCCCTTGAAGAACTCGGTCGAGGCGACGTCGGCGCCGAGGTGAATGTCCTCGCCCGGCACGAAACCGGCGGTGACGATCGCCTCGACGATGAAATCGAGCGCCGCTTCCGCCGACGGCAGATTGGGGGCGAAGCCGCCCTCGTCGCCGACCGACGTGTTGAGGCCGGCTTTCTTGAGCGCGCTCTTCAAGGTGTGGAACACCTCCGCGCCCCAGCGGATGGCCTCGCGCACGGTCGGCGCGCCGGTCGGCAGGATCATGAATTCCTGGAAGTCGATGGGGTTGTCGGCATGCGCGCCGCCATTGACGATATTCATCATCGGCACGGGCAGGACGCGCGCCTGCGTGCCGCCGACATAGCGGTAGAGCGGCAGGGCGGCCGCTTCCGCCGCGGCCTTGGCGGTCGCGAGCGAGACGCCGAGAATGGCGTTGGCGCCGAGCCGCGATTTGTTGGGCGTGCCGTCCAGCTCGATGAGCGCCTCGTCGAGCAGCACCTGATCCTCGGCCTCGAAGCCGAGCAGCTCGGCGGAAATCTCGTCATTGACGCTCTGCACCGCGCCGAGCACGCCCTTGCCGAGATAGCGGCCCTTGTCGCCGTCGCGCTTTTCCACCGCCTCATGCGCGCCGGTCGAGGCGCCCGACGGCACGGCGGCGCGGCCGGACGACCCGTCCTCCAGCGTGACTTCGACCTCGACCGTGGGGTTGCCGCGCGAATCGAGAATTTCGCGTGCGTGGATATCGATGATTTCGGTCATGCCGGGCCTCTTTGCATCTCGCTTTCAGGAATTGGCCCGCGTTGTAAACCGAACCGCGCCCCCGCGAAAGCCTCGAAAGGCGTCGCTGGGCCGGTTTTGCCGGCCACCTTGACGATCCGGCTTTTCGACTCCTAATAGTTTTTCGAGGCCGTCATTGCGAGGAGCGGAGCGACGAAGCAATCCAGGGGCAGTGGGGCGGCTCCTGGATTGCTTCGCTTCGCTCGCAATGACGGCTGGTCCACTCCTCGCTACGCGGGCCGCCTTTCGCATGACCAAGACTCACAAAGGCGCCGCGTTGCTCGGCCAAAAGACGGCGCTGCCGGCTTCGCCCGACGAGGCCGAGCTCGACCTCGTCGCCAACCCGCACCCCGGCGAGACCTATCTCGTGCGCTTCGTCGCGCCGGAGTTCACCTCGCTGTGCCCCGTGACCGGCCAGCCGGATTTCGCGCATATCGTCATCGATTACGCGCCGGCCGAATGGCTCGTCGAATCGAAGTCGCTGAAGCTCTATCTCGGCAGCTACCGCAATCACGGCGCCTTCCACGAGGACTGCACCTTGAGAATCGCCAAGGACCTCGTCGCGGCGCTCGCGCCCAAATGGCTGCGGATCGGCGGCTATTGGTATCCGCGCGGCGGCATTCCGATCGACGTCTTCTGGCACACCGGCGATCCGCCGAAGGGCCTGTGGCTGCCGGACCAGGGCGTGCCGCCCTATCGCGGGCGCGGCTGAGCGCCGAGCGCCTTGGCCAGCCGGTCGAAGGGCAGGAGTTCCTCGATCAAGCCGGCAAGCTCCCGCAGCGGGACCATATTGGGGCCGTCCGACACGGCGCGGTCGGGGTCCGGATGCGTTTCGACGAACAGCGCCGCGACGCCCACCGCCACGGCCGCGCGCGCCAATAAGGGAACGAATCGCCTCTCACCGCCCGACGCCGCTCCCTGCCCGCCGGGCTGCTGGACAGAATGCGTGACGTCGAACACCACCGGCGCGCCGGTCGTCTCCGCGAGAATGGGCAGCGCCCGCATATCCGAGACGAGCGCGTTGTAGCCGAAGCTCGCGCCGCGTTCAGTGACGAGCACGCGCGAGGCTCCCGCCACACGCAGCTTGTCGACGACATGGCGCATGTCCCAGGGCGCGAGGAACTGGCCTTTTTTCGCATTGACGCAGGCCCCCGTCGCGGCGGCCGCGACGAGGAGGTCGGTCTGACGGCATAGGAACGCCGGGATTTGCAGGATGTCGACGACTTCGGCGACGGGCGCGCATTGCGTCGTCTCATGCACGTCGGTCAGCACGGGGAGGCCGAAGCGCTCCGCAATCTCGGCGAAGATGGGCGCCGCCGCCGCGAGCCCGACGCCGCGCCCGGCCGCGCCCGAGGTGCGGTTGGCCTTGTCGAAGGACGCCTTGAAGACGACGCCGACGCCGGTCCGTTCGGCGATGTCGACGAGCGCCTCGGCGATCTCGAGGCCCTGCGCCCGGCTCTCCAAGGCGCAAGGGCCGGCGATCAAAGCCAAAGGCAGGCGGTTGCCGATGACGACGCGGCGCGCGCCCGAGCCGACCGAGATCTCGCTCATCGACGGCTCCGCCCGTCGTCGAGCAGCGCGATCAGCGGGGCGATGAGCGGCGCGTCGGCGGGCGGCATGGCGTAGGCGCGCAGATCGCGCGCCCGCGCCCAGGCCAGCGCCTGGCCCTCGTGCGATTGCGGCTCGCCGCGCCAGCGCCGGCAGGCGTAGAGCGGCATCAGGAGATGGAACGCCTCATAGGCGTGGCTGGCGAAGGTCACGGGCGTCAGGTCGCGCGTCTCGACGACGATTCCCAATTCCTCCACGAGCTCGCGCGCGAGCGCCTCCTCCGGCCGCTCTCCCTCATGCAGCTTGCCGCCCGGAAACTCCCAGAGTCCGGCGAGTTGCTTGCCCTGCGGCCGCTGCGCGACGAGCACGCGGTCCTCGGCGTCGATCAGGGCGGCGGCGACGACGAGGAGAAGAGGCAATGCGAGCTCCTTGGAGACGAGGCGCGGGCGTCAGTTGCCGGAGAGGACGACCTCGATCGCGTCGGTCTCCTTGCCGGTCACCGTCACCTCGTCATAGACCGCGCCGCCCTCGGTCAACAAGGAGCCCTTGGGCGTCCAGGTGACCTGCGTCGTCAGGAAATAGCGGCCCGGCGCGACTTTGTCGAAGCTGAAGCGTCCTGTGGGGCCGGCCTTGGTCGTGCGCGTATAGGCCGCATATTCGGGATCCGGCGAGGACTTCGGCGCGAGCAGCGCGGGCACATATTTGCCGCCGCCGTAGAAGCGCGTGATGCGCGCCTGCGCATAGGCCGTCGCCGGGACGAGGCGCACGACTTCGCCCGCGGCGTATCTGACATTCGCATGGCCCTGCTTGTCGCGCAGGAACGCCTGTCCCGAGATCGTCGCCCTGCCCTCCTTGCGGATGAAGGCCGCCTCGGCGGGGTCGAAGCGCGCCGTCGGACCGGAGGGAACGCTGTTGCAGGCGGACAGAAAAAGCGCCCCGATCGGGGCGAGGACGATGAAACGCATGGAACAACCTCTCGAAACAATGCTTTCACGCCAATTTCGCGGCTCGCGCGCGAAAAAGCAAGGCTCGAGCTTTTCGCCCGCTCAAACCGCCGCCGCGCCGACGCGCGCGCGCATCATGTCGAGCACGTCGTGCAGGCTGGCGACGACGGCGAGACAGAGGGCGCGCTCCTCCTCGCTCGGCTGCAATATGTCCGGCGTCAGAATCGTCATCGCGCCGGAGGCCGCCGCCGCGCGCAGGCCGGTGGGCGAATCCTCGAGCGCCACGCAATGCCGCGGCGCCTTGCCGAGCGCGCGCGCCGCCGTGAGATAGGATTCAGGATGCGGCTTGCCGCGCGCGACGTCGTCGCGCGTCACCAGAACGGCGAAGTGGTCCAACAGCCCGGCGCGCCCCAGATGATGCGTCGTCGTGCGGCGACGCGAGGAGGTGGCGACCGCCGTGGGAATGCCGACGTCCGTCAGATATTCGACGAGCTCGCGGGCGCCGGCCTTCAAGGGAACGCCCCGGAGCGAGGCCTCCGCCACCAGCGCCTCGCAGACCGAGAGATAGTCTTTGATCCGAAACTCCGGCCCAAAGCGATCGCCGAGCAGCGCCTCGCAATCCTGCAGCGGCTTGCCGATCATGAGATGATAGAATTCCTCGGTGACGTCGACGCCGAAGGCGCGGCCGGCGCCGATCCAGGCGTCGAGATAGAGTTGCTCGGTGTCGAGCAGCGTGCCGTCCATATCGAAGATGACCGCTTCCACGAGGTTGGGAAAAACCATGTCCGATCCTCTCGCCGCTCTTCGGCGATTTGAAAGCCGATTCGCAACGCATCTCGATGACGGATCGCTGTCGAGAAGATGTCATAGCGGTTTTCGTCCGATCGCATCGCTACGAGGAGTTCGCGACGTCGGCTCCGATCCGCGCATTTTTTCGCCACACCCCTCGAGCCGGGCCCTCGCCGAACGGCGAGGATGAGTGAAGTCGGCGTCCGATTCGGGTCGAGGCTGTTTCATTCCACACCGTCCGGCGGTGAAGATTGCCGAAACTGGGCGGGAAGTTTCTGGGGAGCCTCGATACGCAATTGCTTGTTGACGTTCATGCGCCCGAACACCACCTCGATGGCCGACGGGGACACGCCGAATTCGCCGGCCAGAAAGCGCACCATGTGATCGGTCGCCCGGCCTCGGCGGGGAGCGGCGGTGACGGAAACCTTCAGTTGTTCGCCTTGCGGTTTGCCGATGGCGTCGCGATTGGCGCTGGGCTGGCCCAATATGTTGACCACGAGCGTGTCGCCTTCCCACCAGAAAAAAGACCGTGGCGCCGTCGATTTCGGTTTCAATGAGAATGTCCTTCCTACCGGCGGGCGGCGTCGCGGTTCGTCACCGCGCCAGAAGCCTGTCGATTCTGCGCAGGTCCAGATGGTGAAGCAGCAGCACCTCGTTCGAGGCGGCGAGCTTCTCCGCCGCCGGCGTGTAATCGTTGGTGGCGACGACGACGCCGCGCTGCGCGCCCTCGTGGGCGATGGCCGCGACGATCTCTTGAACCGCGCGGTTGCCGACCGGCTTCGAATATTTCTTGCACTGGATCACGATGCGCATCCCGCGCTTATCGGCCACGATGTCCACGCCCTGGTCGCCGCTGGCTCGCGTGACGCGGGCTTCCCATTTCGCCTCTCGCAGGACGGCGGCGCAATAGTGCTCGAACTCTTCCGGGCTCATGTCCGCATGGAATTTGGCCTCCGTGATCTGTTCATGAACGAGCACCGCCAGATGAAGCAGGCCGACGAGCGCCAACCCCATGCAAATCATGCCCGGCGTACGCGACCAGAAAAATCCCGCGAGGATGGTGAACACGCCGATAAAGATCACGCAATTCGCCGTGCCGCCGCTTTTCTCCTGATGGCGCGCCATTGCTTTCCTTCATGGTCGAGCGTTCGGGCGTCGAATGTATGGCTGAAAGGTGAGAGACAAGTTTCCGCGTGAGGGGCGCCGCTCGATCGGAATGACCGCCTTCGGGTCGCGCGCAGGCCCTCGCTCCACATCCTCCCGCCAAAGGCGGTCAGAGATACCCGCCGATACGCTACAAAATTTCGGCGCAAAGGCACGGCTACTTAACGACCGGCTATCATGCTTCATCCGGACGAGGACGGCGAGCCGCCGTTTCGTCCGGCGCAAGGGGTCGAGAGTTTGGCTAAAAAAGACGTATCCTCGCCTTTGGCCGTCATTGCGAGCGAAGCGAGGCAATCCGGCAACCGCCTCGAGGCCTCTGGATTGCTTCGTCGCTTCGCTCCTCGCAATGACGACACGGCCGGACTGTTAGGAAGGAACTTCTCGATGGGCAAAGGCGAACGATTCAGCAGGGTCGCCGTCGCGACTCTGGCGATGCTCGCGTGGACGATCCGAGGGGCGGACGCCGCGCAATGCGGGAATGGCGCGGGCGGGTTCGAGGGCTGGAAAAGGCAGTTTTCCGAGGAGGCGCGCGCGAAAGGCCACGGCCCCGCCGCGCTCGCGGCCCTCGACGACACGCATTATTCGACCGCGACGATCTCGGCCGATCGCGGACAGAAGAGCTTCCGCCTGACGCTCGACCAGTTTCTCGCCAAGCGCGGCGGTCCCGTGATCATCTCCAGGGGCCGCTCGCTCAAGCGCTCCCAGGCGGCGCTGTTCGCCTCCCTCCAGCAGCGCTACGGCGTCCCGCCGGGGCCGCTCCTCGCCATTTGGGGAATGGAGACGGGATTCGGCGCCGTGCATGGGAATCAGCACGCTCTGTCGGCCGTGGCCACTCTCGCCTATGACTGCCGGCGTCCGGATTATTTCACCGACCAGCTCCACGCCTTTCTGACGCTGATCGACCGCGGCGCCATATCGGCCGGCGCGCGCGGCTCCATGCACGGAGAGATCGGCCAGACGCAGTTCCTGCCCAAGAACATCCTTCAATACGGCTCGGGCGGAGACCTCGAGAACGCCTCCGCGGCGCTGTCCGCGACGGCGAATTTCCTCAAGGCCCATGGCTGGCACGCGGGGGCGGGATACCAGCCCGGCGACGCCAATTTCGCGGCGATCCAGGCGTGGAACGCCGCCCAGGTCTATCAGAAGGCCATTGCGCTCATCGGCCAGAAGATCGACGGGGGAGAGTGACGGGCGCGAGCGGGAGCACGGCGGTGAGGCTTTTTCGACGCATCGTTCTTTCCCTCGTCGCTCTGTCGTTCTGCGCCTCGCGCGCGAGCGGCGAGGAGGATCGCTCCGTCATCGCGCTGACCGTGACGCGGAGCGATTACGGCGGAGGGCGCATCTATCTTCCGGTCCGTTTCGGCAATGTCATGGGGCCGATGCGCCTCGATACGGGCGCCTCCACCACCCGCATCAAGCTCGCGCCCTGGAACGCGGACCTGCCGTCCAAGGGGCGGAGCGTTTCCGCCGGAGCGACCGGGAAGACAACCGACTGCGAGGATGTCGAGGCGAAGAACGTCGAGCTGAAAGCCGCGCAGGGAAACAATATCGGACGGGCGAAATATGAGGTTTCGCGCTGCGACGCCGGCGACGGCGACGATCTCTTAGGACTGGATTTTTTCAAGGGCGCGCGCTTCGCTCTGAATGTCGAGCGCCGCGAGATGACCTTTTCCAAGGAGCCGCTCGCGGCCGATCGCGCCAAGCCGTTCCGCCTGCTCGGCCCCGACCGGCGCCTCGTGGGGATCGATGTGCGCATCGGCGATGCGGCGGCCGTCGGCCTGTTCGACACGGGAGCGGAGCTTTCCGCCGTCGACCGGCAATTCGTCGACAAGCACAAGAAGCTGTTCACGCTCGTGAAGAAAAAAGGCAAGGCGAGCGAGGCCGGCGGCAGACGGTTCTCGTCCGACATCTACAAGATCAAGGAGCTCGATCTCGGAGAGGGACGGGTGTTGCGGGGCGTCTACGCCTTTGTCTATGATTTCGGCGCCGTGCGCGAGGCGCTCGGCCGGCAGACGCCGTTCATATTGGGCTTCGATGTCGTGAGCGCGTTCGATTGGGAGCTGGACTTCAAATCGCCCGACGCGCCGAAATGGGATGCGCGGCCGAAGTAGATGCGGCAGGCCGAAGAGCCCGGCCGGAAAAGGCGAATCCTCGCATCGGCTGTCATTGCGAGCGAAGCGAAGCAATCCAGACTCTCTCCGCGGAGGCAGTCTGGATTGCTTCGTCGCAAGAGCTCCTCGCAATGACGGAGGGTGCAGTGGTCAGCCAGCCTTCAGCGCCGCGATCAGCTTCGCCGCGTGCTCTTCCAGCACTTTGTTC
>PQAN01000051.1 GCA_003105285.1 Methylocystaceae bacterium
TCCTTCGAGACGGCCTCTTCGAGGCCTCCTCAGGATGAAGGAGAGGAAAAACACTCCTTCACCCGATCGCCGCCGGACGTCACTCCTCCGTCGCGGAGGTCGGCGCTTCGCCGCTCTCCGGCGCCGCCGGCTCTTCCTGCGGCGTCGGCTCCTCATCGCGCCGCGTCGGCTCGATATCCAACGCCTCTTCGTCGCACATCAGCCGCATGGCGCGGGCGACGGCCTCCGCGCTCGAATCGTCCTCCGCCGCCTTGCCCGGCGTGAAGGCGCGCACGGCGCGGCGCAAGGCTTCGCTCGCGGGATTGCTCTTTAGAAAATGCTTGGCGAAGACGCGCATGACATGCGCGACGCCGTCCTCCGTGACGCTGCGGCCGTCGGCGGCGAAATAATTCTTCGACGCGAAACCGCCCGCGATGATTTCGTACGACGGAAAATAGGCGACGTCCTCGAAGAGGCGCGTCAATTGTTCACAGGCGACGCGCAGCACCGATTTCGAATAGATCGTCGACACCAGGACATGACGCGGCTCCGCAGTGGCGACGAGCGGAACGGGTGAGACGGTCAAAATCACGCGCGCGCGGGGATTGACGCGCCGCAGCTGCGCAACGAACATCGTCATGTCGTCGACGACGTCGTCGACGCCGAGATTGACGAATTCGTGAGTCTTCGCCGAGAATTGCCCGCCGGCCACTCCAGGACACAGAGGGAAAACCACGCCGTCCGCGCGCGAACGCCACGCCTCCGTCAACCCGAGGGTGAAAACGAAGATATCGAGACTCTCGAAGGCGTCGCGAACGGCCGCGAAATGCCGCTCCCGGTCGAAGTGCAATTCGCGCTCGCAATTGTAGCCGCCCGGCTGAATGTTCGGGCGAAACGGATCGACGATCTGCGCCTCGCCGCGCGTCCAGACATTCTCCTGCGGAACGAGCCGCCCATAGGCGCGCTCCATCAATTGCAGGAGCTGCCGGCTCGTATAGATGTTTCCATAGCGCGCGGTGAACAATCCGTAGTTGAGGATCCTCTTCGCCTCGGGGCCGATCATCGGATGCGCCGGCTCCGTCACGAGATAATTGCAGCCATTGGCCTCGAGGTAGCGACCGATGTGCTGAGCAAAGCAACTGCCGGCCGTCGCGACCTTGTCTCGCGCGCCGAAGCGAAAGGGCGGCTCGACGACGGGATCGAGCTCGCCGGGCGCGACATTGGTCACGGCCCGCCGCCAATAGGCGAAATCGGGAAGATCCGAATAGGGATGCGACGCCATTGGCTCAGCCGTCCGCTCTTATACGCTCGCCGATGCGGAGCATGAGTTCTCGAATCATGCGCTGCCCGAAATAGCCGTTCGCGTGAGTCGCGTCATGGCCCCAGGCCGCTCTCGCCAATAGTCCCGTGTCGTCTTGCAGATCGGCCGGAACGGGAACATAGACGACATCCTCCGCCCCGCAGAGCTCCCGATAGAGATTGGCCTGTATGCGCCACACTTTGTAACGGAACGTCTCCGTCGACAGTCTCTTCGGATCGACCACTCGCTTGAAGAACTCCTTCGGATAGGCGAGAATCTGCTCGGCCGGCAAGGGAGGCGGAGGCTCCATTTGCGCCAGGGGCAGATCGAACGACCTGCGGAAGGCGCGGACGATGGCGATCGTGCCCTCCATGCGCTCCCGGATGACCTCGCGAACGACCGCTTCGGGCAGAATGTCGGCGCCGGGGTCGAGCGGCAAGTCCGGCGCCTCTCCCAAGATGAAATCGAATCGCTGTGGAAGCTGGAGCACGGAAAGCGCGTTGTGCTCATTGCCGCCGATCGTGAGGAGAATGAAGCGGGGATTCGTCTGCTCGATCTTCTCCACGATCCGCGGATTGAGAGTCTGCTCCCCTTCGGCGTCCGTCAGCGTCGGCATGAATTCGGCGTCGAACAGATAGAGAAAATGCCCGAGGAGCGGCGAGCCGGCGAAAACCTCCCCCGCCTGTTGGAGTTCGTAACAGCCTTTGGCGATCGCGACGACGTGACTGTGTCCGAAACCGAGGAAGGTGAGCATCCAGGACTCTCTCGTCAGCCGCGGAGCGACGTCGCGGCTTCGCCGCTTTCCGCTTCCTCGTCGCGCAGCTCCCGCACCTCGAGACCGATCGGCTCTCCCGCCTGAATCGGGCCGACGACCTGACGGCCGATCCCGAGCGCCATATAGCGGCGCGCGCCGATCCGCACCGGACGGCCAATGATTTCAGAAGCCTCCGCCGTCATCGCCGACGGGGCCCGAACGGCGATCATCTCACGTCCCTTATATCCATACGAATAATAGGCCTCGAGGGGGATCGCATCCGGCAAGGGCATCGGTTGACCTTCTTTTCCATCGAAATACAGGCGACGCGCCAGCGAAGGCGGAGAAGCGGCCGCGCCATCGGCTCGCCCGGCAGGATGGGTAACAACCGCCCGCCGTTTTCGTCAAGCTCGACGACGCCCGCTCCGGGCGATTACGGCTGCGCGCGGCGGACGAAGCTTTCCGAAACGCCAACGAGCGGGGCGATCCTCTTCAGCCGGGCGCAGGACTTGTGATATTGCCTCATGCCCCTGTCGGCGCGCCAGCGCGTCCCTTTCAGCTCCGACCTCGTCTGGTCCATCGCCGAACGCCATCGAAAGTCATGCCGACATGAGCGACGCACACAGACTCGTGCATGAGGGATTGGACGGATGGCTGTTTCTGACGGGCGGCGCAAATTTCGTGACAACTCTCTATGATCGCCACTCCGGACATTTGCCGGATGCGAAGCTCGAGAGATGGCATGCGATCATCAAAGAGCGGGTCGGCCGCTGCCGCGAGCTCGGAATCGACTACGTCCATGTCGTCGTGCCGGAAAAGCTGACGATCTATGGGCACAAGCAATCGTCGCCGCTCGTCGATCCCGATCTCGCCCCCGCCGTCCGTCTCGGCGAGCGCTTCGCGAACACGCCCAGCTCCCGCCACTGGATCGATCTCGTCGCCTCGATGCGCGCTATTCGCGACGACATCGATCTCTATTGGAAGACCGACACGCATTGGACGGCCGAAGGCTGCCTGCTGGCCTACGAGATGTTGTGCGAAGCGCTCTCCTTGGAGCCGAACAATGATTTGCGCGCGCGGCCTTTTCGCGAATTCGCCGCCATCATGGATCTCGGCGGCAAAATGAATCCCGTGATATGGGAGACGATCAAGGAATATGAATGGGTCAGGGACGCCGAGCGCGTCTACGCCAACCGCGTCACGCAAATCCTGGAGACGCCGGAATACGGCGGCGAGATACATGTCGCGAGCCACGTCAAATTCGCAAATCCGACGGCGGCGAATGAAAAAAGACTGCTTCTATTCGGCGATTCCTTCTCGAGCCCGCGCTCGAATCTGCTGACGGGCCTGCTCGCGGAGACCGTGCGGGAAGTCGATTTCATTTGGTCCGCGAACATAGACTGGAGATATGTCGAGTCCGTCAGGCCGGACATTCTCGTCTCCGAAATGCCGGAACGTTTCATGGCGCTCGCGCCCAATGACAGATTCCACCTGAGGCTTACCGAAGCCAAGCAGATCGCGCGCGCGCAACGCAGCCGCCTGAAGAGATGGTGGCGCGCGCGCCGGTCACGCGGCGAGCCTGCGTGACTCGCCCCCTGCGCGAGGCCGTAGAAGCGCTCCGTCGATGCGGCGGCGCAGGAGAAGCGGCGCCCCCGACATCTCACCGATTCGTCACCCAAGCATATGTCCCTTTGATCTCACCCCATCTGCGCGCATCGCGAATGTTGTCGACCAACCAGCAGCCTCGTTTCGTCAGTTTGCGGAAAAGCCACAGCCCGTCCTTATAAGCCCCGGGCCCCTCGATGAAGTCGAGGCGGACGAGCAGATCGAGATGGGCCTCGATCTCCGAGGGCAGACGACCGAACATTCGCGCGACGTCCCCGAGCGTGACGAAGATAGGCTCCGGCGGCGACCTCTGCGCGCGCTCCAGGCCCAGCAACAAGTCCCTGAGGAGGTCTAAGTCACGGCGCATATGGGCATATCGTCAATTTTCGCGCAAAAGCGCCATCGCGACGTGGCGGGTTTTGAAGTCATGGCGGAAACGGGTCCGGTCCGGCGCGGCCTTGCGCGAGCCATTCGGACACATCGAGGCGTTCTCCGCATCATCTTCGGCAAACTCCGCCCCGTCAATGCGGCGTCATGGCGCCGCCATGGGGTCTGCCATTGCGCCGCCTCTGTTGACTGGCCCCGCCTTTGATGATTCCTTGCGCTCCCATGCTTATGAAGGGTCCGCGGGAGCGTTTCATACGGTTTCCGTCTGACCGATTCCTCTCCCCGAATACGGCGAAGAGCCGGACCATGACGGGCGAGCCCGCCGCGAGCCTGCGGGCGGCCGAAACGACCCGGTCCACGCTACGTTCGGAGCCGCCGCCCGGCAGATCGGCGGCAGACGCGCTCGAGCCGTCCGGCGATTGTCGCGGTTTCAGGACATCGGAATGAACATTTTGCTGCTCGGGGGCTCCAATACCGGATTGCAGGACGGCTGGGCCGCGCATTTCCAGGAGCTCGCCTTCGAACACAATGTGACCAACCAGTTCCTGGGCGCGACGGGGTCCCTATTCGGAGTCCTGCGTCTACTGAAATCGAAGCAGGAAGATGCGCCCAGGCCGGACCTCGTCATTTTCGAATATATGCTGAACGATATTTTGTTGATGAGGGCCGGCTGCATCCGTACGCCCATTTTGGAAGACGCCCTGCTCGACGTCGTCGCGTTTTGCAGCCTCCATCGGATTCGACTGCTTTTTCTCTGCCTCAGACCGCAGCGCCCCGGTCCGGCGAACGCTTTTTCATCCGACGACAGAGTGGAGCGGACCTATGCGCGGATCGCGAGAGAGCACGCGATGTTCCCATGCGTCTTCTCGAGCGAGCTTCTCGGAGAAGCGGAACGGCCCGAACATTATCGGGACCCCAATCACTTCACAGTCGACATGTCGCGGCGGGCGGCGACATTCCTCGTCGCCACGCTTCGCGACAAGACGATCCCGGCTCCTCTCGCGCGCGGTCGCCGCGAGAGCGCCTTCTCTTACGTCGATGCGACCAAGGCGAGCTTTCGGGGCCCGTGCCGGCTGGTGACGGTCCGCTCGACCGTGTTCGACGGACCTTTCTTGGAGATATCGAGATCGGGCGCGAGCATCTGGCCGGGCCGAGGCCGGCTGGCGGCGATCCTGATCCGATCGACGCCGCAGGGCGGCTATTATAGAATTCGCGTCGGCTCGAGGTCGCTGCGAAAATGCGCGCCTTCGGAAATGCTGTCGCTGATTCGAAAGCTCGTCACCCTCCACTACCTGTCGCGCAAACTGATAGTCGATGCGGATTTGGAGCTCGCCATGCCGTCCGAAGAACCGGCCCTGATGGCGCTCGGCGAGGATCGCTCTTTGTTGCAGACGACGCCGACCGAGCCGTTCGACGATCAAGTTCTGGAGGTGAACGGGATCGTTCTGTGGACTCGCCCATCGTTGTTACGGCGCTGTCTCGCGCTATTCGACAGGTTCCGTTGAGCGCTTCGCGGCGCCCCTACTCTGCCGCATCCTTGTCGGCTCGACCGCGCGCCAGGCGCTCGGCCTTCAGCAGTTCTGCGACGAGAAACGCCACCTCGATCGCCTGCTCGGCGTTGAGGCGCGGATCGCAGGTCGTGTCGTAGCGCATATGCAGCTCATGCTCGGAAATGTCGCGCGCGCCGCCGATACATTCGGTGACATTCTGACCGGTCATCTCCAGATGAATGCCGCCGGCATAGGTCCCCTCGACCCTGTGAACGTCGAAGAAGCTGCGGATTTCCGACATGACGCGGTCGAAGGGCCTGGTCTTGCGTCCGCCGGCGCTGATCGTATTGCCGTGCATCGGATCGCAGCACCAGACGACATTGCGGCCCTCGCGCGCGACGGCGCGCACCAGCGCGGGCAAGGCTTCGCCGACTTTTTCCGCGCCGAAACGGCAGATGAGCGTCAGGCGGCCCGGTTCGTTCTGCGGATCGATCGTGTCGATGAGAGGCAGCAGCGTCTCGGGCCTCAGGCTCGGACCGCATTTCAGGCCGATGGGGTTCTGAACGCCGCGAATATATTCGAGATGCGCCCCATCCGGCTGGCGCGTGCGGTCGCCGATCCACAAAAAGTGCCCGGATGTCGCATAGGAACCGCCCTCGAGCGAGTCGACGCGCGTCAGCGCTTGCTCATAGCCGAGCAGCAACGCTTCATGCGACGTGTAGAAGTCGGTCTGCCGCAACTCCGGGTGATGTTCGGGATCGAGGCCGATCGCGCGCATGAAGCCGAGCGTCTCGGTGATGTGGTCGGCGAGCTGAGAATAGCGCTCCGACAGCGGGCTGTTGCGGACGAAGCCGAGCATCCAGCGATGCGCATTCTCCAGATTGGCGAAGCCGCCGGTCGCGAAGGCGCGGATCAGATTGAGCGTCGCCGCCGACTGGCGATAGGCCATCAACTGCCGCTGCGGGTCCGGCTCCCGCGCCTGCGCGGTGAATTCGATATCGTTGATGATGTCGCCGCGATAGCTCGGCAGTTCGACGTCGCCCTGCTTCTCGAAAGGCGCGGAGCGCGGCTTGGCGAATTGGCCGGCGATGCGGCCGACCTTGACCACGGGCGACGCCGCCGCATAGGTCAAGACGACCGCCATCTGCAGAAACACGCGGAAGAAATCGCGGATATTGTCGGCCGAATGCTCGCTGAAGCTCTCGGCGCAATCGCCGCCCTGCAGCAGAAAGGCGCGGCCCGCCGCGACCTCGCCGAGCGCACGCTTCAGATTGCGCGCCTCGCCCGCGAAGACGAGCGGAGGAAATCCGGAGAGCTGACGCTCGACATCGGCGAGCGCGGCCTTGTCCTTATAGACCGGCGTCTGCTCGATCGGCTTGCTCCTCCAACTGCCAGGCGTCCAAGTTTCCACTGTTCCCGAGCTCCCGACGAGCGCGGGGCGAACGACCCGCGCGACCGGCAGAGAGCTATACAGGACCGATGCGCCGGTGGCGACCGTTTTGCCCTATTTTTCGCCGACGGCTGGAGCGTGGCTGTTGCAGAAATGGCGCCGTATCGGAAAAAAATGGCGCCGGATTCCCTGCCCCAGCGCGCGAAAGCGACCTCCGGCGCGGCGGCCGGGGTGACTCCGGCCGGTTTTTTTGCAAGCCTCGCTTCAGCAAGATTTCGGAGAAAAGCTCGGCATGCCGATCGCAGTGTCACATTTCATCGACGTCGCCCGATGGGTCGCGGCGTTCGCCGTCATGCTCGGACACGCGGCCTTCATCAGCCTTCCCGACATCATGACCGCTCCGCATGGAGCCGGCGTCTATGTCTGGTGGTTCGTGACCGCCTTCTGGCATCAAGCGGTCATCGTGTTCTTCGTCATCTCCGGCTTTCTGGTCGGCGGCAAGGCGTTGCGCTCCTCGTGCGGCGCCGAGCCCTTTCTGCGCGATTATCTCATCCACCGTTTCAGCCGGATCTACATCGTCTTCGCGCCGGCGCTGGCGCTCGGCGTCCTCGTCGACACGCTCGGCCGGCATGTCTTCGCCGGCGCGGGCATTTATGAATGGCCTGCCTGGGACGGCGTCTTCGCGCCGAGCCACGCCTTCGCGGCGTTGTTTCAACTCCAGAGCATCTGGTCGGGACCGGTCGGAACGAACGGGCCCTTGTGGTCGCTCGCCTGCGAATTCTGGTATTATATCGTCTTTCCATTGCTGCTCGCGCCGCTGTCCGGGGCCTATTCGGCGCGCCTTCGCATCGCTCTCTTCTCCGGCGGCCTCGGCCTGTTGATTTTCCTTTCGATCCCGCAGAGCTTTTTCCTGTTCGGATTTGGAATTTGGGTCCTCGGCGCTCTCGTCGCGCTGCCGCCGCGTCCGCTCATCGCCTCGAAATGGCTGTCGCTGGCGATTTTCCTCGCGGCGGCGACGGCGATACGCCTCGCCGTGCGCGGCCCCGCGCTCGCCGCCCACCCCTATCTGCAACATGTCGCGGACGCCACGACGGCCGCGACTTTCGCCAATCTGCTCTTGACGCTGCGTTTTTCGAGCGACGGCGGCTTTTCGTTCTGCCGGCTCGCCGTCAATCGGCGCCTCTCCGATTTTTCCTATTCGCTCTATGCGACGCATGGGCCCATCGTGATTCTGCTGCTGGCCGCGTCGAACACATTCTTCGGCAAGGGCTGGCTCGATTCGTCTCCGACCGCCCTGCATTGGACGGTTCAATTCACGCTCATCGCGGCGCTCGTCGCCACGGCCTACGGCTTTTCGACCGTCACGGAGGCGAAAACGGACGCGCTGCGCCGGGCTCTGCAACGCTTCTTCTCCTCGCGCGATCGGCGCGCCGAAACGACCGGCCAAGCTGGCGAGCTCGACCTCGAACGCCTATAAGCCGAGCATCGCGTCTCTCGAGGACTCTATGCCGATCATTCTGTCGCAATTCATCGAAGTCTGCCGCTGGGTCGGCGCTCTTCTGGTGCTGGCCGTCCACTCGAGCAATGTGTTCGTCAATCTCGCCGACATCATGAGCGCGCCGCATTCGGCGAGCGTCTATGCGTGGTGGTTCTTCGTCAGCTTCGAGCTCGGGCATCAGGCCGTCGTCGGATTTTTTGTGATGTCCGGCTATCTCGTCGGCGGGGCGGTGCTCGCCCATCTGCGAAAGCCGCAACCCTTTCTGCGCGAATATCTCATTCATCGCTTCGCGCGCATCTATATCGTGATCGCGCCCGCAATTCTCCTGACGTTGGTCGTCGATTGGGCCGGCAACGCTCTATTCGACGGCCGCGGCTTCTATGCGACGGCCGATTTCAAGGACCACTTCCGAGCGGCTTCGTTCTTCGCGACGTTCTTGAACCTGCAGCAGATCTGGGTCGATTATTTCGGCACCAACGGCCCTCTGTGGTCGCTCGCCTGCGAGTTCTGGTACTACATCACTTTTCCGCTGCTGCTGCTCCCCTTCGCACGAATGTATTCGCCGTTGGCGCGCACGCTCGGCTTCGCGCTGGGGCTCGCTCTCGTCGCGCTGCTGTCCGTTCCAAAGAGCTGGTTCCTGTTGGGTTATGCGCTCTGGGCGATCGGCGCTCTGGCGACGCTCGCTCCGCGTCCGCTCATCCGCTCGCGCTGGATTTCGCTCGGCGTCTATATCGCGCTGCTGATCGCGATCCGCTTCCTCGTCCGCGGCCCCTATCTGCGGGCCTTTCCCGCGCTGCAGGACATCGCCGACCTCGTCTCGGCGATCGTCTTCGTGAATTTCATGATCTCCATACGCTTCGGCCCCAGCGAAGGATGGGCGCCGCTGCGCGCCGACATCCACAAGCGCCTCGCCGATTTTTCCTTCTCGCTCTACTGCGTCCACACGCCTTTTCTGATTTTGATCCGCTCTTTCGTCGACCGCTGGCATGGAAGCGACGACTGGGTGAGAATGCTCGCCACGCCGGAACATTGGATGTTCATGGGGGCGACGATGGTCGTCGCTATCGTGATCGGGTTCCTATTCTCCCGCCTGACGGAAGCTCACACCAACGCCGCGCGGCGCGCCTTGCGCAAGGCCCTGCCCGCTTTCGATCTACCGGGAGCGCCGGAGCCGCAAGGGCAGGCGGCGCAAGACAATGGGCCGGCGGTCGCCCGCGCCCCGGTCTCCCGTGAGGCGCGATAGGCGCAGGCATCGCGTCGGCGGCGCTCGATTATTGCTCCGTCATCGCGAGGAGCAAAGCGACGACGCAAATCCACGAGTCACGGGCGGCTTCTGGATTGCTTCGCTTCGCTCGCAACGACGGCGGGCCGGTGACACGGGCGTCTAGAGTCTTTCCGTGTTTCATCGAAACACGGAAAGACTCTAGTTTCTTGTTTTGACACGTTTCCGACGCCGAACCGGTCTCCACTTCGGCTGGAAACGCTTTTAGAGGCCATTTGACTTATGCGTTCAGGACTCTGCTCGGCGACCGCAGCGTGACGAGCTCCTCGGCGAGCGTCGGATGCAGCGCCATCGTTGCGTCGAAATCCTGCTTGCGCGCCTTCAGGCGCAGAGCGATGGCGACGAGTTGGACCATCTCGCCCGCCTCCGGCCCGAGGATGTGGACGCCGAGCACGCGATCGGTCGGACCGTCGACGAGAATTTTCATGAAGACTTTTTCGGCCCGGCCCGACAATGTCGCGCGCATCGGCCGGAAACTCGTCTCATAGACGTCGACACGCGAGTTGCGCGCTCTCGCCTCGTCCTCGGTGAGGCCCACCGTGCCGATCTCGGGCGTCGTGAACACCGCCGTCGGCACGAGGTCGTGATCGACGGCGACGGTCTTCCCGCCGAACACCGTATCGGCGAAAGCATGTCCCTCGCGAATGGCGACCGGCGTCAGATTGATCCGGTCGGTCACGTCGCCCACGGCATAGATCGACGGGATATTGGTGCGCGAGAATTCATCGACGACGATCGCGCCATTCTCCTTCACCGCGACGCCGGCCTTCTCGAGCCCCAGACCCGCCGTCAGCGGGCGACGGCCGGTCGCCATCAGCACAACGTCGACATCGAGACCGGTTCCGTCCTCCAAAGTCACGGCGAGGCCGTCCGGCGTCTTCTCGATTTTCGTCGGCAGGACGCGGCTGCGCAGATCGACTCCCGCCTCGACGAGCCCCGCTCGCAGATATCGGCGCAAATCCTCGTCGAAGCCGCGCAGCGGCAGATCGGCTCGTATGGCGACATGGACCTTCGCGCCGAGGCGCGCGAAAACGCTGGCGAATTCGACGGCTATATAGCCGCCGCCGACGACGAGCAGCCTCTTCGGAAACACCGGAAGGTCGAAGATTTCATTCGACGAAATCGCATATTCGACGCCCGGAATATCCGGCTGAAAGACCGGCGCGCCGCCCGTCGCGACGAGAATATGCCGCGCGCGAACGCGCCGGCCGTCGGCGAAGGAAACCGCGTTCGGCCCGTCGACCATGGCGCGCGCGCGGATGATCTCGACGGAGGATTTCTCGAGATTTTGCGCGTAGAGGGCGGAGAGTCTGGCGATCTCCCGCTCCTTGGCGGCGACCAGCGCCGGCCAGTCGAATTCGACCGGGCCGACGCGCCAGCCGAAGCCCGCCGCATCCTCGAATTCGTCGCGAAAGCGGCTCGCCAGCACATAGAGCTTCTTCGGCACGCAGCCTCGGATCACACATGTGCCGCCGAYGCGGAACTCTTCCGCGATCGCGACCTYGGCGCCATGGCCGGCGGCGATGCGGGCCGCCCTGACGCCGCCAGAACCTGCGCCGATGACGACAAGATCATAGTCGAAATGCGTCATATCGAGACCTGTGGAGYTCGTCCGACGGACGGCTATAATTCGTGACCCTTCTTGCGCATCTCCTCGCGCACGCGCGTCATCATATCGACGGAAATCTTCTGCGACCACGCCTGCATCGCGACGAACATGTCGTTCATCAATATGGGCTGCGATCCGACATATTTGCGTCCCGACGGGCTCTTGAAGAAGGCCGCGACGTCCTCGAGCTCCTTTTGCGACAGGCGCTGCAGATAGAGCTGCGCGGCGCTGTCGATCATCTCGTCGGCCTTCTTGTCGAACTCCGGCTTGATATTGGCCAGGACCACATTGAGATCGGCGATGAGCTCCGGCCGCGTGCGCGTCAGCGAAATGCCGATCTGATCGAGATATTGCGGAATGATGACCTGAAACGAAGATGCGATCCCCGAGTCGATGACGACGGAGCGCGCCAGCGCGAGCTGCGCGGGCCCCGCGGCGGCGACCGGCGGAGCGACGGCCGCCGCGGGCGCGGCGGCGTTGGCGGGCCGCCCCGCCGACTCGG
>PQAN01000052.1 GCA_003105285.1 Methylocystaceae bacterium
TCAACCTGAAGCGATTGCCCTGGCCTTTTTCGGGCGCTCGCTTGCCCGATCGGAGGAGCTGTGGCACTTTTTCCAACCATGGACGTTTGCCCGGCGACGAACGCTCCGCCCGACGCCGAGGCGGAGCGAGCCGACGGCTTCCTGGGCGGGCGGTTGCGGCTGCGCCAGACGCCGCGCGGTCACAGGGCGGGTACGGACGCCGTCCTGCTCGCGGCCGCGACGCCGGCCGACGCGGAAGGAACCATTCTCGACGTCGGCGCAGGCGTCGGCGCCGTCGGCCTCGGTGCGGCGCTGCGGGCGCCGGCCGCCCAGATCGGCCTCGTGGAGATCGACGCCGCCGCGTGCTCGCTGGCGCGCGCAAATGTCGCCGCCAACGCCTTCGAAGCGCGCGTCGCCGTGTTCGAAGCCGATCTTCTATCGCCTCCCGCCCGTCGCGCCGCCGGCCTCGCCGACGAGGCCGCCGATCTCCTGCTCACCAATCCGCCCTATCTGTCGGCCGACCGCGCGCGCGTCTCGCCCGACCCCGACCGCGCGCGCGCCCATGTGAGCGAGAACGGGCTCGCGCCCTGGACCAGGGCCTGCCTCGCCCTGCTGCGGCCGGGCGGCGTCTTCGTCATGATCCACCGCGCCGACGCCTTGCAGGAATGTCTCACGAGCCTCGGCGCGAAGCTCGGCGGCGTCGCCATTCTGCCTGTCGCCGCCCGCGCCGGGGGCCCCGCGACGCGCATTCTGCTGCGCGGCGTCAAGGGATCGAAGGCGCCGCTGACGCTTCTGCCGCAGTTCGCCCTGCACGAAGAAGACGGCCGTTTCACAGCGGAAGCGCAGGCCATCCACCGCGGCGAGGCCGGCCTGCCGTGGTGAAGGCGGAATGACGACGCGCGGCCGAAAGGGCCGAAAACCCCGATTTCGACCTTGACGTCGCCAGCTCGCCACGATCGAGGCAAGAAGAACGACAATCTTGCTGACCCCGCTTTTCTGCATATTTTCTTCCAGTCACCAGGAAAGCGGCGCGCCATCGCCGCGGCGGCGGCTCCATCTCGAGGGTCGGCCGCCCTGATACGAGTTGCGATCTACGGAGCTGCGCAATGCCACGAATTCTCTGCGCGACTGATTTTTCGCTCCGCTCGCGACGAGCGCTGCGGCGCGCCGCTCTCCTCGCGCGACGATCCGCCGCAGAGCTGACGCTGGTTCACGTCGTCGATGACGATCAACCCGAGGAACTGATCGAACTGGAGCGGCGCGAAGCCGACAAGTTCTTGAAGGAGCAAGTCGCCTCACTCGCCGAATTGCAAAATCTTCCTTGCCGGCTCGTGGTCGCGACCGGCGAAGCCTTCGATGGCGTCCTGCGGACCGCGAGGAATCCTTCGGCCGATCTCATCGTGATGGGGACCCATCGCAAGCAGCTATTGCGCGACACCTTCATCGGGACGACTCTCGAGCGAGTGATTCGAACAGGTCCTTTTCCGGTTCTGATGGTGAACAGGGAGGCCGAGCGACCTTATGGAGGCGTGCTGGCCGCGGTCGATATGTCCGAGCCTTCCGCGCGCGCCATCACTACCGCCGAAGCCTTGGGATTGCTCGACGGCGTCGACGTCACCATTGTTCACGCCTTTATCGCTCTCGCGAAGGGCCAGTTGTTTGTCGCGAACACGCCACGGGCCCAGATCGACGAATATATTGCCGACGAGCGCCTGAACGCGAGCATGACTCTTTCCAGCTTCCTGGCGGCGCATGGGCTTTGCAGGCCAGGATGGTCGCTGCGCCTCGAAGAGGGAGACGCGTTCCAGGCGATAGCCCGTGTCGCCAAAGAATTGGCGCCCGACCTCGTCGTCATCGGCACGCACGGCCGTTCCGGGGTTGCGAAAATGCTTCTCGGCAGCGTGGCCGAACAGACGTTGCGCAGTCTCGACGTCGATATTCTCGCGGCGCCTCTCGGGCAATCGCCAGCGTAGGCATTCTCGCGCTATGCTGAGGCGACGCGCGCATCGAGCGGCGCTCGAAACGCTCACGGCGCTCGATGTTTCTCTCATTCGGCTCCTTCGCCAAATACGAGGTGTTCTTGCTGTTCCACTTGCCACTCGCGGGGCTCCTCTGCCTGTTCCTCAATGTTGCGGCTCTCGGAGAGAGCGATCGCTGGTCGAGATGCCGCAGCGCAGCAGACCCCGATGCGCGGATGGGCGGCTGCACGGAGGTCATCGGACAGGGAAATCGGGGAAGCCGGCGCGATCGGACCGAGGCTTACGTCAATCGGAGCGCCGCCTATCGGGCCAAGGGCGATCTCGACCGCGCCATCGCCGATCTCGACAAGGCTCTGAAACTCGATCCGAGGTCGTCTCCGGCTCTGATCGAGCGCGCGTCGATCCGCCATTCGAAGGGTGAGTTCGACCGCGCCATCGCGGATTACGATAAGGCGCTGCAGCTCGACGAGAATTCGGCGACGGCTCACGGCGGTCGCGCCAAGGCCTATCGCTCCAAGGGCGACCTCGATCGGGCTTTGGCCGATCTCGACATGGCCTCGACGCTCGACCCGAATTCCGCGGCTCTATACCTCGAACGCGCGGCGCTGCGCCGGGCGAGGGGCGATCTCGATCGGGCCGTCGCCGATTATGATCGGGCGATCGAGCTCGATCCCCGCTCCGCGGCGGCATTCCTCGATAGAGCCGGCGCCTATCGCGAGAAACATGACCTAGAGCACGCGAGACGCGATCTCGAAACCGCATCGACGCTCGATCCCCGGCTCGCCGCGGCGAGAGAGGCGCTCGACGAACTGAACAGAATCGAGAGCGCCGCTCCCCCGAGCTCCGCGCCTCCGACGACGATCGCGACAAAGGATTCGGCGCATGCGAAGGAGGCGTCCGGGGCCCATGGCCTGCCTTTGATCACGACGCTCGCCACGGCCCTCGGCTTGGCGCTGCTGCTGGGCTTTCTCGCCGCCCGGATCAAGCTCCCCGCGCTCGTCGGCTATCTGCTGGCCGGCGTGTTCCTCGGCCCGTTCACGCCCGGCTTCGTCGCCAACACCGAAATCGCCGGCGAGCTCGCCGAGATCGGCGTGATGCTGCTGATGTTCGGAGTGGGCCTGCATTTCTCCCTGGACGACCTGCTCGACGTGCGCAAGATCGCGCTGCCGGGCGCCGTGCTGCAAATCGCCGTCGCCACCGCCCTCGGCGCCGGCGTCGCCTCTCTATGGGGCTGGGGAACAGGCGGATCGCTGGTGTTCGGTCTGGCCCTGTCCGTCGCGAGCACTGTCGTGCTGCTCCGCGCATTGGAGGCGCGCGGCGCCCTGGAGTCGATGAACGGGCGGATCGCCGTCGGCTGGCTGGTGGTCGAGGACTTGGCGATGGTCCTTGTTCTCGTCTTGCTTCCGCCCATGGGGGAATGGCTCGGCGGCTCAGCGCCGGCCGGCCGGGACGGAACACTATTGCTGGCCCTCGGCGTCACGCTTTTGAAAGTCTCCGCGTTCATCGCCCTGATGCTGGTGGTCGGCCGACAGGTCTTCCCGCAACTGCTCTGGCAAGTCGCTCGAACCGGCTCCCGCGAACTGTTCACCCTCTGCATCGTGGCCGCGGCCGTCAGCATCGCCTTCGCCGCCGCCAAGCTGTTCGGCGTCTCTTTCGCGCTCGGCGCATTTTTCGCCGGAATGGTGCTGCGTGAATCGGAATTCGGCCACCGAGCGGCCGAGGAATCGCTTCCTTTGCGAGACGCCTTCGCCGTGCTGTTCTTCGTCTCGGTGGGGATGCTGTTCGACCCGATGGTGCTGGTCGAGCAACCCCTGCGCGGCCTCGCCGTGGTCGGCATCATCGTCGTCGGCAAATCGATCGCCGCCGCAATATTGGTGCTCGTCCTCGGTTATCCTTTGAACACAGCGCTCACAGTGTCGGCGAGCCTCGCCCAGATCGGGGAGTTCTCTTTTATCCTGGCCGGACTCGGAGTGAGCCTCGGGCTCCTTCCGCCGGAGGGACGAAGCCTGATCCTCGCCGGCGCCCTGATCTCGATCGCGATCAACCCGCTGGTGTTCGCGAGCGTCGAACCGTTGCGGATCTGGATGCGGTCCCGTTCGGCCCTCGCGCGAAATCTCGAACGGCCCGCCGATCCACTGGCGGAGCTGCCGATGACCACCGACGAAAAATATTTGTCCGGGCAGGTCGTTCTGGTCGGCTACGGCCGCGTCGGGCGGCGTATCGGCGAGTCCCTCGCCGATCAGGGCGTTCCCTATGTCGTCGCCGAGCAGAACCGCGAATTGGTCGAGCGTCTGCGGCAGGATGGGCTCGCGGCCGTCTCTGGAGACGCCTCGGACCCCGCCGTCCTCGTCCAGGCCCACATCGCTCACGCCAGCATGCTCGTCGTCGCCACGCCCGACACGTTCAACGTCCGCCAGATGCTGAAGACTGCGCGCACGCTCAATCCCGAGATCGAAACCGTCGTCCGCACCCATAACGAGGAGGAGGCCATGTTGCTGGAGCGAGAGGCGGCGAGCAAAGTCTTTTTCGTGGAGGAAGAACTCGCCAAAGGCATGGGCCATCATGTGCTGAAACGATACGGAAAGGCTCCTCGGGAGGCTCGTGCGTAGCATCCCGTCGGGAGCCGCCGAAGCGTTCATGAGCGGATCGCAGCCGCCAGAGTCTCGGCTGGCCGCGACCGCAACCACCCTGCCGCGTTGCAAAATATCGGATCGTATCGTGGCGGCCGTGACGAATGAACTGTCGCCGGACCTCCAGTCTCGCCGATCCGGCGTCGGCAACGTCCGAATGACAGCAGCGACTCTGTTTCCATCAGGCGCAGTATCTCTCCTCGCCGCCGCCGGATCGAAGCCGGTTCAGCCGCTCGATGAACTTCCCCTTCTTTTCGTGCCGCGCACGGACCGAGGCCAAGCGACGAGCGAATTGGCTTTGGTTTCGTTCTTCGGCGGCCAACGCCTGAAGATCGGACAGCAGACTCGCCGCCCGGTCGTAGCCGGATGCATTGCGGCGTTCGATCTCCTCCTCGATCTCGCGCCAAACGCCGGCGCCTCGCCGCGCGAGAGCCTCGAGCCGAGCGCGGCGCGCTTTTTCGGCTTCCTCGGCCTGGCGACGCCGTTCCGCTTCACGACGTTCGGCGTCGGCGCATTCTCGCGCCTCCGCGATTTCCCGCGCCCGCATCCGCAATACGCCGACTGTGCGGCGCACCGCTGGCGCCGGGCGTTTCTCGCGAGCCCTGCTTCTAAGCTCGGCGGCTACATGGGCGTCGCCATCAGCAACGCGCAGCAGCAATTCTATCTTCTCATGTTCGGGGATGACCGCCAGCGTATCGCGTAAGCCATCTTCGGACATCGCCGCTCCGTCGGCGCCCCACTCGGCGGCCGCCTGCACGAGATCGGGATCGATGCCGAAAAATTCCGCGAAACTTTCGAGCGCGCCCGTCAACGGACCGATGCCCGGCAGCGGCTCGACCTCATCGTCGGCGAGCAGTTCATCCTGCACGGCTGTCAACCACAAGAGATAGAACAGCCTGAAATCGCCTGAAAGCACGTCGACGCGCAGCGGCGCGAGCCCGGCGAGCCGACCGGAACCATCATCCCAGTCGCTATCGGGCTCCACCTCGTCACGGTGAATGTCGACGATCACGTGATCGCCGCAGGTCCACACGTCGACCCCATCGACTTCGTGAAGATAGGGATCGATGTCCGCGCGGTTCAGAAAGCGCTCGGGGATCCGCATCATCAGACGCCGCGAGCCCCAATTCGCGAGATAGAGATGCAGGTCGAACCAGCGCTCCATGAATTTGCGCGGATCGCCTTTCAAATCGCCCCATTCATAGTGGTTCGTGAAGCTCGTCGCGGTAATGCGCGCCCGTGACGAGATCGATCGCAACGCTTCCTGCGCCGTTCGGTCGAGGGGCCGATCGATCGCCTGAAATTCGTAATACTGATACTCGCTCATGCGCGGAGCCGATCCGTTGGAGCTGGAATGCCGTAGATCGCAAGCATTGCGCTGTCCGATTCGCGGTGGGCAAAACGATACATTTCTTCGGATAAGAGCCAAAATGTGCAAGGAACTCTCCCGAGAATGTCGCGCGCTGCATGAGCTATGTGTCCTTCCTGGCAAATGCGGCCACGCGTCCGCCGCGCCGTGGCGATAGACTCCTGCAGGCCGCAGTCTCCGCCCCTTCCCGTGGTCCGGCCGCCTGAACTCGATCCGGCTTCTGTGGAGAATTTTGGCCGATTCATGCGCCGGAACATCACATCTGGCGCGACGCCATTCCGAAAGGAATATCTTTGCTCTGTGATCGACCGAATTGAAGTCGACGATCATGTCATCCGCATTGTGGGGGACAAAGCCGCGCTGGAGCAAGCGATTGCCAGCCATGCAAAAGCCGGGGATGACGTTCGTACATGTATACCGAAGTGGCGCACCCGACAGGATTCGAACCTGTGACCTTCGGCTTCGGAGGCCGACACTCTATCCAGCTGAGCTACGGGTGCATCTTGGAACTCGATAGTGTCTGAGCTTGGACTGGATCAATCTCAAACACGAAACTCCCAACGTCGATTCGACTGACAAAGGGTATGGATTTCACCCCACCTTTCGCTGCCGACGGCGCTCTACGACCTCATCACAGTTTGCTTCCGCAGCCACCGACCACAAGAAACTCACATTCTGAAGCGCCGCCAAGATATTGATTTTGCTTCGCTTTCAGAAACTATCCCCCAACCGTCTTGACTTACCCTGCCTTCGGAGGGCAGCGCTTTGTCCAGATGAGCTACGGGCGCCGACAACGGCTATTTTCAAATATGTCTACCGCATGCGAGCGCCTCCCGCAATCGCTTCGCATTCGGCGAGCCCGGCCGGCAGAAGAGCGGGCGATCAGAGTTCGATGTCTTCGTCGAACTGCTCCAGGGGCAGCAGGCGCTGGAATTGGACGGCGAATCCATCCTCGGTTTGGCGAACCACTTCGGCTCGCGTGCCCTTGCCGAGCGTCAGCTTGACGCCGTTCTGCACTTTCACGCCTGTTTTCAACGCCGCGCCCCTTCGCGAAAGATCGATAATTTCGCATGGCAGGGTCACATCGGCGAGGGTGAAGGTCGTAAACGGGTGGTTCGGCACGATGCGCTGGTGGCCGCGGATGGCGGAGCCGTCCAGCAGACGATGGCGCGACAGCCAGGCGAGTTGCATCGCCATATGCGCGCGCTTGCTGTCCGTCGCCTCGAACGCCACGGTGAACCCGCGATCGAAGCTGCGAATGACGGCTCCCTCGAACCGTCCCCACTCTTCGAGATACAGCACGATTCGCACGCCGATCCGAGAGACATAATCGCTGCGAACGGCGATGACGTCGGCCGACATATCGATCGTGCGGCAAGGATATTCCCGCCCGTCCGGGGCCAGGAAGCGGCCGTCGAACCGCGCCGGCAGCGCCGTTGCGTCGATCTCCTGCCGGTTCGACCGGACCTTGGGGCGGGTGTGGGGTCGTCGCACGGCCATCGCTCCACATCGCATGGCGCCCCCCAGCCGCGCATGGACTGGAGCGCAAGGGCGAAGGACCGGGAGACGGGTCGAAGCATCCGCTCTATCTATTTGACAAATATTGTAAAAAATCGATCGATTGCCGATCCCGGTCGATCGGCCGGTCCGTTCGGCGTCACCCTATTCGGGCCCGCGTAAACACGGGCTTAAACCATTTTGTCCAAATAGCATGCAAACCATCGGACAGACCTCGCTCTTGGCTCGATGAGCGCCCTGGCTGGACGAGCGCCCGTGACGCCGCCGTCCGGCTACGCTACAAGGCGCTCATGCGCACCTTTCTCCTCATATTTTTCGGCGCCGGCCTCGGCGGCGTCCTGCGTCATTTCGTCAATCTGTGGTGCGTGCGCTGGCTCGGCGCGCAATTCCCATGGGGAATATTGGTCATCAACGTCACCGGCTCCTTCGYCATGGGACTCGTGGCCGGCTATCTCGCCTTCAAAGCAGGAGCGGCGTGGTCGCAGTCGGCCAGGCTGTTCCTGACGACAGGGGTGCTCGGAGGCTATACGACGTTCTCGGCTTTTTCCCTCGATGCGGCGACACTGGTGGAGCGCGGAGACCTGATCGCCGCCGGGCTCTATGTCGGCGGCTCGGTCGGCCTCGCCATCGGCGCCCTGTTTCTCGGACTCTTCCTGATGAGGACGATCGCGTGACCGCACCCCTCCCCGAGGCCCGCGCGGGCACGCCGGTACAAACGCTCACCGTGACCGAAGACGAGGCGGGGCTTCGCCTCGACCGCTGGTTCAAGCGGCGCTTTCCCGCTCTGGCGCTGTCGCATCTCGCCAAAATCTGCCGCAAGGGCGAGGTGCGGGTCGACGGCAAGCGCGCCGACACCTCGACGCGGCTCGAGCAAAATCAGAAAATCCGCGTGCCGCCGCTGAAGATCGAGGCGCCCGCCGCGCCGGCCGTCAAGCGCGCGCGCCCCGAGGACGCCCTCGCGCTCGCGGACATGACCTTGTTCGAGGACAAGGACGTCATGGTGCTGAACAAGCCCTTCAGCCTCGCCGTGCAGGGCGGCTCCGGCATGAAACGGCACATAGACGGGATGCTCGAGGCGCTGGCGAAAGGGGAGACGCGGCCGGTTCTCGTGCATCGGCTGGATCGCGACACGTCCGG
>PQAN01000053.1 GCA_003105285.1 Methylocystaceae bacterium
CGCGTCGGCGCGCAGCGCCGCGTCGAGCGCGAGGACGCGCGCATTGATCGCCGCATCGACGCTGTCGCCGAATTCGACGACGAGCGCGGCTTCGCCGGCGTCGAGATAGCGCGGCGCGGCGTAGAGCATCTCTAGTCCCAGGGAGGCGCGAAAGCGGCGAGCTCGTAGCCTGCGCCCGTCAAGCCGCGGCTCAGGCGCCGCGCCATCTCCACCGCATGGGGAGAATCGCCGTGCACGCAGATCGAGTCGATCGGCGTCGGCAGGCGCTTGCCGCTCTCGGTGATCAGCGCCTGCTCCGTCAGCATGGCGAGCACGCGCGCCGCCGCCCAGTCGGCGTCCTCGATGACGGCGCCGGTCTCGCCGCGCGGCTTCAGGCGCCCCTCGTCCGTATAGGCGCGATCGGCGAAGATTTCATTGGCGGCGCGCAGGCCGGCCCGTTCCGCCGCGCCGACCTGCTCGCTGCGCGCGATGGTCAGGAGCGTCAGCCTGGCGTCGACGGCGAGCGTCGCGCGCGCGACGGCCATGGCGACGTCGGGCTCGCGCTCGGCGACATTCGCCAGGGCGCCGTGGCATTTGACGTAAGTGATCATATGCCCGGAATAGAGCGCCAGCGCCTGCGCGGCGCCGATCTGATAGGCGACGAGCCGTTCGATCTCCAAGGGCGTGAACGGAATGCGGCGGCGGCCGAAGCCCGCGAGATCGGGGAAGGAGACATGCGCGCCGACGCTGACGCCGCGCTGCGCCGCGAGCGCGAAACAGCGCGCCATGATCTCCGGATCGCCGGCATGGAAGCCGCAGGCGACATTGGCCGAGGTGACGACGCCGAGCATGGCCTCGTCGTCGCCCATCCGCCAATGTCCGTATCCTTCGCCGAGGTCGGCGTTGAGGTCGATGGAGGCCATGGCCCCTCCTATTCCGCGGCGAGCACCTGCGGCGGCGGAAAGGCGATTTCGACCAGCGTGCCTTCGTTCTTGCGGCTCTTGATCGAAAAGGACGCGTGGTTCGCCTCGATCAGCGCCTTCGTCACCGGCAGGCCCAGTCCCGTGCCGCTCACCTTGCGCGAGGTGCTGATCTGCCGGAACGGCTCGAGCGCGGTTTCGATTTCGCCTTCCGACATGCCGATGCCCGTATCCTTGACGCGAATCACCACGAAGCCGGCGTCGGTCAAGGCGCTCGACACGATCACCTGCCCGCCGGCCTCGTTGAACTTGATCGCGTTGGACAGGAGATTGAGCAATATCTGCCGCAGCGACCGGCCGTCGGCAAGGATGCGCGGCAGGCGCGGCCACAGCGACAGGCGGATGACGACGCGGCTGCGGCTCGCCTGCGGCTGCATGATCGAGACGCATTCGGCGATGAAGGCGTTGGCGTCGATGCGCTCGACCTCGAGCTCCATCTTGCCGGCCTCGATCTTGGAGAGATCGAGCAGGTCGTTGACGAGGCTCAGCACATGCGCGCCGGAGGTGTGGATGTCCTTCAGATATTCCTTGTAGCGCTTGTTGCCGATCRGGCCGAAGCGCTCCTCCATCATGACYTCGGCGAAGCCGATGATGGCGTTGAGCGGCGTGCGGATCTCGTGCGAGACCTTGGCGAGGAAGTCGGATTTCGCCGCATTGGCGCGCTCCGCCTCGCGCCGCGCCGCCTCCAGCTCGTCTTCCGAGCGGCGCCGCGGTCCGAGATCGCGCAGGATTGCGCAACGTCTCTGGCCTTGCGGCCCGCCGATCGGCGCGAGCGTGAATTGAATGGGGATGAATTCGCCTCGCCGCGTCCGGCCCGATATGCGAATTCCGTCTCCGGGGACCGCGCCCGACGCCGTGCGTCGAAGGTAATCGGCGACGGAGCCTTGGTCGGCGTCGCAGAACAGCGAGGCGACGCTCGCGCCGACGAGCGTCTCCGGCGCGGCGCCGAACAACAGGCCGAGCCCACGATTGACGCTGCGCAGACGCCCGTCCTCGTCGAGGATGGCGACGGCGTCGGCCGTGGCGTCGAGCGTCGCGCGCAGCTCGTCCGCCTCCCGCCGGCTGCGCGACAGCTCCGCCTGAAGGGCGTTCACGCGCGCGAGATCGGCGTTTTCGGCGATCGGCCGGGCGCCGCGCAGCGTGACGAGGGTCGCCGGACCGCCGTCCCAGTCGATCGTCTGCAGGCGCGCGTCGACGTCGAGCCGCTCGCCGTCCTCGGCCTGCGCCTCGACGGCGCCGTGCGAGGCCGTCTCGGCGAAATCCTGAAGGCGGCGGCCGAAGAACACGCGCGACGGTCCGCCCGCGGCGCGCAGCGCCTCGATGTCGGCATAGCCGAACTCGTCGAGCAGCGTGCGGTTGGCGAAGAGAGCGTGCTGGTCGCGCGCCACCAGCACGCCGACCGGCAGGCGGTCGAGTATGGCCGGCGCACGGCGGGCGAGCGCATCCTCGTCGGCCGCCTGGACCGGCCGCTCGCCGTCGCGTCCGGCCGCGTGCTCGATCGCCTCGATGAGGTTGCGCACCGCGCCTTTCGTCGGCCGCTGGGCGGCAGCCGCCAGCGTGCGGGCGATCTCGTCGAAGGCGGTGCGCTCGCTGGGCGTCAGCGCGTCGCTTTCGCTGCGCGGCTCCGTTTCGTCGACGCGTTGCAGGCCGAGCTGAGGCCGCAGCGGCACGACCTTCGCGCTCATGACGTCCGCCGCGGCGACGCTCTCGGCGCGCAGGCTCGGGGGCGGCGTGAGGTTCGGCTCCGGGGCGGCGGGCTCCGGGACGGCCGGTTCGGACGCCATCGACTCGGGCGCGGCGGGCTCCGGCTGCGCCGGCCGGCTCAGCCGATCGACATGCAGCACGCCATAGCCTCGAAACCCGCTGAATCGCCGCGCGTCGTCGAAGAGCGGAAACGCGCCGAGCGTCGCCGGGACGTGGGCGTCGTCGCCGTCCAGCGGCCAGTTCAGCTCGACGCCGCTCCACGACCGACGCGAGGAGAGCGCTTCGGCGAGACGGCCCTCCGGGTCCAGGCGCAGGCGTCGCGCCGCCTCCAGAAAGTCCTGGTCGGTCAGTTCGCCGTTCCGGCGCCCGACGACCTGCGAGAGCGCGGGCGTGACGTCGAGAATGCGGCCCGCCGCATCCGTGCGCCACAGGAAGCGTTCGGGCCGGATCGCCTTTTCCGGCGGCTCGAATGTCTCGCTCTCGGTCGCCGCGGGAGCGGTCTCGGCCGGCGCCGCCGTCGCGACCGTCTCGGGCGGGGCGGGGAGGCGCTCGTCTTGCGCCGGCCTCAGGCCGAGCGCCGCGATGGCGAACAGACGCCGGTCGGCCGGACCAGGCACTTTGCGGCAGAGAATGGTGACGGTCTGGGCGCCCGGCCCGAACGAAAAGCGCAGACGCTCCAGCCTGGGCGCGGCGCCGTCGCGGATGGCGGCGACCAGCTCGGCGAGGCCGCGCGCGCCCGGTTCGCCGCCGTGGAACAGCCGGCGGCTCACGGCTTCCGGATCGCCGCCGAAGACGGCGCGGGCCGAGTCGTTGAGATAGACGATCCGCAAGGGTTCTCCCGTCGCGGCGAGGATCGGCGCGCCCGAGGCCTGCAGCGCCGCGAAAGCGGGATCGGCGCAAATCTGCGCGGCGGTCGACTGTCGTTCGATCCCACGCTCGTCCTGATCGCTCATCTCGACTGCGTCCCGATGGACGTCTCCAGCGCCCGCGGCGCCCATTGGCCGCCTCCTCGCAGGGCCCCGACGGCAGGCGTTCGGTTAAGAGAAACTTAAAGAGTCGACGCGCCTTGGTCTATGCGGGGCGTGACGTTTCAACAAGCTTTGACGGATTTATGGTGAATGTCGGCGTGAGCGATGCGTCGCACAAAATATGTTGCGCCGCAGCATGACTTGCGGCATAGTCCGGCGCGCGGTACCTTTCGCCGTCGCGAGCGCGTCGACGCGCGGGGGACGTAAAGAAGGATAAATTCGTGACCCAACCGATTTACCAGATTCCCAATGAAGTTCGCGATTTCGCCGAGAAGAGCGTCGAGCAGGCGCGCAAGGCCTTCGAGGGCTTCACGGGGTCGGCGCAAAAGGCCTTCGGCTCCGTCGAGACCAGCACGGTGTCTTTCCAGAGCGGCGCCAAGGACGTCGCCGTGAAGGCCTTCGGCTACGCCGAGGCCAATGTGAATGCGGCCTTCGATCTCGCCCAGAAGCTCGTCCAGGCCAAGGACCCGCAGGAAGTGCTGCGGCTGCAGGCGGACTTCCTGAAGGCGCAGGTCGAGGCGGTGCAGGAGCAGGCCAAGGAGCTCGGCGCCCTCGTGCAGAAGGCGACGATCAACAAGCCGTGAGGCGCGTGACCGGATAAGCGTCGAACTCGAGTTTCATCTATGACTTCATCCATCGGCTCGGCGGCCCGAGCTGCGGCCGGCCGAGCGGTCATTCGGCGGAAAGCCCGAGAGAAGGAGCCTTTATCGATGGCTACGAATCACAAAGGTCCCGGAAAGTCGCGTTCGGTCCCCAAGCCCTCCCCCCTCTCCGAACCGGAGGAGCTCATCTCCTTGAAGGACGAGCTCGAGGCGGAGACGATCGGCCTCGAGCCGGCGGAGGCCGACGACGTCGTCGCCTTCTCGCCGGCCGAAATCGAGTCGATCGACACGATCGAAGCCATCGCCGCCGAGCCCGTTCCGGAGCCCGTCGCGCTCGGAACCTCGGTCGCCGTGGCCATCGTCGCGACGCCCGCCCCGCTGCAGCCGGCGACGTCCGGCGGCGTCGTGTCCGCAGAGCTCGATCCCGGCGCCTGGTCGCTGAAGACGTTCGACCTGTTCAACGAGAACGCCGCCGCGGTCTTCGATCTGGCCGTGGCGCTCGGCAAGGCGGAGTCGGTGAGCGACGCGCTCGAGCTGCAATCGCGTTTCGTCAGCGAGCGCTATTCGACCCTGGTCAAGCAAGCCGGCGAATTCGCGGAGCTGACGCGTCGCCTCGCCTTCGAGGCCAGCGCCCCGGTGCGGCTGAGCATTTCCGCTTTCGTCGCCTGACGGCCGCTCCGTCTCGCCTTATCTTCACAGCGCCTCTCCGTGTTTCGTCGAAACACGGAAAGACTCCAGACCCTGGTCGCTAAAGCGTCGCCTCGATGAGCGCGCGCAGTTCCGGCGTCGCCTCCGGCATGACCCCGAACCAGTCGCGGAACGCCGGCCGCGCCTGATGGATCAGCATCCCCAATCCATCGACGGTCGTATTGCCGCGCGCCCGGGCGGCGGCGAGCAGGGCCGTCTCCAGCGGCGCATAGACGATGTCGGCGACCAGCGCCGCGCCGGGCAGGGCGTCGAGCGACAGTTCGAGCGGCGGCTGGCCGACCATTCCCTGACTCGTGGCGTTGACGAGCAGGCCGGCGCCGGCGAGGCCGGCTTCGCGCTCCTCCCAGGGATAGGCGGCGACGGGCGGGCCGAAGTCTTCCGCGAGTTTCCGCGCGCGTTCGAGCGTGCGATTGAACAGCCGGATTTCCGTCGCGCCGTCGTCGACGAGCCCGGCGACGATCGCGCGGGAGCCACCGCCCGCGCCGATGACGACGGCCGCGCCGGAGCCGGCGCGCCACATGGGCGCGGCCGCATGGAGCGAGGCGACGAAGCCGAACCCGTCGTAATTGCGGCCCTCGAGCGCGCCGTCCTCCAGGACGACGACGCAATTGATCGCGCCGATGCGCGCGGCGCTCTCGTCGACCCGGTCGACGAGCGCGAGCGCGGCCTCCTTATGCGGAATGGTGAGGTTGCAGCCCGAAAAATTCAACGCGGGCAATGCGCGGAGCGCCGGGCCGAGACGGCCGGGCTCTATGGCGAGCGGCGCATAGACGCCCGCGAGGCCGTAGCGGGCGAGCCAGTAATTGTGGATCTTCGGCGAGCGCGAATGAGCGATCGGCCAGCCCATGACGCCGGCGAGAAGAAAGCGGTCCTGGCCGTGCATCGTCCCTCCGATTCTGACCTCGGGCGGTATATGCGAGCCTTCAGGCTCGCCTCGGCGGCCCTATCGGGCGCGGCGACAAGCGTTCTCGTCTCTCGCCGCCAGCGCGGAGAACAGCGCGTCGTCGGCGTCGATCCCGGCGTTTCCCGTCGTCAGCAGCTTTTCGCCGTAGAAGATCGAATTGGCGCCCGCCACGAGGCAGAGGATCTGCGCCTCCCTGGAGAGGAACGAGCGCCCCGCGGAGAGGCGCACGCGCGATTTCGGCATGAGGATGCGCGTCGTGGCGATCATGCGCACCAGATCGAGCGAATCGACCTGCTCTCGCCCGGCGAGCGGCGTGCCCTCGACGGCGACGAGCGTGTTGATCGGCACGCTCTCCGGATGCGGATCGAAAGAGGCGAGCGTCCGCAGCATGCCGGCGCGGTCGCACACGCTCTCGCCCATGCCGATGATCCCGCCGCAGCACATTTCGAGACCGGCGCGGCGCACCGCCTCGAGCGTCGCGAGACGGTCCTGATAGGAGCGGGTGGTGATGATCTCGCCGTAATAATCGGGGCCGGTGTCGAGGTTGTGGTTATAGGCCGTCAGCCCGGCCGCGACGAGGCGCTCGGCCTGCGATTCGTTCAGCATCCCGAGCGTCACGCAGGCCTCCATGCCCAGCGCCCGCACGCCGCGCACCATGTCGAGCACGGCGTCGAATCTCTTGCCCTCGGGCGCTTGGCGCCAGGCCGCGCCCATGCAGAAGCGGTCGGCGCCCGCCTCGCGCGCGCGTTTCGCCGCCTCCAGCACCTCCGCCGTCTCCATCAGCTCGACGCGGTCGAGCTTGACCTCGCGGTGATGCGCCGATTGCGGGCAGTAGGAACAGTCCTCCGGGCAGCCGCCGGTCTTGATGCTGAGCAGCGCCGCCTTCTGCACCTCATTGGGATCGAAGAAGCGGCGGTGGACGGCGCTGGCGCGCGCCACGAGCTCCAGCAGAGGAGAATCGTGGATTTCGACGATCTCCTCCAGCGTCCAGTCGTGACGAAGGGTGAAATCGGCGGGAGCGTTCATCTGGCGCGGCCTTCGAGCTTGTTGGTCAGCGGAGCTTCTTCGCCGCGCGGCGCGCGGCTCTGGACAGCTTGGGTTCTTCCGGCGCGGCGGGCTGGCGGCGGCGCAGCGAGGGATCGGCGTCGCGCAGGATCGCATAGGCGACATAGGCCGCGGCGATCACGTCGAAACCGGTGAGGCCGAGCGTAAACCATTCCGGTGTGAAGGCCGAGCCCGTTCCGACATAATGGAACTGCAGATGCCAGAACGGATGCAGCGCGAAGCCGGCGACGAGCCACCAGGGCGAGCCGACGATCCCGAGCAGAGCGAAAGAGGCGTAGACGGCGAAGCCCGTCAGCTCGATGCCGAGCCACGCGCCGATCCGGTCCGAGCGGAATGCGAGGCCGACATAGAGCGCCGCCGTGGCGATGAGGGCGTAGGCGAGAGCGCGGCGCGCGCCGAACTGCGGCCAGCGGGCCGACCAACGGGCGAGAAAGACGAAGGCCGCGCCGACGAGGGCGCCGACGGCGACGAATATTGCGATTTGAGACGCGTCTTCCATTCCGGGAGAACTCTGTTGAAGGGGGCCTCGAGCTTTCGGGCTCGAGGATATCGCCGCAGCGAGGTCTATAAGGCCGACCGTCGGGCCGAACAAGGGTGGGGCCGTGGATCAGACAGGGGAGAGACGACGAAGTCAGAGTGAGCCCGGAACTCCGTTCGAACATTGTGTCGGAGCGAGCCCAATATGACTTTCGCCTTCTCGACGAACGAATTTGAAAGCCAGGACGAAATCTGAACCGCCAGTTACCACGACAATGGCGCGCACGGTTTCTCGAAGCGCGAGGCGAGCCATGTCGAGTCCGATGTGCATGTCGACGCCATTCTGGATCAGGTCCAACTCGAAGTTCTCGTCGGGGAGCGGGCGCTACTCGGTCGAGAGCTTCCGTGCGACGCCGGTTTGATCGCGCATGAACCGAATTGGTCACGGACGGTACAGGCGCGCTTTATGGAGCCGCGATGGTAAGGAGGACGTCCCGCGAACACCTGAAGGGTTTTCAAGCTGTGGCGCCAGCGTAATCGCCGCCTATTTCATCAGAGGCGGCACATCGAGTTTTATTCCGCTCCCTTCCAGGAGCGCATATGCTTCGCGAAGATAGCGATTGGTGAGATCGGGCTGGCCTAACAACGATTGTTCCTGATCTTTTTCACGAAAAACGAACAAGTGGCGGACATACAGAAGCGTGGGATCAAAGCGCTTGATCAGTCGAATGAATTCTGGGAACTCATGGATGTTGTTTCGCTTCAATGTCCAGGAGAAGCCCAGCCGCGGCCGGCGAGCAAGCGGCAGCTTATGACGTAGATCATTGAAGTATTTCACATTGTCTAGAACGACGCTCAATCGGCCATTCCCCCGGTTTTGAGCAAAGACGTCTTCGGTTGCGCCGTCTATGGAGACTGTGATCGTGTCGACGAGCGGAAGGACTTTCTCTGTTAGACGGCGTCGCAAGAAATACCCATTTGTCACGCAAGTCATTAGGACGTGATAGCGATCGAGGTGCTCAGCGAGCCGGTTCCAAAGCTGATCAGGCACCATCATGGGCTCGCCACGACCTACGAGGTTCACCATAGTTAAATGTGGAAACAACTCATGAGCAAGCCTATCCAGCATATCGAGGTTGAACGACGGCCGACGAATGTTGAGTTCGTGTTCGGCGGCGTCGCCGTGGCTGCTGCAATGTGAACATGTGAGATTGCAGCCGGCCGTAAGTTCCAAGCTGAGTGATTCCGGATAATGGGGGAGCGTCGTTCGGCAGGCAGCTTCGCTCTGCAATACTTCGGCGCGAACCCATTCTTTTTGCAGTATCAGTTTGGCTTTTCGAGAGAGTTCGTCGTCGCAATTCGCATTCACAAGTCTTGCGGAAGAGCTGAGAACATGTCCACCAGTATATGGTAATAGGTCTAGGCGCATGCGAAGATACGCACTGAGCGAGCACGCCGTTGGAATTACAAGTCTTACTGTTTCTGGTGTGCGTCGCTGTCTCAGCTTAAAACATATTGCTCGTTCCTCGGAAAAATTTTCTTCCGGATTGCTGCAATAATACAATTTGCTATAATCATATGAGTAGTCATCAGGGTCGATGGTGACGTCGAACTCCACAAATCCGTGCTGCTCTTCCAGTCGAATGGGCTCAAAAAATATAGACACGCTTGCCGCCTCTAGGTGGCCCGGTCCAGAATATGCAATTTCCGCAAGGTAATTTGATCTATTTGTTATTTTTGTTCTTATATAGGCTTCGATGAGTCGCCTCAAGTTAGTCATGGGATCCAGCCCTGCCTTTTTCTTCTGCCTCTCTGTATCGGCGAAAATCCCAAGATGGAGCTCGATAATCAGACCCCTCTGCCAGTTCATAGAATTCCCTGCGCGCCCAAGCTTCGCGCTGTGAATGGTATCTGATCTCTCTGAACCAGCACGTCTGACACTGTTTCCATTCGAATTTTGTGTTGAGCGAGTTTCGAACGGATTGCATTCTTTCCCCGTCCCAAATTGAGAGAAATGAGTTCGGCCGACCCAGTTGGCCTACATTTTCCGCGAACATGTTTGCACAAGTCACAACCTCTCCATCCACCATAACCACCGCAGTTCTATGAATGAATAGGCATATCTTGTCATATGCCTCGGGTGGATCATTCGATCGGTTTTCTGCGCTATCTTGAGACACGGAGGTCACCTATTCCAAGCGGCTTGACTAGTCATTACTATCGGGCACGCTCCAGGTGATTGGCGGCCGCCCAAGAAAATTGCTCCAATATGGAGTTTTCGACAAAGCCGCGCCATTTCGGTAAGCCACTTCAAGACCAATTGATCATAAAGCGATTCGTTCAGTCGAAAGCGCTCAGTTGTCGCCAAATTCAAGTGCGACCTCGAAAGCGGCTTCGTCGTAGCCTCCGACAGCGGCGGAGCGTTATAGTAATAAGTCCGTAGGAGTTCATATTCGTGAACCAGCGAAATGCTTTTCATTCGCTCGCATTCATCACAATAGCGTCGGCCATCGGGTGGCGATCGAGCATGGAATACAGCTTTTTGGTCGGAGACTCGTCATCCAGCAAAATAGCGTCGAGCGGTCTATACAAACGAACAACTCCGCAATGACAGGAGTCGGCTCACGCCGACGCTTATGCGGCTTGGTGGAATGAATCGGCTCACTCGTCCAAAACGCGGCTGAGCTCCAGCCTGATCGCTTTATATGCCACTCGAATAGTGAGTAGCAAGTCGAAATTTAATATCATGCTTCATTCCAGATAACCAAGGGTTCAACCCCAGGCCCCAATCTCCCCCCACATCGAAATCGTTCCGAAAAGCTGCTATAGCTCGGTCACTTACGTCGCCTCCAGGATCGTCACGCTTCATGCAAGTCGAAACAGACGTCGCCAATTTCAGCTCGCCCGCCGTTCTGAGCGATCAGTCCCTGCTCGCCGATATTCGTCTGCTCGGCCGCCTGCTCGGCGACACCGTGCGCGATCAGGAGGGCGTCGCCGCCTTCGAGCGCATCGAGACGATCCGGCGGCTCTCCGTCGCCGTCAGCCGCAACAACGATCTCGAGGCCGACCGCAAGCTCGACGCTCTTTTGCGGTCTCTTTCCGCCACCGAGGCGCTCGCCGTCATCCGGGCGTTCAGCTATTTCTCGCATCTCGCCAATATTGCCGAGGACTTGCATCCGCTGCAGCGGCAGAGCGAGGCGGGCAACGGCAAGAGCGGAAAGGCGAGCGGGCCGAGCCTCGCCGATACTTTCGCGCATCTGCGCAAGGCGGCGATCGGCGCCGGCAAGGTGGCGCAGGTGTTGTCGAACGGCTGGGTCTCACCCGTGCTCACCGCCCATCCGACCGAGGTGCGGCGCAAGAGCCTGCTCGACGCCGAACATGCGATCTCCGCTCTGCTCATGGCGCGCGAGCATGCGCGCTCGAAAGCCGATCTCGCCCATAATGAACTGCAATTGCGCGCCAGGGTCTCGCAACTGTGGCAGACCGAGCTCTTGCGTCAGGCGCGGCTCACCGTCCGCGACGAGATCGCCAACACGCTGAGCTATTACCGCTCCACCTTCCTGCGGCAGATTCCGCTGCTCTATGCGGAGATCGAGGAGCGCCTCGACGGACTGCGCATTCCGCCCTTCCTGCGCATGGGCACATGGGTCGGCGGCGATCGCGACGGCAATCCCAATGTGCGCGCCGAATCTCTTTCCACGGCCCTGCGCCTGCAGAGCGAGACGGCGCTGCGCTTCTATCTGACCGAGGTGCACGAGCTCGGCGCGGAATTGTCGATCTCGCGCAAATACGCCGGCTGCAGCCAGGCGCTCGAGGATTTGGCGGCGCGCTCCAGCGACGACAATCCGCATCGCGACGACGAGCCCTATCGCCGCTCCTTGATCGGCGTCTATGCGCGGCTCGCCGGCACGCTCGAGCAATTGACCGGCGCGCAGGCGCAGCGCCACGCCGTCGCGCCGGCCGAGCCCTATCCGAACGTCCGCGCCTTTCTCGCCGATCTGAACATCGTCGACGATTCGCTGCGCTGCCATCACAGCGAGGTCATCGCCACGCAGCGTCTCGAGCCGCTCATTCGCGCCGTGGAAGTCTTCGGCTTCCATCTCGCCACAGTCGATCTGCGGCAGAGCTCCGATCGTCACGAGGAGACCATCGCCGAGCTGCTCGCGCAGGCGCGCATCGCCCCGGACTATGCGGCGCTGGAGGAGACGGAAAAGCAGGCGTTGCTGTTGCGGTTGCTCAGCGATCCGCGCCCGGTACGGCTCGTCGACGCGTCCTATTCGGAGAATGCGGCGAGCGAATTGGCGATCTTCGAGACGGCCGCGAAGCTGCGCAAGACCTTCGGCCACGAGTCGATCCGCCATTACATCGTCAGCCATACGGAGACGGTGAGCGATCTGCTCGAGGTGCTGCTGCTGCAAAAAGAATGCGGCATGATGCGCGGCACGCTCGATCCGCGCGACGCCAGCGTCGTCTCCGCCGATCTCATCATCGTGCCTTTGTTCGAGACGATCGGGGACTTGCGCAACGCCGCCGTCATCATGCGCGATTTCTACGCGCTTCCCGGAATCGTCAAGCTCGTGACCAATTCCGGCGCGCAGCAGGACATCATGCTCGGCTATTCCGACAGCAACAAGGACGGCGGCATTCTCGCGAGCATTTGGGAGCTCTATCGCGCCTCCACCGCGCTCGCGGAATTCTTCCAGGGCCTGCCGTCGATCGCCATGCGCCTGTTCCACGGGCGCGGCGGCACCGTGGGGCGCGGCGGCGGTCCGAGCTACGACGCCATTCTCGCCCAGCCGCCGGGCACGGTGAACGGCCAGATTCGCCTGACCGAGCAGGGCGAGGTCATCGCCGCGAAATACGCCAATCCGCAGATCGGCCGCGTCAATCTCGAGCTGCTCGTCGCCGCGACGCTCGAGGCGACATTATTGTCGCAGAGCAAGGCGCCGCCGCCGGAGTTCCTGGATGTCGCGGAGCAGCTTTCGCAATGGGGCATGGACGCCTATCGCGGCCTCGTCTACGACACGCCGGACTTCGTCGATTATTTCTTCGCCTCGACGCCGATCTCCGAAATCGCCTCGCTCAACATCGGCTCGCGTCCGGCCTCGCGCAAGCCCTCGCGCAAAATCGAGGATTTGCGCGCCATTCCGTGGAGCTTCTCCTGGGGGCAGGCGCGCCTCGCCCTGCCCGGCTGGTATGGCTTCGGCTCGTCGATCGCGCGCTTCCTCGAGGGCGATGGCGGCGAGCGTCTCGAATTGTTGCGGCGCATGTATCGCGAATGGCCGTTCTTCCGCACGCTTTTGTCCAACATCGACATGATCCTGTCGAAGACCGATCTGTCGATCGCCCGTCACTACGCCGCCCTCGTTCCCGACCGCGCGCTGGCGGACCGGATTTTCGCCGAGATCGAGGCGGAATGGACGCGCGCCGGCGACGCGCTGGAGAAGATCACCGGCTCCACGGAGCGCCTCGCCGACAATCCTGCGCTGGCGCGCTCGCTGCAGCACCGCTTCCCCTATATCGCGCCGCTGAACTATCTGCAGGTCGAGCTCATCCGCCGCTGGCGCGGCGGCGAGACCGGCGACGACATCCGCCAGGGCATTTTGATGTCGATCAACGGCGTCGCTGCGGGGTTGAGGAATACGGGGTAACAAGGGGCGCCTGTCATTGCTTCGCCTTCGGCTCGCAATGACGGTTGCGTGCGACGGAGGTCGCTCAAATGCTCGCGGCGATCTCGAGCAGCATCGGGGTTGTCATTCACCCCTTTGCGAACGCGCCTTTGTCCTGCCGTTCCCGCAACCGCCTCTCCCACTCCAACGCCTGCCGCACGATGACCTCCAGATCGTCATAACGCGGCGTCCAGCCGAGAACCGATTTGATCCGCTCGTTGCCCGCGACGATCGCCGCCGGATCGCCCGGCCGCCGCCCGGCGATCTCGACGGGGAAGTCGACGCCCGACACCTTTTTCACCGTCTCGATCACCTCGAGCACGGAGAAACCGCGCGCATAGCCGCAATTGCACGTCAGGCTCTTCCCGCCCGCGCGCAGATGGCGCAGCGCGTCGAGATGGGCGCGGGCGAGGTCGGTGACTTGGATATAGTCGCGCACGCAGGTTCCGTCCGGCGTCGGATAATCCGTGCCGAACACTTGCAGCTTGTCGCGCAGCCCCAGCGCCGCCTGCACGGCGACCTTGATGAGATGGGTGGCGTTGGGCGTCGACTGGCCTGAGCGGCCCTGCGGATCGGCGCCGGCGACGTTGAAATAGCGCAGCACGACATAGGCGAGGTCGTGCGCCTTGGCCGTATCCTCCAGCATCTGCTCGACCATCAGCTTCGAGCGGCCGTAGGGCGAGACGGGCTTCAGGCTCTCGTCCTCTGTCACAGGATTGTCATCCGGATCGCCATAAACGGCGGCCGTCGAGGAGAAGATGAAATGCTTCACCCCGCCCGCCACGGCGTTGGCCAGCAGAGCCCGCGCTTTCGCCGTATTGTTGAGGTAATAGCCGAGAGGATCGGCGACCGACTCGGGCACCACGATCTTGGCGGCGAAATGAATGATTGCGTCGATGTCGTATCGGGAGAGAAGATCGGCGACCAACTCGTCGTCGCCGAAATCGCCGACGATGAGCGGGACGTCCTCCGGCACGGCCCAGCGGAAGCCGGTCGACAGATTGTCGAGCACGACGACGTCATGGCCGGCGTCGCGCAGCTCCAGCGTCATATGGCTGCCGATATAGCCGGCCCCGCCGGTGACGAGAATGCTCATCCCTCGATGTCCCTCATGCCGCAACCTCCATGGAGACGCCTTCCCTCACTCGAAATTAACGGGCAGAAGGTTAAAGCTCGCTGGCCGGACTGCAGCGAGGCGTCACGCTCCGCCGTTTCATGCGGCGCCACACTCGATCCAACGGACTACTCATGACCAAGCGCATTCGCAAGGCTGTATTTCCCGTCGCCGGTTTGGGCACGCGTTTTCTTCCCGCCACCAAGGCGGTGCCCAAGGAGATGCTCACGGTCGTCGACCGCCCGGTGCTCCAGCATGTCGTCGACGAGGCGCGCGAGGCGGGGATCGAGCATTTCGTTTTCGTCACGGGCCGCAACAAGGGCGTCATCGAGGATCATTTCGACATCGCCTATGAACTCGAGGACACGCTGCGCCGGCGTAACAAGACGAAGGAATATGAGGCGCTCGTCGCCGATCTGCCGCCGGCCGGCGCGACCAGCTTCACCCGCCAGCAGGCGCCTCTGGGCCTGGGCCATGCCGTCTGGTGCGCGCGCGACATCATCGGCGACGAGCCCTTCGCCGTGCTGCTGCCCGATATGGTGACGCTCGCCAACGGGCGAAAGAAGAGCCGCTGCCTCGCGCAGGTCGTCGAGGCCTATGAGAAGCACGGCGGCAATATCATCGCCGTGGAGGAGGTTCCGCCGGAGGAGACGCATCAATATGGCGTCGTCGCCGTCGGCGAGGATTATGGCGACAGTTTTTCGATCACCGGCATGGTCGAGAAGCCGCCGCGCGGCACGGCGCCGAGCAATCTGATGATCTCGGGCCGCTATATTCTGGAGCCGGAGATTTTCGCCATTCTCGAGAAGGGCGAGAAGGGCGCGGGCGGCGAAATCCAGCTCACCGACGCGATGATCGGCTTGAGCAAGGCGCAGGACTTCTACGGCGTGCGCTTCGACGGCAAGACCTATGACACCGGCTCGAAGCTCGGCTTCCTCGCCGCCAATATCGCCTTCGGCCTGGCGCGGCCGGATGTGGCGGAGGGCTTGCGCGCGGAACTGAAGAAATTGCTGTGAGGGCAGTGGGCGTTAGGCAGTCTTAAAATTGCCGACTGCCTATTTGCCGACTGCCGATACTCACCCCTTCCGCTTCGGCCGCAGCCGGATGATGACGTCGCAGCCGACGATCTCCATGCCTTCGGGCGGCGCGGGAAGGTTCGCGAATTCGACTGTTCCGTCGGCGACGTCGAACAT
>PQAN01000054.1 GCA_003105285.1 Methylocystaceae bacterium
CGCGAGGTGACTTCGGCCACCGTCGGGTCGCGGTACAGGCCGAGGAACGACATGGCGGTGCTCAACACGCCGGAACGCTCGTTGTCCGACTTGTTGAGCACTTCGCGCGCCGCCGAAGCGACGACAGGATGCGGCCCATCGCCCAGGTGGGGCGTGGTCATCATCCGGTGCAAGGTCAGCTCGAACGGGCTGGCCGGGTCGGAGAGGAAGTTGGCGACGCCGCGCAGCGTCTTGTCTTCGCCGGCGTAGAGCACATGCAAGATCGCACCGACCAACAGCGCGTGGCTGGTTTTCTCCCAATGGTTCCGGCGCTCCAACGAACCCTCGGGATCGACCAGCACGTCGGCGACGTTCTGCACGTCGCGGACTTCCCACTCGCCCCTGCGCACTTCGAGCAGCGGATTATAGGCGGCCGAGGCGCCGTTGGTCGGATCGAACAGCAGGGCGCGGCCATGACGCGCGCGAAATCCGGCGGTGAGTTGCCAGTTCTCGCCCTTGATGTCGTGGACGATGGCGGAGCCGGGCCAGGTGAGCAGCGTCGGCACGACGAGGCCCACACCCTTTCCGGATCGCGTCGGGGCGAAGCAGAGGACATGCTCCGGTCCGTCGTGCCGAAGATATGAGGTCTCGTGCCGACCGAGCACGACGCCGTCGGGATCGAGCAGGCCGGCGGCCTTCATCTCGCCGGGCCGCGCCCAGCGGGCGGAGCCATAGGTCTCGGCGTCGTCGGCCTCGCGCGCGCGCCAAATCGACATGGCGATCGCCACCGCGATGGACAGTGGTCCAGCCGAGGCTGCGATATAGCCGCCTTCGACGAAGATTGCGGGCGCATAGGCGTCGAAGGCGTACCACCACCAGAAGAAGGCGGGCGGTGGATAGAAGGGAAAGTGGGCGAGCTCGAACCAGGGATATCCGAGCTGCGGCTGGAAGCCGAGGCGCCAGGCCGTCCACTCGGTCGCCGCCCATATCGTCGTCAGCACGATGAGCGATACGACGAGGATCTGGCCCCAGAGAATCCTGGTCGCGGACATGGACGCCTCCATTCGAATAGAGCGAGGCGTCGAGACAAAGACGCGGTCCGAGCGCATTCAAGCGTGTTCGTGTCGCGATCGCAGTGTGGCGAACCGAGACGAAAAAATAATGGCGTCGTGAACCGGTGATCGACGCTCGCCGATCGTCACAAGCCCAATCCGCGCTTTCGACCGATGCTCCATTCGATGCCGCCGTCGTCTCGCGCCATCCCCGAGACGTGTTGGCCGAGCTTTTTCTCGAGCGTGGACGACCAGGGAACGAGCTGGAAGCCGAGACCGTCGTCGATCATGGCGAAGCGCCCGGAAGCGAGCATGAGGCGCTGGCGATAGACGCCAGAGATTCGATTGCCAGCCGCGGCCTGAGTGTGCGGAAGGCCGGTCTCGGCCGAAAGCTTCGCTGCGGCATCATTCAGCTCGTGGCTGCGCAGCGTCGCGAGCAGGTCGCGCTGGAAAATGACCTGCCCGCCTCGGCGCTGAGCGAGCCCTTCTGAGATGAGATGCTCCGTGCGCGCCTTCATGGCATCGCGGACCTCGCCGCCGAATTCGCCCATCGCCAGTGGCGTCGGCGTGCGCTCGACGAGGCGGTGATCGAGCCAGGTCGCGCCGGATGCGTCGACCAGGCGGTCGAGATCGAAGTCCGAGCGTGTCGCCAGCACGAGCGTCGGCTGCGGATCGTCGGCGCCGCCGAAGCGCCGCACCTCGACGACGCCGCCGATCGGCGGAGCATGGTCGAACGCCTCGACGCCGCGGAAGCGGACATGATGGGCGCGGCCGTCGGTCCCGTCGATGACGGCATAGGCTTCTCCATTCAGCTCGTCGTGCAGTCCCTTGTCGACCAGTCGCCCGAGGATCGGCGACTCCGAAGGCGCCGCATCTATGGAATAATCACCAACGCAGCGATCCTGGCCGCGCTCGGTGAAGGCGCGGTGCATGGTTTTGATGATGTCGCCGCGCATTCCGAGATCGCGCAGCGTTCGTTCGGCTTCCAGTCCGATCATCCATCGGCCGGGACCGGCGGAGGCGGCGAGTCCCATACGCTCGAGCTTTTGCGCCCGGCCGACCATCAGGCGGCGCAATTCGGAATCGCGGGGACCAGGACTCGCCGGGCGCAGGTCGATCAGCCCGGTCTCGTCGGCGGCGTAGCGAATGGCGGCGTCGAGCCGCGTCCAGCGATCGGCGTCGACCTCGCGCTCGAGCGCCGAGCGGATCGCATGTTCGGGACGCGGTCCGAGCTCGATGGCGACGAGGTCTTCCGCGCGCGAGCGCAGGCCGCGGCTGATGTAATCGCGGGCGATGACGAGATCGGCGCCGGTCTCGTCCACGCCGCGCACCAGCAGATGGATATGCGGGTTGTCGGTGTTCCAATGATCGACGGCGACCCAGTCGAGCTTCGTTCCGAGATCGGCCTCCATCTGCCCGACGAGGTCGCGGGTAAAGGATTTGAGATCGGTCATCTCGCCGGCGTCCTCGGGCGAGACGATGAACCGGAAATGATGTCGGTCGTCTTCGCAGCGCTCGGCGAAGGCCCGATCGTCGGCGTGATTGTTCGCGGCATCGAACATCATGCCGTTCTCTCCTTCGCGGCTGACCCCCTCGCGCTTCAGATAGGCAAAATGCGCGGAAAGCGGCGCTGATCGGAAGCTGCGCCCCGTGTGGCGGACGACGCGCGCCTTGACGACGACGCGGCGGCCGGGATCGAAGAGGCGGGCGCGGCCGAAGGCGGCGCGCCCGCGCCCAAAGCCGGAGCTGCCGGGGGCAGCGGATCGCGCGCCGCTTTGCGACGTCGCAGGTCCGGCCTTGCGCGCCGCTTTCAGAACCTCGGCGACGAAGCTCTTCGGCTTCGGCGCGCGTGTCGAGCGGACCCGGCCCGGCCTGATGCGGAGGTCGTTCTCCTCCCGGCTCATCTGAGGGCCTCGCCGGGGCGAGCGGCAGCCGCCAGAACGTAGTGTGCAGGTCGAAGCCTTGTAACTCCACGAGGATTTGCCGAAACCTGCCAACGACCGACCGGCCTGCCCGACGAAAGACGAGTCGCGACAGCGACTTGTCTGCCGGCGTGGCAGGCGCTTTTATCTCGCCTTAGCCCGGTCGTGTTCTGCGCTGAATTGCCTTCCGCCGTTCTCTCTTCGCGACATTGCGCTCTGAAACGCTGGAGTGCGAAGCCGCCGCGAATGGCGCTCACAATGCGTTTGCACGTTTTCAACACCGGGCGAAGGACGGCGATGAGGCCCGTCGATGCACGAAGGTCGGCAGTCCGACTGCAACAGCGGTGCTGGCTCATTGCACGTGCTCCGTCGACGAGAGCGCGACGAACAGGCCGTCTGAGCGAGGCGCGATGGCGGACAGATCGCGCGTGACGGCGACAGCTGTCGTGTCGGTTGCGGTCCGACTTGGCGCCGGATGAATGGCGGCGCGTCTGATGTCGTCCCGTCCGACGAACAGCGGCGCCTTTATCCACAGCGACAGACCAGAGACGGAGCGAATGGCGGGTCGAGCGCTATCATTTCCCTCGATGAGAGGGGCGAGGGCCGCGACATAGGCGACGGTCTCGGATGGCAATGACCGGCGCCCGTCGAGATAATCCTCGTAGCGGCGCGGTCCCGCATTATAGGCGGCGAGGAAGCCGGGCGAGCCGTAGCGATCGTGCAACTCCCGAAGATAGGCCGCGCCCGCGAGGATGTTGTCGTGCGGATCGAAAGGATCGCTGGCAAGAGCGTAACGGGCGCGCAGCTCCGACCAGGTGCCGGGCATGATCTGCATGAGCCCCATCGCGCCTTTGACCGAGACGGCGTCTCGCTGCACGAGGCTCTCGATCTTCATGACGGCACGGATCCATTCCGCGGGAATGCCGAAGCGCCGCGCTGCCTCTGTGACATGGTCGGCATAGCGATCGCCATCCGTCGGTTGCTCGCTCGGCGCTGCCTTTGCAGGCAGGACTCCGCCCAGTGTGCAGGCTGGGGCGAGGCCGATAAGGAGAAGGAACGTGAATCGCGCACGCGTGCAGGCCCGGTTCAGGCGGTCCGATGCGATCATGAGCGAGAGTGCGGGACGCATGTCATCAATCCCGCTCGCTGCGCTTCTGGAGTCGGGTCCAGTGCAGAATCCAGCTCGCCTTGTCTTCGCTCGATTGGAACAAATTGGCGCGGATCGGCTGCGTCAGGGCAGGATCGTCGAGGAGCAATGACACATAGTCGCCGGCCTTCTCGCCGATGCGCTTCCACGCCGCTCCGATCTCCGGCCCTTCGTCATCGCCGAGCAGGATTCGATAGTCCGGCGCGTTCTCCGTGATGCCATGGTCGGAGGGAATGAGAACGATCTGGGCGTCGAGCGACAGCGTGTGGATGGAGCCCGAATAACCTGACTTGGTGCGGGTGAATCGACCAATCTGCGTCATCGGAATTCTCCTTGATTGGAAGAGTCGCGCGGGCGTCAGTCGACCGCGGCGCGCCAGACAAAGCGGCCGTCGCCTTCTTCGTCGGTCCAGATCGGAACTGCGCGAGCGACGATCGACGTGACGGGGAATGGGCCGAAGTATCGGCCGTCGAGGCTGTCCTGGACGGTCGGATTCATGAGAAAGACCTCGTCGGGCCGAAGCGTCCGGCAGCCAGTCCAGCTCGGCAGCGGACGACCGAGATGATCGCGATCTCGCGCTTCGCCGACATCGACGCCATCGACTGTGATGATGGTGCCGGCGCGACACACCGTCTGTCCGGGGAGCGCCAAGACATGCTTCAAGAGCAGCACGCTTTTCGGCAGGAAGCCGCCGTCGGCGAGGAATCTTACGATGTGTTCCGGCGGCCGGACAGCCACCAGTTTTAAGGCGTGGAGGCGATCGGCAGGTTGAAGCTCATAGAGTCCCGTCGGCGTGCTCGCCGTGGCGTTCCAGACGAGCCATGGCGTGGCGGGAGCCAAGGACTGGCCGCCGATCAGCAGCACAGATGAAAGCGTCGCCGTGACATAGCCGAGGCGGATCATGGCGCGACGCTCCGGCGCTTCAGCCAGGCGTCATGCTGCGCACGCGTGTAGGCGCGCGGCTCGTCGCCGACAGCGAGACGGTTGTGCAAATGCCGCCAATAGTCGGGCGACGCGTCGGCAGGATCGACGCCGATCGCCTCTATGGCGTCGATCGCCTGGAGCGCTCGCTCGACCCTCGGCCAGGCGTCGACGCGCAGCAGGATCTCGCCGCCGGGACGCACGAAGGGCAGCGTCTGATAGCGCTCGCCGGCTCCGACGGCGCGGACAATATCCATCCGTGAAATCACCGTGCCAAAGTCGTTCGACGCCCATCGGACGAAGCAGAAGATGCTGCCGGGAGCGAAGCTGGCGATGCGGCGGCGGCGGTCGAGTATCTTGTCTGTGGCGCGACGGCCGAAGCGAATTCGAAACTCGATCTTCTTCTCGATCCAGGTCAGCTCGACATGGGTGAGAGGTGCGGCGCCGCGACTCGGCGGCGTTTCGACGCGAGCGGATTGCGGCTCGTTGTCGTTCATGATGTCTCTCCGGGATCGTCGGGAAATTCGCGCGCGAGCAGGTCGCGCAGCATGTCGGCGACGGTGACGCCGCGCCGAAAAGCGGCGACCTTGATGCGGCCGCGGAGCGGCGGCGTGACGTCGATCGTCAGGCGTGCGGTGAATCCGCCGGCGTCGTTCGCGCGTCGGGCGGGAGCGTCGGATCTGATCCAGCCCTCGGCGTCGCCGGGACGCGCCGCGAAGCCGCGCTTTGCAGGGCGCTCGTTCATGCGGCGCCTCCGTCATGGAACGACGAGGGATCGCCATCCACATCGGCAAAGATCGTCATGGCGCGATCCTCCCGACCTCGGCGGCGAGCGCGACGATCTCGCGCGCCGCCGGCGTGTCGTCGGCGAGCTCGCAGACGAGCCTGCCGGTCTGCGCGGCGTCGGCGAAGGCGACGCGTTGACCTATGGTGGCGAAGAGCGCCGGCGGATCATGATCGGCGAGCGTTTCGACCGTCTCGCGCGCGATGACGGTGCGCGCGGCGTAGCGGTTTAGGACGAAGCGGGCGGCGAGCTGCGGACGATAGATTCGCGCCTCGCCGAGCAACGCCAGCATCTCGGCCGACGCCCAGCCGTCGAAGGGCGACGGCTGCACCGGGATCAGCGCGAGATCGGCGGCGAGCAGCGCCGAACGCATCAGGCCGGCGACGCGCGGTGGACCGTCGATGACGAGATGGTCGACGCCGCGCGCTAGCTCGGGCGCCTCACGATGGAGGGTGTCGCGCGGCAGGCCGACGACTGTGAACAGCCGTGAGAGGTTCTCGCGCGCTCGTTGCTGTGACCAGTCCAACGCCGAGCCCTGAGGATCGGCGTCGATCAGCGTGACGCGCTTTCCTTGCCGAGCCCATTCGCCGGCGAGATGCAGGGCGAGCGTCGTCTTGCCGACGCCGCCCTTCTGGTTGAGCAGCGCGACGATCATGACGCGCCTCCTTCGCTTTCGCCGAAAGGAAGAGGCGCTTCGAAAGTCGCATCGTCCGTAAAGCCGGATTTACGGAAAGTCGTATCAGGCGTATTCTTTTCAAAAGGAAGATTCGAATTGAGCGAACGCTCCGACGAGTTTTCCACGCTCGCCGGACGCAAACAAAAGTTAGAGTCTCTGTTAGACTCTAAGTTAAGAGCCGGGATTTTTTCTTCGGGCCAGAGGGTTAGCTGCTTTCCGCGCGCCCGAAGTCCCGATAGGGCCGCGCCCGAAATCCCGATACCATGCGCGCCCGAAGTCCCGAGTGTTTCCACAGGTTTATCCACAGAGGCTGTGGATAAGTCGATCGGCAGGATGTGCAGCAGCTCGCGCCGGCCCTCGTGCTCGATCCGCAGGCGATAGCCGGGCAGCGATTGCCGGCACACGATGAGCCGGATGTCGATCGCGAAATCCCCGAGCCTCGCGAGGCTGCCGGACTTTTGATGCAGATGCGGGATGTCGAAGATCCAGCCCTGCTTCTGTCGACCGGCGTGCTTGCGGGCGACGCGATAGAGCCAGCGCTCGACGCCGCCCGTCAGCCGGAAATAGGCTGGGTCGATGGCGAGCACGAGCGAGCGGTCGACGACGCCACGGTAGAACCATTCCGGGAGAACGAATTCCATGCCTTCGACGCGGCCGTCGCGCGTCACGCACTCCTCCCATTCGTTGATCCAGGAGAACTGGCTGCGACGCCAATGCTCGCCGTTGCGAATGGTGGTGCAGATGGCCGTCGATTGCAGGCGGGTGAGCGCGCCCTTCAGGAGCTTGTAATCGCGGGCGCCGGTCGCGCGTCCGACGGCCTTGAGGAGCTGATAGGGCGTGAAGCGCAGGAAACGGGAGGTCGTGAGGCCCTGGTTCTCGGCCTCGACGATCTGGCTCGCTGCCCAGATCAGCACGTCGGCGTCCCATATGGTCGCCATGCCGTGCTCGGGCATGGCGAAGACTTCAACGCGCGCGCCGGCCGCCTCGTAGAGGATCGGGGCCGTGCGTTTCGCCTTGGCGAGAGAGAAGAAGGGCCGCTCCATGAGATCGCGCTGATCGCGCGGGGACGCGTCCCCCGTCGCGATGACAAACGGGTGGAGCCGACTTCGCTCGCTCGAGATGACGGGGAGGCGGCGCGACATGGCGGCGTCGCCTCAGCGGTGGGAGTTCGGGCGTGCGATGCGCACGCCGGTGTCGACGCGGACGGCGTCGCGCGCTTCGACATATTGCGGATCGGACGTGGAGCGGCAGGCGGCGCCGTCGGCCCAGGCCTGGATGTCCTCGATCGCGTAGACGACACGGCCGCCGAGCTTGCGGAACGTCGGGCCGGCGCCGTGACAGCGGTATTTTTCGAGGGTGCGCGCGGAAAGGCTGAGCATTCGCGCGGCTTCATGCGTCCGGACGAAGCGCGTGGCGCCCTCGGATGATTTGTCGCGCATGAGACGCCTCCGTAGCGGTGAGGTGCGCCGCAGGGAGGTCGCGGCGTTTCGAGATCATCGTGGCGGAGAAGAGAAGCGCAGGGGGAGGACGAAGTTTTGAGGGCGGTCCGTGTCCCCCCGTCCGCGAGGCGCACGCTGGGATGTCCTAGGAAACGGAGAATGCGGAAGGTTCATCAGAGAGCGCGCAGCAGCCGCTTGTAGCCGCCGTTCATCAGCGCGATGGAATCATGGATGAGACGGTTCGCCTTGCGGCGCGTCGCCGAACTCTTCCACTCGAGCGCGGGAAGCGTAGCGTCCTCGGCGTCGATCAGGGCCGCGGCGATGTCGCGTGGCCCTGCGCCGCCGAGCCGGAAATCCAGCGCGTGCAGCAACAGGATGAGACGCGCGCGTCGCTGCGCGGTCAATTGTAGCGCGCGAGGTAGCGGCCCTGCCGCCCCGCCCTGAAGGAGCCGAACGAGCCGGGACGCGCTTTCGAGCCGGATTTCGAGCGACGCGTCGAGCGGCAAGATGATCGCGGGGCGGCTCGGCCCGCCGTCGTTCATCCAAAGATGAATCTCGCCTCGGGCGTCGCCGATCACGACCCGCCTGTCGCCGTCATCGGACCTGTCGGCGACGACGTAGCCCAAGGCGGTCGGATCGAACGTCCCGTCCGCCGCGAAGCGGGGCGGCGCCGAAGCGATGATCAGCGTGCCGGGGTCGATCTCGGGGAGCCAGAGCGCTGGCTCCCTTCCTGCCGGAGTTTCCGGGTCATGAGCGAAACTGCAACCCCCAGCGACGCGCGAGGCTCGAAAGGGCGGTCGCTTTGTCGACGGCGCCGCGTTCGATTCGTCTCAGCGTCTCGCGATAATCCTGGCGATATCTCGGGTTCCGACGCAGGAATTCGAGCGCGAAACCGGAAGGATCCAGGTCGTTCAATTGCTTGATGGAATCGGGGGATTTCCAGAAATTCGTCGGCATGAAACGCTCCTCGGCTTGGCCTCGTAGCTCGAGCGGCGACTTCGACGATCCCGGAATGGCAGAGCCAAAACTAGCCCAAAGGGTTGCATCGCGTGCCGCGAGCGCCCATGACCTTTTTATGGCAGGCTAGAAGAGAGCCTATTGCGGGCGCGCGCCCAAAAGCTGCCGATAGCCGGCGGCGGACATCCATCTCGCTCTGGCCAAATGGCTCTCATGGATGATCTTCGCCCGTTCAGGCTCGCGCTCCGGGTCGATCCCGAAAATCACCGCGACGACCTCGCGCCAGTCGGCGCCTGCTTCGGAGGCGTCCAGCAGTCGCAGATAGGTCGTGAGGTGACGTTCGTCGTACGCGTTCACGTGCTCGGTGAGGGGCGGACGATCTTCGAAGGCTGGCGTGCTCATTGCGGACCTGCCTGTCGCTCTATGCCGGCGAATTCATGGCGGGATCGCAGGATTATATCGCAGGATTGGTTGGGGTTCTATGCCGACGGTGATGCAATCGACGCATCGCGTTGCGCGCTGGGATGGAAGACCTACAGAGTCTGAAGGAGCCAAGTGTAGCATGGTCGTCGACGAATAGGAATGTTCGTTCCTGGAATGAACGTTCTTGACTCGGCTTCCATGCCAGCATGGAAATCGAGGAGGTCATAGCGACGAATGTGCGTCGCCTGCGTCACGCCAGGAAGTGGACGCAGGAAGCGCTTGCCGAGAAGGCGCAGCTGAGTTCTCGCTATGTCGGCGCGATTGAGCGCGCCGATGTGTCGGCGAGGGTGAATATTGTCGGTCGGATCGCTGATGCATTCGGCATTGAAGCTGCAGAGCTCTTAAAGCGCAGCAAGCCGAAAGCTCGCGGCTGAACTCGCCAGACGATCGGAGACTGGCCGGAACTGGCGCAACGTCGATTTGGCGCCAGATGCGGACCTTCGCGTAGAGTTCCATATTCGTCCCCTCCACGCACTCCGGTCGTCAGAAACGGCGTCGCGCTCAAGTTCGATGTGTAAAACTCAAGCCACCGACGGCCTCGATGAGGCCGTAGCCGACATTAAGAAGGACCACGATCCAGAGCGCGTGCTTGTAGGCGGGCGCTAGGTGAGAGAGGTCTTTGGGCAGTTTGTCATCATCGTCCCCTGCGGCTTGCGCTGCAGGGCTAACGAGTCGGTCGAGTTGGTAGCCGAGGCTTGTCACCGCTCGTTCGATCTCGGGCAGGCGCGCGGCCGGATCAACCACGTGCAAGGTCATGATCCCCGAGGCGATTGACACTTTCGCGTCCGCGACGCCGACAATCCCCTCTGCCGCTTTCTCGATTTTGGCGCGCACGAGGCGCAATCCATGCCGGAGACGCGATAGCGCAGCTCTGCGCCCGGCTCAACACTCATGGTCATCTCCATCGTCCGTGGGCTTTACCACGTGCCCGACCAAATCCACGAGGATGCACCGCACACGATCATCGACCGAGGCATAGATCATCTGCTTGCCGTGTCGCGTGGCGCGAAGAAAGCGGCCTGCTCGTAGCAGGCGGAGGTGATGGCTTACGAGACCGCGAGGCAGGTCCACGCGCATGGCGATTTCGCCGACGGGGGCGGGTTTGGCGAGACAAGCGAGGAGAACTCGCAATCGTGTCGGCTCGCCGAGAAGGCGAAATAACTCCGCAAATTCAGTAACTTGGGCATCCGTGAGAGGACCAAGGTCGTTCGGCAGAGTCTTCGTAATGACATGCGCCTTCATGTGTTAGAACCAACCTTCGGGTCTGCCAGGATAAGGGAATAAAGTTTGATTTAGATCAAAGCGGCAGAGCAATGATCTATCATACATACTAATATACATGAGTGCGTAATTATGTCATGCTTGCGCCAGTCGCGGTTTTGAATCGCGCGAATTTGAGCACAAACGGGAGGGTCAGCCATGCGTAATAAAACGCTTGCCTCAGGAGTTCTTGCTGTCACGGTCACCATCATTGTAGCGGGGATTTTCGGCTCTGCCCGGGCGCAGCAAACTCAAAATCCATGGAGTCGGTGCTGCGGCATGGGCCACTGGCCAATGGGACATGGGATGATGGGCCAGCGTGGCCATGGGATGATGGGCAGCATGCCCAGACATCATCAAGCCATGATGTCTGGGGTTCCAGCGCCGTATAATTCACTCAGAAACCCGTTGCCACGAACCCGCGAGACTGTTGACCGTGGCGCTGCTGTTTACGACCAAAGCTGCGCCTCTTGCCACGGAGCAACCGGCGAAGGTGACGGCGAGGCCGGTCGCAATCTATCGCCGCCGCCTGGCAATCTCGCCTGGCTCTCACAGATGCCGATGGCGCAGTGGGACCCGTTTATGTATTGGACCGTCGCTGAGGGCGGCGCGGAATTTGGAAGTGCGATGCCAGCCTTCAAGGACGCGTTGCCCAAGGACGATATCTGGGCGGTGATCGCCTTCATACAGGCCCAACTGCCACGGAAATCAAAATAACCATCAGAGGGGCGCCCATGGTAGCGCCGTTACCGTAATTCCCGATGCGGCATTCGACTGATGGGCGAGTCAAACCTCAGTTTTCACGCGCGCGGCATGCACTGCCATGGCTGCGAACACATCATCGAAGTCTCGGTGAGCAAGCTCCCAGGGGTGAGCAAGGTTAAGGCCGACTATCCGACGGAGATGGTCACGGTCGCTTTTGATCCAGCCTTAACGAACATCGACGAGATTCGCGCGGCCATCGAGCAACAGGGCTACCGTTTCATTTCACTTGACGATGCAAAACGCCGACGGACATTTCCGAAACTCGCCGGCTTGATCCTGGGCCTCGCCGGCATCCTTCTTATCATTCTTCTCGATACCGAATGGATCAGCCAGGGCGGCGTGCCCGATATCAGCCAGCACATGAGCCTCCAACTCATCTTCGTGCTCGGTCTCCTGACGGGTTTTCATTGCATCGGCATGTGCGGCGGCTTCGTTCTGAGCTACACGGCCGCCGACACGCGCACGGGACGACGTTCCTATCTGTCGCACCTACTTTACGGTGCCGGGAAGACGCTCTCCTACACCTCGATCGGGGCGATGTTCGGCCTGTTCGGCGCGGTCGTCGCCTTCACCCCGATGTTGCGCGGCGTCGCGGGCATGCTGGCCGGCGTATTTCTCATCGTCTTCGGCCTGAACATGCTGGGCTTGTTCGCGCCGCTGCGCCGATTTCGCCTCGGGCTGCCCGCTCCCCTCCAGGCTTTCGTGTACGAAAGGCAAGTGCATAGCCGGCACCGTCCCTTCGTCATCGGCCTGCTGAACGGCCTCATGATCGCCTGCGGCCCTCTTCAAGCGATGTATGTCATGGCGGCGGGAACAGGCAGCGCTTTCGAAGGGGCGAAGATGTTATTCTCCTTCGGCGTGGGAACGCTGCCCGTCTTGATGAGCTTCGGCGTCTTGACGACGCTCATCTCGGGGTCGCTGACACATCGGTTGTTAAAGTTCTCCGGCGTGATCGTCGTCGTGCTCGGGGCCGTGATGATCAATCGCGGACTGATCCTGACGGGCTCCGGTTACGATCTGCGCTCGATCGTTACCACCTTGTCGAGAACCAGTAAGCTTTCGCCCGGTCCCCAGTCGCCCGCGCCAGCCGGGCGATCACAACCGACGTCCACGCCAGCCACGACACCGCAACCGACGCCCATGCCGGCAGCGCGGCCGGCGTTCCAAACGATCACGATGGACGTTATCCGTTCGGGCTTCTCGCCGAACCATTTCGTTCTCATCAAAGGCGTGCCGGCGCGCTGGATCATCAATGGCAAGCAAATAACGACTTGCAACCATCGGATTATCGTGCCGAGTCTGAATTTAGAATTCGACGTGAAAAAGGGCCGACAAGTCATCGAATTCACGCCTGATAAGACAGGCGTCATTTCGTGGAGCTGCTGGATGGGCATGCTGCGCGGCGAGTTCGAGGTGATCGACGAACCGACAGCGACAATCGAACAAACCCCGATCGCTCCCGCAGCGTCAGCGACCTCCGGCAAGCGAACCACCTCGGTAACCCGGATGCACGATAACGTCTATACGATCGTAGCCGGCGATTCCTTGCGCAGCATCGCCATCAAGCTCTATCACGATGCGCATCGCTGGCGTGGCATCGCTGCGACAAATCCCGGCCTTGATCCTCGCCGGCTTCGCCCCGGTCAAGTAATCAAACTCTCCGAGCCTATCGGGAACGGCGACGCAGTCCAGGAGAACCGATAGGACAAAAGGCGTGCCTTCGATCACGCTCGGCATCTGCTGTGTCGGTTATCGACCGTCACGCTTTTTTCCGGCTGTCTACGCCTATTGTCCAACGACGGGGACTGACGCGCTCGCTCTCGCGGCCTTTGGGGCGGCCCCACGCGCCCCGCCCCTTCGCCGTCGTGTCGGCGCAACCTTGTTTTATGGAACCTGACGCCAAGGCGCGCTGCACAGCGGCGCGTCGTTCGTTTTAGGGGTCAAAAAGCGCGCTTTCTCCATATATCGCGGGCGTTTCCGCGCCATGCGTTTTTCTTGGATGCTGTTGAAAAACTCCTTGCGATCGGCGGCGCGCCCTCCTTTGGCGAGTTGACGCCGACGGAATTGGTCGGACGCGGGCGGTCTATTGCTGTCCCGCTGGGGGGCTTTCTCGGCACCTCTGTCCTCAAACCGATCCGAGCTGCGGGGGCGCGGCCAGCCGGGCCAGCCGCCTCAGATTCTGCGCTATCGCAGCCATCAGGAACTCATCGCGGGCTCCGCGGAACCCGCGCAGCCTCATCCGCTCGAAGCGAAGGGTGGTCTTGAGATGCGCAAACAGCATCTCGACCTTTTTTTGTTCGTCTCGCGATTTCTCGAACTCGGGCGTTCCCGCCAGTTTCCACGCCTGATCGCGAGCTTCTTCATGGACGCTGCATAAAAGATGGCACGCCGGCATCCTGGGGCAGCAGCGCGCCTTGAGTTCGCAGGATTGGCAATCGCGGTTGCTGGCACGGTATTTCCGAATGCCCTTGTATGCACTGTCCGTGCCGGGAACCGTGAAGTTGCGTCGATGCTGCTTTAGCGACCTGCCCGCAGGGCAGGCGTATTAATCCTGAGCGGGTCGAAGACGAACTCCGATCGACTGAGTGTGCCGTCCTCACGCTCGCCCTTGTCCCAAACCGGAATGTGCGGCGCAATCTTGCGCTTAGCCAGCCAGTTGAGGAATTTGCCAGTCCCATAGGCCGTATCAGCGGCGAGGCGCTTCGGCTCGAGACCGAACCGCTCCCGCGTGCGCTCAAATATGGTCCTTGTGGACCGCACTTCGTCGAAGGTTCGCGCAGGCGTCGGCTCGACGTCGACGATGATCGCGTGCGCATTGTCGATCAGATAATTGAGGCCATAGCCGAACTGCACGCGCTTGTTCGCCTTCGCCGTCCATGCCGAAGACGGATCGGAGGGCGAGATCACCTTGGGCGCCTTACGGCCCTCTTCTTCCGGCTCCTTGGCGTCGTCGAGGGCTTCGAGATATTCTCGAATAGCGCGCGACGGCTTCTCGATCGCACTCCAATCGATCTTTCCCGGCGCAATGCCATGATAGCGGCTGGCGTCGACCGAAAATCCCTCGCCGTTGATGAGACCGGCGGCGAGACGGATTCCGACGGCACGCTAGAAAACGTCGCGCAGAAGGTCGCTGTCGCGGAAGCGGCCATGACGGTTCGTCGAAAAGCTCGAATGGTCCGGCACGGCGTCATCGAGATCGTGCCGGCAGAACCAGCGATCGGCCAAGTTCAGCGAGACTTCTTCGCACAGCTTGCGTTCGGAACGGATGCCATAGCAATAACCGACGATCAGCATCCGCAGAAGCAGTTCGGGATCGATAGAAGGCCGGCCGGTATGGCTATAGAAGGCCGCCATCTCCCTGTGCACGTTCGCCAGCGCCTGCTTCACGAATAGGTCGATCCGACGCAGCAGATGCTTCTCGGGGTCCCTCTCATCCAGCTTGAACGAAAAAAGAACTGACCCTGATCGGCGGATTGGCAGCCCCTCATCGGCAGAATCCCTTCGCAAATCGCGAAAAAATGGAATCACGCCGTGTCCGTCCATGCAACGGGTTCTTCAACAGGATCGGTCAATTTTTCGCGTTCGCGGATCGTGGCCTTGCCCGGAAAGCAACGCTCTAAATTTGCAGGCGAGCGCCCCGCCGGGGTAGGCGGGGCGCGATATCGGTCAGTCGCCATTCCGGCGGCTCGGGCGGGACCAGATCAGGCTGTAGCCCTCGCCGCTCTCGTCGTCGAACAGGTTGGCGAAGATCGGGGCGGTGAAGCTCGGATCGTCGAGCTTGAGGCCGAGATAATCGCGCCCCTCGTTGGAGCGCTTGGACCAGGCGGCTCCGATCTCCACTCTGCCGACATACACGCGGTGGCTGGGCGCATTTTCGCCGGAGCGGCTGGTTTCGGGAACGATGCGAACGTTCTTCGCCTGGACGGAAAGGGTGACGATTTCGCCAGTGAACTCGTTGTTGCCGGTCTTCTTGAAGGTGCCGATGGTCGCCATTTTAAATTCTCCTCGATCTGAAGTTCCGAGCCCGCGCCATTGCGGCCTCGATGGCGATCGAAGTGCCGGAGGCGATCGACGCGGCATCGTTCGCGACCGCAGCGTCAGCGGAGGATGGCGCGAGAGCGACTTTGTTG
>PQAN01000055.1 GCA_003105285.1 Methylocystaceae bacterium
CTCTCGAGACTTGCGCCGAGGCGGCTCGGCAAGGATCGGTCGCGCGCCGAGGCGGGTCGGGTCCGCCGCGGCAATTCGAATGCGATCAAGGCCTTCCTCATTCCGGACCGGCCGCGTCCACATTCAAATGGGCTCTGCTCCAAATAACTATTTGTATTATCGTCATGAATTCGCAACTATGGCGACTTCGTGGCATCCACGTCGGCAAGCCGTACACTGCCGCGCGAGTTCGACAATTCGTCCAATACTCCTCAGTTCGGCGCAAACCGGTCGGATGCTGATTGGGCCCAACGAGGGGTAGACAGGCGTATGTTGTTGCTTCAAGCGCTCGAGCGGCATGTCGACGATCGGGCGTTCAAACCTTTCCTCGCCCTCTATCGAGGAAACAGGTTTCGACTGATCAGCTATCGGGATCTCGATGCGCGCGCGCGCCGATGGGCGAGCCTCTATCGGCGGCTCGGCGTTCCGCCGGGCGAAGTCGCGGTGATCGTGCTGCAGCATTCCGGCGACCTCTACAGCGCGTTCCTTGGAGCGATGATGGCGGGGGTGATCCCGTCCTATCTGCCGTTCCCCAATGTCAAGCAAGATCCGCGTCTCTATTGGGACGCGCATCGCCTGCTGTTCGAACGCATTCGTCCGCGCGCGGCAGTGACCTATGCGGAAAATGCGGAAGCATTGAAAGCCATCGCCGAACCGGTCGATTGCCCTCTGATCGTCGCCGGAGTGRATCCTTTGCCGGAAGACGACGGCGTCGCGAGCGCGACGCCGGMCGAAGGCGAYGTCGCTCTGCTGCAACATAGTTCCGGCACGACCGGTTTGAAGAAGGGCGTGGCGTTGACCTATGGTCAGATCGCGCGTCACACGGCGGCCTATGCGCGTTCGGTCGACTTCGGGCCCGACGACGTCGTCGCCAGTTGGCTGCCGCTCTACCATGACATGGGCCTCATCACTTCGTTCATCATGCCGCTGACGAAAGGCGCGAGCGTGGTCGCGCTCGACCCTTTCGAGTGGGTCGCCAATCCGGCGTCGATTCTGACCGCCATCGGACGCCATCGCGCCACTCACAGTTGGCAACCCAATTTCGCGCTGGCCCATATGACTCGCACTTTGCCCGCGAAGTTCAAGGCCGATCTCTCGAGCATCAAATGCATGATCTCGACGTCCGAGCCATGCAAGCAGGCGACATTCGACGCCTTTAACGCGACATTCGCGCCTTATGGCCTCGCGCCGGGCCGGTTGGTGACGAGCTATGGAATGGCGGAGAGCGTGTTCGTGACGACGCAATCGGCGCTGGACGCCCAGCCGCGATCGGTTCGCGTCGACGCCGACGCTCTGCGCGCCGAGCGCCGAGCGCTGGTGCGGGAGCCGGGAGCGGCCCGCAGCGAGGTGTTCATGTCGTGCGGCCGACCCATCGATGGACTCGAGGTGCGCATCGACGCGGAGAACGCGCCGGATGGAAGTCCGGTCGGCGAAATCTGCGTGCGCGGCGATTTTCTGTTCGAAGGCTACCATAAGAACGCCGAGGCGACGGCCGAAGCATTCGACGCCGAGGGATGGTATCGCAGCGGCGACATCGGCTTCCTGATCGACGGCGAAATTTATGTCTGCGGGCGCAAGAAGGAGCTGCTGATCATCCATGGCCGCAATTTCTACGCCAACGACATCGAGCATGTCGTCAATGGCGTTGCGGGGGTGAAGCCGGGCCGAACGGTCGCTTTCGCGATCTACGAGGAAACGACGGGCAGCGAAGAAGCCGTGGTGATCGTCGAGTCCGACCTCGTCGACAAGGCGGGCCGGAGGGACCTCAAGCGAGCGGTCAAGACGGCGGTGTACGACGTCCTCGATCTCGGCCTGCGTGAGGTCGTGCTGGTTTCGCCCGGCTGGCTCGTCAAATCGACCGCCGGCAAAACCAGCCGTTCGGAAAACATCAAGAAATATCTGGAGATGGGAGCATGAGCGCGATCAGGGCGCCCGTCGTGCGCGCGATCACGGAATGTTTCGGCTGCGAAGCGGACGACATCGCCGACGATACGGTCGCGGCCGATGTGGTCGGATGGGACTCCCTCGGCCACACGGTCTTGATGATGCGCATCGAGCGGCTGTTGGGTTTCAAGATTCCGGAGATCGTGGCCGCCAATGCGAAGGATGTCGGCGATCTGATCGCCAAGCTCGAGCATTTGCAGAACCGCGAGGCCTGACCCGCCAGTGAACCGAAGGTATCAGATCGATGTTGGAATTCCCGATTTCCGAACTGCAAGGACATGTCGAGAAAGTCGCCTTCGGCCGAGACCGCTTCTATCTGGAGAAGGCGCCCGATTTCGACGCGCGCGCTCTCTACGGCAAGCCATTCCAGAACCCGGAATTCTTCGCCCGCAACTGGGATCCCGCGCTGACCCGCATCGCGCGGCTGTGCCGCGAAATCGGGAGCCGATTGATCGTCATCGTCGCGCCCGACGCCCATGCCGTTCACCCGGACGGACTGCCCGAGCATTTGAGCTATCACGCGCCGTCGATCGGCGAGGCGTTTGTCGCGCATCTGCGCGACGACCTGGGAATCGAAGCGCTCTATCCTCGCGACTGCCTGAGAGCGGCCTGCGGCGGCCCGGTCGAAATCTATCGGCGCAATGACACGCATTGGTCGGCCTATGGCGCCTATATCGGCTACCGGCTGATGTTCGAGCGGTTGCGCGCGCTCTGGCCCGCCGATCATCCACGCAAGCCGCGTCCGCTCACTGAAGACGACGTAACCTACGAATCTCGCCCTATGCTCGGCGATCTGGGATGGATGTCCGAGCCGCCGTTCGCCGCCGAGCAACTCCTGCCTCGAGTCGCCACGCAGCGCTCTCACATGACGGCTCATCGCACCAACGAGATTCGCCAGGCGATCGTCGCCTATGAGGTGGACGACGCCGACCTGCCGAGCTGCGTCATCCTGCGAGACAGCTTTGCGACGGCGATGACCCCGTTTCTCAACGAATCATTCCGTCGCATCGTCTATGTCGGCGGCGGCCGCAACGCCTTTCCGGAGCTGATCCGCGCGGAGCGTCCGGATGTGGTGATCATCGAACGTGGCGAGCGCGCAGTTGTCGGCGGCCTGAGCGATTGGGATTTTCTCAGCGACAAGGAAGTGCTGCCCCGCCTCGCCGATTCCGACGCGGAAAAACTGCACAACGAGGCCCGGACGCTGCTCGCCGCAAACAAATATGACGAGGCCGCCCAGCATGTGAGGCGCGCTCTCGAGACCGATGGGAGCCCGGACCTGCATTTCACTCTCGCCCGCATCCATATGGCGGCCCTATCGTTCGAGGAGGCCGAAAAGGCGCTGCAGGCCGCCATCCAGGGCGACGGCGGCCGTTTTTCGTTCCGCCTGTTTCTGGGCATCGCCCAACTCAGCCTGCACCGATATGCCGATGCTTTGGCCAGTTTCGGCCACGCCGTGGTGTTGGACCCCGAGCATCCGCTCGGCTTCGAGCACTTCGGCTATACCGCCATGCTGCTCGCCGATTTCGCAGGGGCGGAAGCGGCGCTCGCCAAGGCCGCGAAGCTGTGGCCCGAGCACCCGAATGTTCATCTGTGGCGTTCGGTGGCTTTCGAAAGGGACGACAAGTTGGAGCAAGCGCTCACCGCGGCTCGAGAGGCGGCGGCGCTCGCGCCCGATCAGTCGGTCTTCGTCGACCGGGTGGTCGAGCTCGAAAAGCGGATTGCCTGACGGGCCGGCGCGCTATGGCGAGAGCAGCGCCGTCGCGATTTCGCGCGCTTCGATCGCGGGCGCCGCGCTGCGTTGAATCGCCGCTTTCACGATCGCGCCATCCATCAACAAATCGAATTGCTGCGCCGTCATCTCGACGTCGTCCACATCGGCGGCGGCTGCGAGCGCGCGCATTTGTTCGAGAATGCGCCGCTTATGGGATGCGATCAGCTCGTTGAGCTTGTGGTCTCGACTGCGCGACTCGATGGCCGCGTTCATCAGCGCGCAACCGAGATAATCATCGCGACGGAACCACTCCGCGAGAATATCGAAAATGCCGAGAAGCCGCTCCCTGGCGTTGCCGTCGATCTCGGCGAGGCGCGAGAAGAACCAAGCGCGCCAAACGCTCGTTTCATGTTCGAGCGCGGCGAGGATCAGCGCGTCCTTCGAGCCGAAACGATTGTACAGCGTCATCCGCGCGACACCGGATTCCTGGATGATGTCGTTCACGCTGGTCGCTGCGATTCCGTTGCGGCAGCAAAGGCGAATCGTCGCTTCGATCAGACGCGCTCTGGCGAGCGCCTCCTCGCCGCCGGCGACGAGGCGCGAAGACGCCGATTTATCGGCGCCGACGGCGGTCGGCGTGAGCCTGCGCCTTCTCGACGCTGTCATTTCGATCTCCCTCCGGTCACAGAGATATACCAACTAGTCTATGCAATCAAAGATTGATAATATAACTAGTTGATAACAAGATAAATAGCGGCGCGATTGGGGTATCTATTTTTTCACTTGATAATATCTATCGTTCTTATAATGTCATAGTCGGCAGTGAAAGGCGAGCGTCGGATGCCGAGCGGATTCCGAATTGAACTTCGAGGCGTGACTCATCGGTTCGGCCGTAGCGGAGCGGCCGCGCTCGAAGTGTCGAGCCTCGAGATCGCGCCGGCCGAGCGTGTGGCGGTCATCGGCCGTAGCGGCTGCGGAAAGTCCACGCTCCTGCAAATCATCGCCGGCCTGACGAAGCCGTCCGTGGGATCGGTGGCGATCGACGGCGTCGAGGTTCGCGCGCCCTCGCCGTTGTGCACGCTGATGTTCCAGCGTCCGCTTCTCTTTCCCTGGCTGACCGTCGCCGAGAATATCGCGCTGGCGCTGCGTTTTGCCGGGCGCGCGGGAGAGGCTCCGGCGCGCGTCGCGCGGCTGCTGACGCTCGTCGGGCTCGAGGGCCGCGGGCAGGCGCGCGTCGCCGAGCTCTCCGGCGGTCAGCAGCAGCGAGCGGCGCTGGCCCGATCGCTCGCGGTGGAGCCTCGGGCGCTGCTGCTCGACGAGCCCTTTTCCGCGCTCGACGCCGTCACGCGCGCCGAACTGCGTCACGAGATCCGAACGGTGCTCGACGCGTTTTCCATCACATTCGTGCTCGTCACGCATGATGTCGACGATGCGCTCGAGCTCGCCGACCGTGTCGTCGTCATGGCGCGCGCGCCGGGGCGCATCATCGACGACATTTCGATTCCCGCCGCTCTCGACGCCGCGCGCCGCGCCGCGTTGCGCGCTCGGCTGATCGACTCGCTCGAACCGGAGCCCGCTCCCTTCGCTCTGAGCGCATAAGGAAAGATCGGAACGATGTGTCAGCTCTGCGCCGACTTCGGCATCTCTTATCATGCAAGCGAAGAAGCGGGCGTTTCGCGTCGTCACGTCCTCGATCGACTGGCGATGGGCGGAATGGCCGCTCTGCTCGGCGCGCTTCCCCGGAACGCCTTTGCGCAGGAGCCGGACGACGTCGTGCGGATCGGCTATCTGCCGATCACCGACGCCACGCCTCTGCTCGTCGCGCATGCGAAAGGCTATTTCGAAGAGGAGGGCCTGAAGGTCGAAAAGCCCGCGCTGATCCGCGGATGGGCCCCGCTCATCGAAGGTTTCGCGGCCGGCAAATTCAACGTCGTCCATTTGCTGAAGCCGACCGCGCTATGGCTGCGCTACAACAATCATGTTCCCGTGAAAATCGTCGCCTGGGCTCACACCAACGGCTCGGCGCTGGTCGTGCAAGGCGACGGCAAGATCGAGAAATTCTCCGATCTCGCGGGAAAGCAGCTCGCCGTGCCCTTCTGGTATTCGATGCACAACATCGTGCTGCAATATGCTCTGCGGCAAAGCGGACTGACGCCGGTCATCAAGCCGCAAGATGCGCAGCTCGGCCCCAAGGAAGTCAATCTGCAAGTGCTGCAGCCGCCGGACATGCCGCCCGCGCTCGCCGCCAAGAAGATTCACGGCTATATCGTCGCCGAGCCCTTCAACGCGCTCGGCGAGTTGAACGCCGGCGGCCGCATTCTTCGATTCACCGGCGATATCTGGAAAAACCATCCTTGCTGCGTCGTCTCCATTCTGCAGCCTCTGATCGAAAAGCGTCCGGAATGGACGCAGAAGGTGCTGAACGCCATCGTGCGCGCCGAGATTTACGCCTCGCAGCACAAGTCGGAGGTCGCCGAGCTCCTGTCGCGCGACGGCGCGGCCTATCTCCCGGCACCGGCCAATGTCGTGAAGCGCGCGGTGACCGCATATGGCGACGAGCCGAGCTACAAAGCCAATGCGACGATCAAGCACCCCGACTGGCGCAACGGGCGCATCGACTTCCAGCCCTGGCCCTATCCGTCGGCGACGCGCCTCATCGTCGAGCAACTGAAGAAGACCAAGGTCGAGGGCGATAGGGCCTTTCTCGACAAGCTCGATCCGGCCTTCGTCGCCAAGGATCTCGTCGACTACGAATTCGTGCGCAAGGCGCTCGAGCGCTATCCGGAATGGAAGCGCGATCCGAGCGTCAATGCGGGCGATCCCCTCGAGCGCAACGAAGTCTTGACGCTATGAGCAGCGTGGGCGTCCTCGCGCCGGAGGAAGTGCGTATTCGCAAATTCCCGCCTCTAACGACCGAGCGCGCGCTGCGTTTCGCCGCGCCGCTCGTCGGGATCGCGCTTCTGCTCATGGTCTGGGCCGTTGGCGGCTGGCTGATCGAGAGCAATCCGGCCATCGCCGCATTCTCCGGCTTCTCGCCGCGTCACACGCTGGCGCGCTTCTACTCGATGCTTCTCGACGGCTCGGCGGCCGCTGCGGCGACGCCCAGCCTCGCGCGCATCGCGGGCGGGCTCGGCTTCGCCATCGTCATCGGCGCGCCGGTCGGCGTGCTGATCGGGCGCAGCGCGCTGTTTCGCGCCGTCACGCATCTGCCGTTCCAGTTTCTGCGGATGATAAGCCCGCTCGCCTGGATGCCGATCGCCATTCTCGCCTTCCCGACCTGGAACGGCGCCATCGTCTTTCTGATCGCCGCCGCCGCCATATGGCCGGTGATTTTCGCAACGGCCAATGGCTTGAAGAAGCTCGATCCGGATTGGTTCAAACTCGCGCATAATCTCGGCGCGAACCGCTGGCATGTGTTGACCGCCGTCATCGCTCCGGCGATCGCGCAGGACATGCTGACCGGCGTCAGACTCGCGCTCGGCGTCGCCTGGATCGTGCTTGTTCCGGCGGAATATCTCGGCGTCACGAGCGGTCTCGGATATGCGATCAACGATGCGCGCGACACGCTCGAATATGACCGTCTCGCGGCGATGGTGCTGGTTATCGGCCTGATCGGCTTCGCGCTCGACGGTCTCCTTCTCGCTCTGATTTCGCGCGTCGCCTGGACGCGTCACGACTGAGGAAAGCCCCTGCCATGACGAACGACTCTCCTGTCTCGACTTCCTGCCTCACGCCTATCGACAAGGCGGGGCTCGAAAGGCTCGTCGCCGCGGGAAAACAAAATCCGGCGGCGGTGAAGACCGTCAAATGCAGGACGGTCGCGGAAGGGCGCTTCCGCCATCTCAATTTCGTGCGAAACCTGCCGCCGCATATCGTGGACGAACCGCCGGCGCTGCTCGGCGACGACACGGCGCCAAATCCGTCCGAGGCTTTGCTCGCGGCGCTGGGCTCCTGCCTCGCGGTGGGCATTCACGCCAACGCGGTCGCGCAGAATATCGAGATCCGCTCATTGGCGCTCGATCTCGAAGCCGACATCAACATCACGGCGGTCTGGGGCGCGGGCGATACGTCGCCAAAGCCTGTCGGCTTCGACGCGATCCGCGTGAGCGTGGAGCTCGACGCCGACGCTCCGCGCGAGAAACTCGATGCGCTCATCGCGCATGCGGCCAAATGGTCGCCCGTCGCCAATACGATCGCCAAGCCTGTCGCGCTCGATGTCGAAGCCGTGCGTTGAAGGAGAAGCGCCGTGATCGCGCATGCAGACGAATGTCGGGCGCATCGGCCCCCGGTCGGCGACAGCGTCATCGACCGCGTTCGCGATATCGCAGCCGCCGAACTGCGGCCGCTCGTCGGCCGAATTGACGAAGACGGCGTCTATCCGCTGGCGATCTTGCGGAGTCTCGGCAAGGCCGGCGCTTTTGCGCAACATCACGAAGGCCGCGGCGAGTCCCGGCCCGTCGATCTCGGACTCGCCATTCGCGCGATGAGCGTCGTTGCGCAAGAATGTCTGTCCACCGCCTTTTGCACCTGGTGTCAGGACGCGTTCGGCTGGTATCTTCAGAACACCGAAAATGCGGCTCTGCGTTCGAAACTGCAGGACGGCGCCGCGAGCGGCGCCGTCCTCGGCGGCACCGGTCTCTCCAATCCGATGAAGGCCTTGTCCGGCATAGAAGCGCTGCGGCTGCGCGCGCGCAGGGTCGCCGGCGGCTTCAGAGTCGATGGCGTGTTGCCCTGGGTTTCCAACATCGAGGATGGGCATTATTTCGGCGTCTGTTTCGCCGCCGACAACGACGAAGGTCGATGGGTCGCGGCGCTGGCGCGCCTCGGCGCCGAGGGCGTATCGGGCCGTCAGGCCACAAAATTCATCGCTCTCGACGCAACGGCGACGCGCGCCGTGACCTTCGACGACGCGTTCATTTCCGACGACGACATTCTGGCCGACCCCCTGGCGCCTTTCGCCGCTCGAATACGTCCAGGCTTCATCCTGCTGCAGACAGGAATGGCGGCGGGCCTCATCCGCGACAGCGCGGCGCTGATGCGCGCGCTCCCCGAGCGGACGCGCGAGACGAACGCCCATCTTCCGATCGGGCCGAATGAGATCGAGGACAGGCTCGGCGCTCTCGAGGAGACGATTCTGGCGCTCGCCGCGACGCCCCATGACGATAGCCGGGACTTTCTCGAAAAGGTCTTGCGCGCGAGGCTGGAGGGATCGCGCCTCAGTCTCGACGCTTCGCAGGCGCTCATGCTGCATGCCGGCGCCCGCGCCTATATTTCCGGGTCGGCCTACAGCCGCAGGCTGCGCGAATCCTACTTCATCGCCATTGTGACGCCGGCGACCAAACACCTCCTCAAAGACTTGGCTGCGGGCGCGGCCGGCTGAGCTGCTCTTGCCTGTTCTACAAAAAGCCGCGGAAAACGGCCGCAGCCTTCGTCCGGACCGGCGCGCCGAGATCGGCCGCGTAGGAAAAGGCGCCGCCGCCGCCATTTTTGCGCCGCGTCATAAAAACGCCGGACTATTCGCGCCTCCTTAACCATGAGAATGCCATTCTATTCGCGCGCGTCGCGAGAGACGAGCGGCGAGGCCGGCCGACCGGCCCATGATGAATTGGAGCTTCCGGTGCGTAGGTTTTCATTGTCTCTGTTCACGCTGCCGCTCCCGAAACAAACGCTGGCGCTGGCCGCCGTCGGTTCTTTGGCGGCGATAGTCGCCGCGCCGTCGGCGTTCGCGGCGGGCGACGCCTACGACGGACAGGCCGAATGGGCGCAGCGTTACGACGCCGACCCGAAGCTGACCGTGTCGCGCTCGACGACGCCGATTCTCTCGGCCCAGACCGTGGCGGCGACCGAGTCGGCGATCGCGCAGCTCCAAAATATCGTCGCGCGCGGCGGCTGGCCGGCTGTTCCCGCCGGCCAGCAATTGCGTCTCGGCTCGAACAACGCCGCCGTCTCCATTCTCCGCCAGCGCCTCATCGTCTCCGGCGATATCGGCCGGGAGGCGGGGACGAGCCCGGTGTTCGACTCTTATGTCGAGGCCGCCGTTCGCCGCTTCCAGGCCCGGCACGGAATCAACGAGACGGGCGTCGTCGCGCAGCAGACCTTCGCCGCGCTCAATGTGCCGGCCGAGACCCGCCTGCGTCAGCTCGAGACCAATCTGGTGCGGCTGCGCAGCTTTTCGCGCGATCTCGGCAATCGTTACGTCACCGCCAATATTCCCGCCGCTTCGGTCGAGACGGTGGAGAACGGCTATGTCGTCACCCACCACATCGCCGGCGTCGGCAAGATCGACCGGCAGTCGCCGGTGATGCAGACCAAGGCGATCCAGATCAACTTCAATCCGTTCTGGACGGTGCCCGCCTCGGTCATCCGCAAGGACCTCATCCCCAAGATGCAGGCCGATCCGAACTATCTCTCGGACAATCACATCCGCGTCTACAATAAGGACGGGATCGAGCTCGCGCCGCAGCAGATCAATTGGAACTCGCTCGAGGCGCTCAACTACAAATTTCGGCAGGATATCGGCGGCGATTTCAATTCGCTCGGCGTCGTCCGTATCGACATCGCCAATCCTTACGGCGTCTATATGCACGACACGCCCGCCAAGGGCATCTTCGGCGACGACTTCCGCTTCGTCTCGTCGGGCTGCATCCGCCTGCAGAATGTGCGCGACTATGTCGCTTTCCTGTTGAAGGAGACGCCCGGCTGGGATCGCGACCATATCGACGAGGCCATTCGCACCGGCGAGCGCATCGACGTGAAGATTTCTCCGGCCGTGCCGGTCTATTGGGTCTATGTGACCGGCTGGGCGGCGCCGGACGGCGTGATCCAGTTCCGCGACGATATCTATCAGCGCGACGGTTTCGGCGGCGCCTCCGCCTCGGCGCCGGCCGCTGTCCCCGCGACGCCCATCCCCTCGTCGCGGCAGGCCCGCTCGTCGCGGCTGCAGCCGATCAACGACGACGACGAGAATTGATTCTTGCGGGTCCCTTCTCCCCCTGCGGGAGAAGGGGTCGCACACCGAGACGCGGCTGGTCATGAAGCGGACGAGCCCGAAATCCGCTTACTTCACTGACGACGCCTTCGCTTCGGCGCCCGCCCGTTCCGCGCCGCCGCGCCGCGCCTTCCATGTCCCCCCGCACATGTCGGTCGACGACGACCACGCGCCGGATCCGGCGTTGCCGCGGAGCTGGCCGTGGGCGCGGGCGATACGACCCTGCGTCGTGAAGCGGGCGACGAAGGTCCCGTCGCTCTCGACATAGCCCCAGGGAAGGGTGCGAGCGTTCGAGGCGATGACGATCGGCGTCTCGGCGACCCGGTCGCCCTCGATGTCGATCGAATCCGGCATGAGAGCAGGGCAGGAGCCGACGGTCGTCGCGACCTCGATCGTCCAGGCGCCGTCGAACCGACCGGCCTCCGGCGCGGCGCTCGCAATCTCCCGCGGAGCCGCGAGCGCGCCGCTCGCGCATAGCGTCGAACCCACGACGAACGCCAGAGTCTTTCCGTGTTTTAATGAAACACGGAAAGACTCTAGTTTCTTGTTTTGACGCGTTTCCGACACCGAACCGGTTTCCACTTCGGCTAGAAACGCTTTTATGAACGGCGCATGCATCACGTGGCCGCCTCGAAAGCGCGCTGCAGCACGTCGAACATGTCGTTGCCGGCGAATATGAATTCCGCGACGCCGGCCGCGCGCAGGCGCGCCTCCGCCTCTCCCGGCCGGCCGGCGAGGTAGACGCGGGCGCCGGCTTCGGCGAGCTCATGGGCGGCCTGTTCGGCTTTTTCGGCATAGATTGCGTCCGACGAGCAGAGGCAGGCGAGCTTCGCGCCGCTCGCGCGGAAGGCCTCGGCCAGAGCGGCGTTCTCCTCGCCGAAGATCGCCTCGATTCCGCCCGCCTCGAAAAAATTCTTGGCGAAATTGGCCCGCGTCGTGAAGGCCGCGACGGAGCCGAGATTGGCGAGAAACACGCGCGGCCGCGCGCCGCCCGCCGCCAGCGCCTCGTCGGAGCGGTCGCGCAACCCCTCGAAAGGTTCGGCCAGCCGGCGTGCGCGTAGCGGCGGCGTCCTCAGCGCGCCGTCGGCGGGCGCGACATCGAAGCTCGACGCGTCGAGCGGCGCGAGGACAGAGACGGGCGCTTCGCCGATATCGGGGAATTCATTGGCCCCGGTGATCTTGTCGCGCGCCCGCGCGATATTTTGCGCGCGCCGGGCGGCGGTCTCCGCCACTCGCCCCTGGAAGGAACCCTTTTCGAGCGCCGCCGCGAGACCGCCTTCGGCTTCGATCTGCTGGAACACGCTCCAGGCGCGCTCGCACAAGCCTTCCGTCAACGCTTCGATGCCGCCGGCGCCGCTGGCGGGATCGTCGACGATGTGGACGTGGGATTCCTCCTGAAGGACGAGCTGCGTGTCGCGCGCGAGGCGCCGGGCGAATTCGTCCGGCGTCCCCAGCGCCTGGGTGAAGGGCAGGACGGTGATCGCGTCCGCGCCGCCGATCGCGGCTCCGAAAGCGGCGAGCGTCGTCCGCAGCAGATTGTTCCAGGGGTCGCGGCGCGTCGCCATGCGCCAGGCGGTTTCCGCATGGATGTGGATGGGGGCGGGCGTGAGGCCGCTCGCCGCCTCGATGCGCGCCCAGAGCCGCCGCAAGGCGCGGAATTTGGCGATGGTGACGAACTCGTCCGCATCGGCGGCGAGGCGGAAGGAGACGAGCTCCCGCGCCGTCTCGGGCGCGAGGCCGATGTCGTCCAGCGCCCTCAGATAAGCGAGCGCGGCGGCGATCGCGAAGCCGAGCTCCTGCGCCTCGGCGCCGCCCGCCGCATGAATGACGCGCGCGTCGGCGCTCACTGTCCCGAAACGAAAGCCGGCTTTCGCCGCGCTCTCCACACGGCGCGCGAAGACCTCGGCGTGCTCGGCCCAGGGGGCGGGCAGAAAGCCGTGCAGCGCCTGCGCGCCGAGCGGGTCGTAGCCGAAGGCGACGCGGGTGATCGACGGTTCGATATGGGCGCGGTCGAGCAGGCGGATGATCGCGTCCGGCGTATTTTGCGCGTGCGGCGAGAATTCGATCGCCACGGGTATGGCGTAGTCGAGCCTGACTTTGTCGAACAGATGCGCGATCGCCTCGTCGCTGTCGTCGGTCAGGCCGCCGCCATAGGAGCCCTGCGCGCCGGCGAAGACGACATGCAGCCCGTCGGCGCCCCCTTCCAGATCGTCGAGCGCGAGACGATTTGCCGC
>PQAN01000056.1 GCA_003105285.1 Methylocystaceae bacterium
TAGCCGAGCTTCTTCCATTCGTTGTAGATCCTGCCGTAATGGTCCGCCCAACCCGGATAGTTCGCCTCGAACCACTCCTGGTCCTGCTCGTCCGGCAGTGACAGACGCGAGAAGCCGAGCGGCCACAGCGCGTAGGCGGCGAGCGCGAGATCGTGATGGGCCCAATAGGCGTCGCGCTTGGCGTCGCGCAGCGAGCGCGGGCTCTCGACGCCGTATTTGCCGAGACGGCCGATCCAGATGCCGCCCCAGTCCTCGTAGACCCAGCGGTTCCAGGTCTTGACCCAGGGCTCGACCTTGAACTTGGAGCCGTATTCGAACAGATAGCCGAGCGCCGGCGTGAAATATTTCTGCTGCGTCCAGAAGGCGTTGTTGAGATCCGTGTTGAGATATTTCGCCGACGCCGGATCGTTGGCGATCGACACCACCGTCTGATAGCCGTTCGCCATATGGCGCAGCTCGTCGGTCTCCACCGAGAGGAACACGGTCGGCGTGATCTCGTCGCCATTGGCCGAGGCCCATTCGGTGACCGCGACGATGAGCGGATTGGTGAAGCAGGCTTCGCCCACGAGCTGCAGATTGATCGAGCACTCCACGGCGTCGCCGGAAATGAAGCCGTCAGCGAAAACGCGCTTCATTCCCTTCCACAGTGGTCCGATCGCGCGGGTGCGACGGGCGTCGTTGTGGCCGGCCGGATCGTGATAGTGCTTAGAATAATAGTGGTTGATGAATGCGCACTGATGCGTGTGGCGGATTTCGTCGAGCACCTGCGCGAGATAGCCGTTCTTCTGCTCGGCGGCGGTGGCCGAGTCCCACAGCATCGCCGAAGCCGCGATGGCGTTGTATTCGCCGACCTCGAGGAAGTTCGAGATCACCTTCATCGTCTCGCCCCAGCGCGGATGCACCTTGTTGCCCGCGCCGAGGCGGGTGAGGCCGTCGAGCAGCGTGCCGAACTGACGTTCGTCCTTGGCCGCCTCCATGCGCGCATATTCCTTGGCGATGACCTTGAATTGCTCCTTGGTCTGGTTCGCCATGTGATACTTGGTTGCGTATTTCGTGCGGTTCTCCTTGAAGTCCCAATTGAAGCTCTGGAGCCACTTGTGGACCTCCTGCGGCTCGACGCCGACCGGGGCGCGGTTGACCTTCAAAGCATCGGTCGCCGCCTTGGTCGCGAGACTGATCGCCATGCTTGTTCCTCCTGTCAGACTTTATTGTTTCCTGGTTCGTCGACTTTGCGTTTCGTGGGCGCCGGGCAATTCTGGCGCGAGCGTCTCGCTTGCAGACTTCGATAAGGAAACCTTTCGATCTCGCCGCGACATTCTTTCTACGAAGCGGCGATACGACAGAGATGGCAAGGCGTGTGCCAACCGTCGCGAAATCGCCGAAACAACCAAATCACAAAGGATTCGAAGCCACGGCGAAGAATTGTGAAAGCGACTATGCCGACGAGCGAAGACAGTCATCGATACATGTGTAAAAGAACCATACGTACGATCGTCATGCGCATCTCGTCGGAACGATATCGTCGAGCGACGAAAGCCGAGTTGCGTCGGCGCGCACGGTTCCTTGCTCCGCAGCGCAGCGCTGCGGACGCAAGCGCGCGAGCGCATCGCGCATCGACGTCAGGTTCTCGGATCCTCTCTCGTCTCGGCCGCGAGACGTGGATCGAAACCGAATGTCGGATCGCTCGGCGGGATGTGCGTGACGGCGCATTCGACGGTCATCAGCGACGCCGCCGTCGCGACAGCGTTGCGGAACGCGTGACGCGTGACGCGCGCCGGGTCGATGACGCCCGCGGCGTAGAGATCGCCACAGGTTCCGTTACGCATGTCCATGCCCCAGAAATCGTCGTCGGAACGTCTGAGCTCGAACAAGAACTCATTGGCGTCGACGCCGGCATTGGCCGCGATGCGGCGAATGGGCTCGTCGAGCGCGTCGCGCACGATGCCGACGCCGTGGTTCTGATCGAGATTGTCGCCATGGAGATCGGCGAGCGCCGCGCGCGCGCGGTAGAGGCCGACGCCGCCGCCGGCGACGACGCCGTCGCTGCGCGCCGCGCGCGCCGAATTCAAGGCGTTCTCGATGCGCTGCATTCGCTCCTTGATGAGAATGTCGGTGAGGCCGCCGGCCTTTATGGTCACGACCTTGCCGGTGAGCGCGTTGATCCTCGCGTGCAAGTTCTCGAGCTCGCGCCTCCTGCCGCTCGGGGAGCCTTTGGATGGGTCTCCCTCGGCGATGAGGCCCGCTTGCCGTCTCGCGGCCGCGAGACGTTCGGCGATCGCGACCGTGTCTCCTCCGGCTCCGACCACCACCGTTTCGTCTTCGCTGGCGACAACGCGCCGCGCCCGTCCGAGATGTTCGATCGTGACGCTGGAAAGGTCTTCGCCGAACGCCTCCATGATCGCCCGGCCGCCCGTCAACGCTGCGAGATCGAGCAGATAGTCGTGGCGGCTGTCGCCATATCCCGGCCCCCTCACGGCGATGGAGCAGAGATTCTTGCGGATATGGTTGAGCAGCAAGCCGGGAAGCGCCTCGTCGGCGATGCTCTCGGCGACGACGAGCAGGCTGCCCTTGCGGCGACGCACGAGCTCCAGCGTCGGGACGAGCTCGGCGAAGTCGCTTATCACGCGATCGTAGACGAGCACGTAAGGGTCTTCGAGCTCGGCGATCTTGCGCGTGCTGTCGGTCATGAAATAAGGCGAGCGGTAGCCCTGCTCCCAGCGCATGCCTTCGACCGCCTCGATCTCGTCGTGGAGCGCGGCCCCGAGCCCCACGTCGACGGCGCCGGCCTCGCCGGCTCGCGCCAGGGCGTCGGCGACGACGGCGCCGATCGAGTCTTCGCCACCCGCCGCGAGCGTCGCGACATGGGCGAGGGAACGCGCATCGCGGCAGGGCCGTGCGCGACTCGCGAGGTCTGCGTCCACGGCGCGCGCGGCCTGCGACATGCCGATCGCGAGATCGCGCGGATTGAAACCGGCGGCGAGCGCCTTTCGCGCCTCGGCCGCGATGCGCCGAGTCAGCACGACGGATGTCGTCGTGCCGTCTCCGGCCTCCTTCGCGACCGTCGTCGCCATCTGCCGCACCAGGGAAACGCCGAGGCTTTCCGTTCGGCCGGACAATTCGATCGCCTGCGCGACCGTCGCGCCGTCTTTCGTCGCGACCGGCGGCAGGCCGGCCGCGCGATGCTCGATGACGACATTGCGGCCGCGCGGGCCGAGCGTGACGCCGACCGCGTCCGCGAGGACGTTCACGCCGTCGAGCAATTTCATGCGCACAGGATCGCCGAAGCAGATGTTTCTCGCCACGATTCGTTCTCCACCTTGTCGCTCGCGCTTCGCCCGGAGGGCGAGGCGGCGTTTCCTCACTTCTTCTTCGATTTATTGAAAGACGAGATGTCGATGTCGTCGCGTCCGGCCTCGAGGGTCATCGTGCGGCGTCCAGCGGCGACACGACGACCGCGGTTGCGCTCGATTCGGATCCAGACCGACAGCARTCGGCGATCGTCATAGTCGAGATTGCGCCGTATCTCCTCGAGATCGACGGGCTCGAACTCCTTGCGGAGATAGGCTGCGAGCTCGTTGACGCGATCCTCGCCGATGACGGCTGTCAGACGCTGCGCCTCTTCTTCGAGCCCGCGCAGCGAAGCGTCGAGAGTGCGCGCCATCTCTTCGAGAAAGGAGCGGTCGTCCGGGTCCATCGCATCACCTCTTCGAAACGATGCGCCTGTCGCTCCGCAGGCCGTACCGCGCCATCTTGTGGTAGAGCGTCGCGCGCGTGATGCCGAGACTGCGGGCCGCTTTGGCGATGTTGCCGTTGCTCGACGCGAGCGCGAAACGCACGGCCCGAGCCTCCCAGCCCGAAAGATCGAGAGGAGTGGCGCCGCTCTCTTCGGCGCCCGGTACGGTGTCCGGCGCCATGCCGGGGAATGCGTCGCCGCCGCTGGGAGCGTCGACGTTCAGCTCCTGCAGGAAATCGACGGGCAGATCGTCGATCGCGATGACGCGTCCTCTGGCGACGGCGATCGACGACCGCAGCACATTGCGCGCTTCACGAATATTTCCCGGCCAAGGATGCCGATCGAAGATGCGCCAGACGTCGTCGTCGAAGCGTAGCGCTTCGTCGACGCCGAGCGCCTCTTGCTCCAGCCGGAACAGATGTGCGATGAGCCAGAGCCTGTCGGAGCGTTCGCGTAGCGGCGGCAGCCGGAGCTGCACGCCGTTCAAACGGTAATAGAGATCGCGGCGGAATGCGCCTTTCTGCACCATCTCCTGCAGGCTGCGGTTGGTCGCCGCGACGACGCGCACGTCCACTCGGATCGGCTTGCTCGACCCGATCGGCGTGACCTCGCTCGAATCGAGCACGCGCAGCAGCGTCGCTTGGAGATCGAGCGCCATGTCGCCGATCTCGTCGAGGAACAGAACGCCTTTGTCCGCTTCGACGAATTTTCCGGACTTTCCTTTCGCGCGTGCGCCAGTGAAGCTGCCGCCCTCGTAGCCGAACAGCTCGCTCTCGATGAGCTCGCGCGGAATCGCGGCGCAGTTGATCGCGACGAGCGGCCGATCCTTGCGAGGTCCGCAGGCATGAAGGCGGCGTACGAGATGATCCTTGCCGACCCCCGATTCGCCGGTGATCAGGATCGAGATATTGCGCTCCTGCAGTCCCGTCGCCTTGCGCAGCGCGGCTTCCAGGACGCCGTCGCTCCAGTCGCCGTCGAGAGCGCCGGGCCGCGGCGACGGGGCGCCGACGGCGGCCGAGGACGAGCCCGAGGTTCCATCTTCGCGTTTCGCCGTGCGATGGACCTCGGCTCGCACAGCATGTCCGCCGCGAGCGACGAGCGTGACGAGTTCCCCGGTTTCGCTCGCGACGGTCAACGACCGCGGATCGACGCCGATCGCCGCATTCGCGTCTCGTCCGACGAAAGCGGCGGGATCTCCGGCTCCGAGGACTTCCAAGCCGGCGCGATCGACGCCCTGCACGCATCCGTCGGCCGCGACGAACAAGCGGCCGTCGACCGGATATCGGCTGTCTCCGTCGCCCGGACGCAATCGCAGCAAGTAGCCGCCGCATGAGAGGCGCTCGAACAGCGACGATTCGAGGAGGCTCCGGGCGAGTTTCAGGAAGCCGAGCATCATCTTGGCGGCGTCGCGACGCGCCGAGATCATGCCGACGATCGCGCCGACCGCGCCGTCAGGACATGAGATCGGACAGCCCGCGGTCGCGAAACGATGCAGCGCGACACTGAAATGCTCCTTGCCGTCGAAGGCGACGGGCTCCCGCAGCAGGCCCGCCGTTCCGACGCCATTGTTTCCGATGCAGGCTTCTCGCCAATCCGCGCCGATGCAGATCTCGGGTCCCGAATCGAGTAAATGGATCACGCGGCCGGAAGGATCGGCCAGCAGGAGAGCGACGTCTGCCGCGTCGAGCAGCGAACGAAGGTCGTAGACCATCGCCGACAGATGCGAGGCGATGACGCCGATCGCGCCGCGTCGGGAGGCGTCCGGCGCGCAATGCTCGGGCGGGCGCTGGCGAGGCGCGAAATCGACTCCGACCGGCAGGACGTGGTCGTCGATGCAGCGCGTCCAGGCTTCCGCCACGAGCGGCCGAACCCAGTCGGCGCCGGACGGCGCTTGGCCGGTCTGCCTCATCCACTCCCACGCGACTCCGGGACGATCCACTCCATAGAACCCCGTCGCCTCGGCGGAACAGAGCGCGCCGACGAATGATGTCGCGCAATCGAAGAAGGGCGTTCTCACTGCGATGTCGCTCAACGGCGATCCTCCATATTGAATGTCGTCCGGCGTGACGCGATGGCGGCGCGACGGCTTTCGCTCGCCATTTCCGGGAAATGGCGAGCGTTCATGGTCGAGGTGAGAGGCGTCGGCTTAAGGCTCAGGCGCTCGTCGCCGATCGCGTTCGCTGTCCGGGAAGTGGAACGTATTTTTGTAGCGCTTCAGCCAGATAGTCGGACAGGAGAGCGAAGATCACGCCTGCGAAGAGCGACAGAATCGCAACGACGAGAGGATTGTCGTACGACAGCGTGAGGAGTCTGTCGCCGCGCTCGCTCCCGCCTGCGAGCCCGACGAGTGTCGCATAGCCGAGAACGGCGACCGGGAAATCGCTCAATGCCATCAGTCTGGATGCAACGACGAGAACGCCGAGAGTGACCGCCACGGCGATCGCCGTCCGCGACGCCGCGCCAAGCTCGGCGCCGTAGGGGAACCGAGCGGCGATAATAAACGCGGCCGCCGCGAGGACGGCGCCCGCGAGGTAATGAAGGAGCGATTTTTTCAAGCCTTCGAGCTTTTCACCGAAGTGATAGTAGCCTGCCCAGCCGATCAGGACAGGAAAGAGCTGCGCGCCGTACTGCGCGACAGGCCCTTCGGCGAGAAAGGCCGCGGCGCCGCCGAGCGCGCCGACGCTCACGGCTCGATATGTCGAGATGCTCATGACGAAATTCCCCATACCCTGCGCTCGATCGACGATCGGCGCGGTTCGAATGAATCCCCTTCGGAGACCGTTCGATCGAACGAATCCGCCGATGGTCGGTGACGATGATTTCGGGGTCAGACGAAGCGCGATGGAGGGGCGCGCGGAGAAAGAAGCCGCAGCTCGGGTGAGACGATCGCGGCGTCGATCTCATAGTCGCAGATCGGAAGAGCGGAAACGGCTTCGAGAGGCAGGATTTCGGCGGGGGCGCGCTCGCCCTCGGCCTCGATGACCGAGCTGCAGTGGAGAATGCAGCACGGCCCGACATGCTGCTGCTTTGCCGGCTTCGACGAATCCGCCTTCGATGCGTCGATTTCGGCGCTCTGGCAGATCAATCCGAAAGAGCCCACGGCGCCATTGGCGATCGCGCCTTCGGCGACGCCGATCGAAACCGCCTGTAGCAGAAAGAGGAGCGCCACGGCCGCGCTCACGACCGTTCGCTCGACGCTCCGATATGACCGGCCTGCCGCTTTCAAGGTCGTACACCCTGCGTATCGGATCGAAACACAATAAAGCAAAATAGCAGCCTCAAGCGATGGCCTCCCACGCGCAATGCGGCATGTTGTCGCGCGTGCGGCCGGCGATTGCGTTCGAATGGGCGCGGAAGCGGCGCTCGCGCTTCGCCGTCCGTTTCGCAACACCGCGAGCGCGGCGTCCGCCCGCCGCCCGTCGCTCACTCCGCCCGGACGAGCTTGCTGTCTCATCGAGGATAAACGCCTTCAGTCGCTTCGATGCTATGTCCGCCTGCTCCACGAAGGAGATCGTATCGGCGAGCCCGCCGTGACGATCGACGAGATAGACGAGCGTCGTATGGTCGATCGTGTAGCCGCCGCCATCGAGCGGAACCTTGCGATGATAGACCCGGAAAGCCTGCGCGGCTCGCGCGATCTCTTCCGTTGTCCCCGACAAACTGATGACGCGGTATTCGAACGACTCGACGAAATCCGAGAGGGCCGACGGCGTGTCCCGCTCGGCGTCGAGTGTGACGAAAAGAATTTCGAATCCGGGCGCGTCGACGCCCATCTCTTTCACGACGCGCGTCAGTTCGAGCAGAGTAGTCGGGCAGACTTCCGGACATTTCGTGAAGCCGAAAAATATGGCGTAGGGACGCCCGAGCATCGCGCGATCGTCCACGGCTTCGCCTTTCGACGACGTCAGGCGAAAGGCCGGCACGATCTTGCGCAGCACATTCGCATCGCGAGAGTGCGACGTCGCCTGCAACATCGGATAGACGAGCAGGGTCGCCACGACCGCGCAGGCGACCCACGGGGCTTTCAGCCATTTCACGGTCGCGACATCGGCCCCGCGGCCCGGCGTTGCATCGAACTCCGACGGGCGGTTTCCCTGAGTGGAGACTTCAGACCGGATGAAGACCGAAGCGCCGGCGCTCGCGTCGTGACGCATCCGAAGCTTTCCGATAGTGCGACAGAGAAGCGTCCATAGCCGTGGATCGGCGCATTCCCGCGCAGCTCGTGGCGGCTTTTCGCAGACCGTTCGAACGCGCGCCTCGACGCCTGCCTCGCATAGCGCTCCCATCAGTCGCTCGACAATTCGATCACGCTCGCCAGGCGAGAAGTGGCGCGCGATTTCGAATTCGCGATCCGCCCCTTCGATCTCGACGCGTTCGCAGTCGCCATCTTCATCCGCACGACGGACAATGCCGATGCCGATCGCTCTCACCCTGCGCCGATCGACGAGCTCGCCATCGACGTAGAAAGAGATACAAATGATCCCCTGATTGATCGTCACGCGCTCGGCGATGCGCCGCCTCGCAAACAGCGGCGCACAGACCAAGGGTAGCCCGAGGCTGAAAAAGAGGACGACGAAGGCTCCACTCGGCTCGATCGCAAAAAAGGTCGCGAGGCCTGCGAGCGCTGCGTACGCGAGCACGAAAATCAGAGTGCGCACGCCGACTGTTCTGCGACGAATCTCGCGCCTGTCGATCGGTGCGACAATGGGGAACGCGCCGTCATCCGTCGCGAGTTCGATCGAGAAGGTCGAGTGCGGTCGAATGAGCATGAGCGTTCACCGGCGAATGGAATTTATTGGAAAGTTACGCTCGCGACGGTTCGGGTCGGGCGTTGAAACGCCGGCGTGGACCCCGAGCAGCGCGAACGGAAGAGACGGATAGACGATATGAATCGTCGAGTGATGACGTCAACGATCATAGAAGAAAAAATCATGCGACAGGACGTCGCGTTCGATAAATGAACAGTCTTGTCCTGTATCGGAGTCTTGGATGGGCGAGATCGAGTGTTCGGCCGAAGCGAGCTAGGGCATAGTGTGCTCGAATTGGACGAGAGTCGGTTGCGTATGTATGGAAACTATTCGCCATGATGCGAGTGCGTCATGAAAATTATGGCGCGCGATGTCATGGAATCTGCAAGAGAAGCTCGTCGATTTCGGTTTTCTGACGGCGGAAAGCGCATGTGGCGGCGAAGTTGCCGCTCGACTGAGACCATGAATGGAACGAAACACCGAACAGGCCATGTGCAGCGGACGCGACGGCAATACATTGCCGCGCGGGGCGCGCTGCGAATCCTCATATCTGTCGCGCTGGCGCCGGTCGCGAGCGCGGCGGCTCCAACCGGTATCGAGATCGATCATCCATGGTGCGCGTCGGCGTCGAAAGGCGTCACGACGGGCGCCTGCTATGTGACGGTTCGTAACCTCGGGACGATGGCGGACAGAATCGTCGGCGTGGATATGGACGTCGCCGGCCATGTGGAGTTGCACGAGACGAGCATCGCCAACGGAATCATGAAAATGCGCCCGCTCCCGCACGGCATCGAGATTCCCGCCGGAACACTCCTCGACCTTCACGGGCTCGGCTATCACATCATGTTGATCGATCTGAAATCGGTGTTGGAGCCTGGGCGGACGATCGAAGGATCGCTGCAATTCGAGCGCGCCGGCTCGAGGCCGATTAAATTTCGAGTGGAGACGTCGCGGCCGCGCGGGCATTCGCATCGACAATGATATGATCGGAATTCACGAAGAACGCCGCTTTGCACGAATCGGCGTTTCCGGTGATCGAGCGAGCAGCGCTCGTCCGCGACACGGAGCTATAAGCCGATCATTCCGAGTTCGTGACGAAGCAATGGAGCGGCCGCTCGCGATCAATCGCCAGGGCTCTTTCGTCGCCTCGACAATCTCCTTCAATCTCGCCGTCGGAGCCTCGCTCAGCGACGCCGTCGCCGAATTCGACAGGGCGGTCGCCGAGATCCGCCTTCCGGCGACCGTGCATGGCGGGCGCCGCGCGGATGTTCCGGGCGTCCGCCGACAACGAACGACTGCTGATCGTCATGGCCCTGGTCGCCGTCTATATCGTGCTCGGCCTCCTCTATGAGTTATGTGCACCCGATCACGATCCTGTCCACTTTAGCCTTCGGCTGGAGTTGGAGCGCTTCAGGCTCGCACCGAGAACCGCATCATTCGAGCGCGGAGCGATGCCGTTCGTCGATTCGATTTTCCGCGACGGCGCGCGCGGCCAGACGCACGCGCCGCTCTCGGGAAGGGCCGTCAGTATTTGGCGATCACCGGCGTCGAGCCGCCGCCGAAGCGAAGCGTGACGCCCACGCTGGCGAGCCAGGGATCGAGGTTGGATTTGACGCGCACATAGATGTTTTGACCGAGCGCCGAATTATAGATCACCGCATGCGCGGTGGGCTGCGCCAGGATGCGCTTGAGATCGACGTTGATGCCCAAGTTCGGGGTGATCATATAATCGAAGCCGATCTGTCCGGCGACGCCGATCGACGTGCCGATCTCCAGCTTTCTGACCGAGTCGAAACCGGTGAAGCCGATGGCGGTGATGAGCGGCGTCCAGCTGTTGCCGGGCGTGTAGGAATAGGGGATCGCCCAGGTGGCGCCGACGCCGACATAAGGCTGAAACGCGCCGAAATCGGTGAAGTGATATTGCGCGAGCAGGGACACGGGCAGGAGATTGGTGCTGCCGACGGGAATGCTCGCCAAGGGACCCGTCGCCGTGATCGAATGACGCGTATAGCCGGCGATCGTTTCGACGGCGATGTTTTTCGTGAAGTAATAGGAGAGGTCGATCTCGGGAATGATCGAATTGGACACTCGCGCGCTCGCGCCGAAGATTTGTCCGCCTGGAATCCCTGCGGCGATCCCCGTGATCGCGGGTACGGTTCCGAATTTGTCGAAGATCGCGAACTCGCCGTCGGGGATGATGGCGGTGGCGCGCAGCCGGATCTGGAACGGCTGATAGTCGTCGAGCGCGACGACGGGGGCCGCCGCCGGCAGCCGTCTGCTGGGAAGATCGGCGCCCATGGCGGCGCCTGCCGAACCAATCAAAGTCGCGGCGAACGCCGCGCGAAAAGTCGATTTCATTGTCGTGCCTCCTATGGAAATTTCAAAACAGCGCTCGTGTCTCGAGCGACGCGCGTCGCTCGAGACACGAAGAGCCGAGATGACGATGAATGGCGGTTGCGAAGTGGCTATTCGCCGCCCTCGTAGAAAAGCTCCAGCGGCAGACCGACGGCGGTCTTGCCGATCCAATCGCGCGCGATGATGTTCGAGGGGCCCATTCCGATGCCGGCGCGCGCGTCGCGGAAGTAACGCTCGAGAGCGCCCTTCTTGTAGCCGTAGCCGCCCGTGACGGTGAGCGCGGCGGCGGCCGATTTATTGGCGACCTCCGAGGCGTGGACCTTGAATTCGGTCAAGGCGATCAGCAGCTCGGCCTGCGGACGTCCCGAACGCCAGAGCTCGTCCAGTCCAATCGCCAGCTCCTTGCGCCAGGGCTTCAAGGACTCGACGAGGACTTTCACCTCGGCGAGCTCCTGGCGGATGGCCTGATAGTCGGCGAGGCGCTTCTGCTTGTCCTGATGGACCCAGTTCTTGACATAGGCGACGGCGGTGTCGAGGGCGCCGCGCGCGACGCCTTCCCACACCGCGCCGAGGCCGACGAGATAGACGGGCGACACGCCGTTGTAGATGATTTCCTTGCCCTGGTTTTCTTCGCCGAGACGGTCGCGGCGCGAGACCTTGACTCCGTCGTAGCGGATCGGGCCGGAATGATTGCCGCGAACGCCGAGAGCGTTCCACGGGCCGGCGGAAATTCCGGGAGATTTCCCGTCGATGATGAAGAACGAGATGTCGGTCTGATCGCGCGCGCCGGGCGTGCGCGTCTGGGTGATGTAATAATCCGCCTGGCCGGCGCTGGTCGTGAAGGACTTTTCGGCGTTGACGATGTAATCGTCGCCGTCGCGCGAGGCCTGCGAGAAATTATACCACCAGTGTCCGCCCGAGGCGCGTTCGCTGGTCGAATAGGTTCCGAGAAGATGAGCGCCGTTGGGCTTCAGCCAGCGCTGTTTCTGGTCCTCCGTGCCGTAGAGATTGACGGTCTGCGCCGCGCCAACATGCATGACATAGACGAGTCCGGTGGACGCGTCCGCCTGGCCGATGCGATAGGCGGCTTCGGCGAAAGCCGAATGATCGAGGCCCAGTCCGCCATATTCTTTGGCGACGAGCACGCCATTCCAGCCGGCGCGCGCGAGCGCGTCCAGATTGGGTCGTGGAAACAAGGATTCGTCGTCGTTGCGTTCGGCGTTGACGCTCACGATGTCCCGAATGACGCGGTCCAATTCGGCGAGCGCTTGTTCTCTCTGCTCTTGCGACATTGTCTACTGCCCTTTGAAAGATTCGAGTGGGGAGTTCGTTGGGATAAGAAGATGGGCCGCCGTCCGGCGCCGGTCGCGGGATAAGCCGGCGCTCGCGCGCCCGACTCACGCGGCCGACGCGTTCTCCAGCCGTCGCGCCTCGAGTTCGCGCACGAGCGGAATGACGTTCTTGCCGAAGAACTCGACCTCTTCCTGGAAATGCAGAAAGCCGAGAAGGACGAGATCGACGCCGACGTCTTTCAGCGCGACGATGCGTTCGGCGATCTGGCGAGGCGTGCCGATCAGATCGGTCTTGAAGCCGTCGTTATATTGAACGAGATCCTCGAAAGTGGATTTCGCCCAATTGCCCTCGCGCTCCGGAGACGCATTGCCGGCGTTCTGGACCTCGTGATGAAAGCCGGCGACCGCCTCGGGAATCGCCTTTTCGACGATCTGGTCGAGAACGGCGCGCGCCTCCGCTTCGCTGTCGCGAGCGATCGCGAAAGCGTTCACGCCGATCTTGACGGAATGGCCATGGCCGGCCGCCTTGGCGCGAATGTCGTCGACTTGAGCGCGAATGCCCTCCGGCGTATTGCCATTGGTGAAATACCAGTCGGAGGCGCGCGCCGCCATGTCGCGCGCGGCGCGCGAGCTTCCGCCTTGAAAGATGAGCGGCGGCGCCAGCGGCTTGGGTTTCAGCACATAGTCGTGGAACCTGTAGAAATCGCCCTGAAAGTCGAAGCTCTCCTCGCCCCAGACGCCGCGCAGGACGCGAATGAATTCCTCGGAGCGGCGATAGCGTTCGTCATGGTCGAGCCAGGGCTCGCCGATGGCGTGAAACTCCCCTCTGAACCAGCCGCTCACGATGTTGACGTGGATGCGCGCCTCGGTGAGATGGCTGATCGTCGCGATCTGCTTGGCGAGCAAAGCGGGATGCCAGGGCCCCGGCAGAATCGCGGCGATGACCTGGAGCCTCTCCGTCGCGGCGAGAAGCGCGTGCGAGAAGCTCACCGATTCATGCTGATTGTCCGCGCCGTAGCCGGCGGTGAAGCGGATTTGAGTGAGCGCGAAATCGAAGCCGACGCTCTCGGCGATCTGCGCGAGCTTTCGATTGTAGTCGATATCCCAGCTGGTCCGTTGCTCGATGCTGCTGATGACCAGGCCGCCGGAAACATTCGGAACCCAATATGCGAATTTGATCGGCTCGCGAGAAGCTCCATGCGCCGCCATTGTTCGTTCTCCATGCCTTGGTCTGCGTCGCGACTTTGCGTCGTGACGAAGAGCGGCCGCGGGTGGACAAGCGCGGCGGCTCGTTCGGGAAAGACATGAAACATCAGCGCATCAAGCGTGCCAGAGCGTGAACATAACAATTTCAGATGCTTGAGGATATTGACGCGAGCGCCGGAGCTGTTTTCGCGACAGATCGAAGTCAATAGCTGCGTCCCAGGCAACAGTTGCGCATCCGCATTCGCGCCGCAGGCGAGCGGCGCCGAAGGCATGATCGCGTCGCTCTCGCCGCTCGGTCGCCGCCGCTATGCGATAGGCGAGCCGGCGGCGCGCGGATGTTGCCGCATACGCAGATCGACGGCGGGGCTGCTGCATTCGCAACAGCAGCGGCAAGCCCATTCTCGCGAAGAGTCCCGTGGATCAGGGCATTGCCGCAATGGCTCGGATTTTGCCGTTGAGGACGGCCGTCTTCTCGCGTCATCGACGAAGCCACCGCATCGAGATTTCGCGCCCTCGCAGCCTGCGAGCGCCGAGGCGGCCATGGAGTCTGTCGCGATATGCAAGTCCTCTGGTTCATCCCCACTCACGGCGACTCGCGCTACCTCGGCACCGCGGAGGGCGCGCGCGAGATCGATCACGATTATCTTCGTCAGGTGGCGGTCGCCGCCGACAGTCTCGGCTATTATGGCGTTCTGATCCCGACCGGCCGCTCGTGCGAGGACCCTTGGATCGTCGCGTCCAGCCTCATCGGCGCCACCCGCGATCTGCGCTTCCTCGTCGCGTTGCGCCCTGGGCTGATGCAGCCGGCGCTCGCCGCCCGCATGACCGCGTCGTTCGATCGTCTCTCGGGCGGACGCCTCCTCGTCAATCTGGTGGCCGGCGGCGATTCCGGCGAACTGGCCGGCGACGGGCTGTTCCTCGACCACGTGCAGCGCTATCGCGCCTCCGCCGAATTCGTCGAGATCTGGCGGCGTATTCTCGCGGCGAGTCACGAGAACGGCGAAGTCGATTTCGAGGGCGAGTTCTTGAAAGTCGAAGGCGGCAAGCTTCTCTACCCGCCGGTGCAAAATCCCTATCCGCCGCTCTATTTCGGCGGGTCGTCGCCGGCCGCGCACGAATTGGCGGCCGAACAGGTCGACGTCTATCTGAGCTGGGGCGAGCCGCCGGCCGCCGTCGCCGAGAAAATCGCCGACGTCAGAGCGCGGGCGGCAAAGCTCGGCCGCACGATCCGCTTCGGCATTCGATTGCATGTCATCGTCCGCGAGACGGAGGACGAGGCTTGGGCCGCCGCCGCTCGGCTGATCAGCCGCATCGACGACGAAACGGTGGCGCGCGCGCAAGAAGCCTTCGGACGCATGGAGTCGGTCGGCCAGCGACGCATGGTCGAGCTTCACAAGGGCAAGGGCCGCAGCCGCGAGGATCTCGAGGTCAGCCCCAATCTCTGGGCCGGCGTGGGGCTCGTGCGCGGCGGAGCGGGCACCGCCCTGGTCGGCGACGCGTCGAGCGTCGCGGCGCGAATGCGCGAATATGAGGCGCTCGGCGTCGAGACTTTCGTCCTCTCCGGCTATCCTCACCTGGAGGAGGCCTATCGCGTCGCGGAATTGTTGTTTCCCGCGCTCGGGCTCGCCGGCCGCGGCGAATTGCCGGGTCAAAAGCTCACCGGGCCGTTCGGCGAGGTCGTCGCCAGCCGCTTCGTCCCGCCCGCGCCTGGCCGCGCAGACGCCAAGAGGGCGGTTCGATGACGCGTGGCGGTCTCGGGGCGGGCGTTCCGAACGCCGCCGTGGAGGCGCTGGTCGCCGATTTCTCCGCGACGGCCGCCGTCCGCGACGCGGCGGGCGGCACGGCCAAGCGCGAACGGGATCTGATCCGCGAGAGCGGATTGCTGCGGCTCTCCATCCCCGTCGAGCTGGGCGGCGCCGGCGCCGATTGGGTCGAGACGCTCGGCGTCGTCCGTCGTCTGGCGTCGGTCGATAGTTCGCTCGCGCATGTGTTCGCCTTCCATCATCTGATGCTGGCGACGTTCCAATTCTTCGGTTCGCCGGCGCAGGCGCAGGAGTTCCTGCGGCGCACGGCGCAGGACGGTTGGTTTTGGGGAAATGCGCTCAACCCGCGCGATCCCCGCACGCAGTTGCAGGCGGTCGAGGGCGGCTATCGCCTCGACGGCCACAAGAGCTTTTGTTCCGGGGCGAGCGATTCCGACATGATCATCGTCTCCGCGCTCGACCGCGAGACGAAAGCGCTGAGGGTCGCGGCCATTCCGACGCGTCGCGACGGCGTGCTCGTCCATGGCGACTGGGACAATATGGGCCAGCGCCAGACGGACAGCGGAACCGTCTCCTTCGACAATGTCTTCGTCGCCGAAAGCGAGCTGCTGCTGTCTCCCGGACCGCTGGGGTCGCCCTTCGCGTCGTTGCGACCTTGCCTGGCGCAATTGGTTCTGACCAACATTTATCTGGGCCTCGCGCAAGGCGCGCTGGAGCAAGCGAAGACCTATCTTCACGGCGCGCCGGCGGAGATTCGCGAGCGCGTCGGGCAGGACCCTTATGCGCTGCGCAATTTCGGCGAGCTATGGGTCGAGATCGCGGCGGCGCGGGCGCTGACCGACGAAGCGCAGCGCGCCTTTCAGCAGGGGTGGGAGGCCGGAGCGGACACGACGCCGGAGCTTCGGGGCGACATCGCCGTGACGATCGCCGCCGCGAAAGTGGCGAGCTCGCGAGCGAGCGTCGAGGTCGGCAGTCGCATTTTCGACCTCATGGGGGCCCGCTCCACCGCGGCGGCGCATCGCTTCGACCGGTTCTGGCGCAATGCGCGCACGCATACGCTGCACGATCCTCTCGACCACAAGCTGCGAGAATTGGGGAGTTTCGCTTTCGAGGGGCAATTTCCCACGCCGTCCTTCTATTCCTGACCTCTGGGCTCGACGCGCGGACAGGGATTCCCCCTCCAATCAGCGATTCGAGCCCGCTCCTGCGCGTTCGAGACGGCGCCGCGCGGGCTCCGACTCCGGCGTGAGCGCGGCGGCCTCGGTCCCTCCGTCCTCCACCCGATAACATTGCCTCCGCCGCCACAAACGAGTTGCAAAATACATAAAAACTATAGAATATAAGTATTGTTCCGGAGGCGCGAGGCGATTCATGACGATCAGATTGGCCAGCGGGGCCGAGCGGTTCAATTCGGTCATCAGAAACGATCAGCGAATTGGCATCGAGACCGTCGTCGGCGTCGCGCGTCAGCCGCCGAGCCGCGCGACGGCGATGGTTTTCGAAGATCCGCTGTCGCTCGTCCTGCGCGACGACTTGCATAGGGTCGCGCCGAGCGACGCGACGGTTCTCATCGTCGGCGAAACGGGCACCGGAAAGGAATTGGTCGCCCGTTACATTCACGCGCACAGCCCCCGCAGGAAAGGGCCGTTCGTCGCGGTCAACTGCGGCGCCTTCAGCGACTCCTTGGCGGAGGCCGAATTGTTCGGCCATGAAAAGGGGGCGTTCACCGGCGCTTTGAAGAGTCAGGTCGGCTGGTTCGAGGCGGCGAACGGCGGCACGCTGCTGCTCGACGAGATCGGCGATCTGGCGCTCCCGCTGCAAGTCAAGCTCTTGCGCGTCCTGCAAGAGCGCGAGATCGTCCGCGTCGGCTCGCGCCGTCCCGTGCCGATCGACGTCCGCGTGATCGCCGCGACGAATGTCGATCTCGAGGCGGCGGTTCGCGCCAATTCGTTCCGCAAGGACCTCTATTACCGGCTCGACGTCGCCAAGATAAATCTGGCTCCGCTGCGCGAGCGGCCGGCGGATGTGCGGCCGCTCGCCGAATATTTTATCGACTGTTATGCAGAGAGGCTGGGCCGGAAAAACATTTCGGCGACGAATTCGGCGCTTCTCGCGCTCGAGGATTATAATTGGCCGGGCAACATCCGGGAGCTCGAAAACGTCATCCACAATTCGATCCTGCTGTCGGACGGCAATATGATCGAATCCTTCGCCGTGACGCCGTCCGTGACGGTCCGCCCCGACGCGCCGCGTGACGAAAACCCGATCGTAGACTTGCAAAGAGCCTTCGCTGGAGCCCTCGCCAGGGGCGAGCCGGAATTATATCAGCGCGTGATGGACGCGCTGGTGAGCGCCGCATTCGACTTCTCCGGCCGCAATCAGGTTCGCGCGGCCGAAAACTTGGGAATCACCCGCAATGCGTTGCGCACCCATCTTTCGCGCCTGGGCGTCATCGCGCCGAGGCGCAGGAATGCGGCGAATGCGCGCGCCGCCGCCGAGGAGAATCACGAGCGCGTTTTCTTCCCGTCGAGCGTGAACGAGATCAGAATCGGCTATCAGACCTTCGGGACATTGAGCATTCTCAAGGCCTATGGCTCCCTCGAGAGCCTCCTCGCCGAACACGGCTTTCACGTCGTCTGGTCCGAATTTCCCTCCGGCCCTCAATTGCTGGACGCCTTGGGACGCGGCGAGATCGATTTCGGAGCGACGGGCGAGGCCCCGCCGGTTTTCGCGCAAGCTGCGGGCGCGTCCTTTCTCTATGTGGGATATGAACCGCCGTCGCCGTCGAGCGAAGCGATCATCGTCAGCGAAGACAGCTCGATCCGCAGCGTCTTCGACCTGAAGGGAAAAAGAGTCGCGCTGAACCGCTGGTCCAACGTCCATTACCTGCTCATTCGCGCGCTCGAATCGCAGGGCCTGTCCATTCACGATATTCGGCCGGTCTATCTTCCGCCGAGCTTCTCTCTGCTTCACGATCTGCACGAGGGCAGCATCGACGCCTGGGCGATCTGGGATCCGTTGTTGACGGCTGCCCGACACTCCCATCCCGTGCGCGTGCTCGTGGACGGGGAAGGGCTGGTGGAGAATCACCAGTTCTACATTTCGCGAAAAGTTTTCGCGTTCAACAATCCTCACATCATCGAGCTGATACTGGACGACATACGCGAGGCCGGCGCGCGCATCCAAGTCCGCGCGGCCGAGGTCGCGCAAAAGATTTCGCCGCAATTGCAGCTCACGCCCAAGGTGCTGGAAAACTCTCTCAAACGCCTCAGCTATTGCCCGAAGTCGTTGGACAAAAATCTGATCGAGAAACAACAGAAGATCGCCGACATCTTTTTTTCTCTCGGGCAATTGCCGTCGGCGGTGTCTGTGCGCGACGTCGTCTGGCAGCGATCTTAGGCCTTCCCAGCCGGGCCCGCCCGCCCTCAAATGAATTTCAGCCCCTTCAGGCTCGCATGGCCGTTGCGGCCGACGATCAGATGGTCGTGGACGCTGATGCCGAAGGGCTGGGCGATGGCGATGATGTCGCGCGTCATGCGGATGTCGGCGGTCGACGGAGTCGGATCGCCGGAAGGGTGATTGTGCGCGAGGATCAGCGCGCTCGAGCCGAGCTCCAGCGCGCGGCGCACCAC
>PQAN01000057.1:0-641 GCA_003105285.1 Methylocystaceae bacterium
AGTGAAGCGGGCGCAGGCGGCGCGCTATGGATTGACTGTTGGAGATGTGCAGCGCGCGATTGCCTCTGGAATCGGCGGAGAAAATATCGCCGAGAACATCGAGGGCCGCGAACGCTATCCCATCTCCATCCGCTATGCGTCGGACTTTCGGGACGACATTCAAAAACTAGAGCGGGTCGTGATCGTCACGCCGACCGGCGCGGAGGCGCCGTTAGGTGAACTCGCAAAGATTTCGTTTTCGAGAGGGCCTTCGATGATCCGGGACGAGGATGCGGCGCTTACCGGATACGTCTACCTCGATCTGAACACTCGCGATTACGGCGGCTTCGTATCCCGAGCCGACGACCTCCTCAAGGAAAAGCTTCGACTACCGGCTGGCTACAGTCTGAAATGGTCGGGAGAATACGAGTTTGAACTGCGTGCAAAGGAGCGGCTTAAGATCATTCTGCCGATCGTCTTGTTCACGATTTTTCTGCTGCTGTATCTGGTGTTTCATTCCGTGACCGAGGCGCTGGTTCTCATCTTTCCGACGCTCTATGCGATGACGGGTGGCCTTCTTCTCCAGTGGCTCCTCGGCTACAACTTCAGCGTCGCTGTTTGGGTTGGCTACATCGCGTTGTTCGGCATAGCCGTCGAGACGG
>PQAN01000057.1:680-6603 GCA_003105285.1 Methylocystaceae bacterium
GAAGCTTGCCACCGGGGCCGCCCTCCAGCGGGCCGACATCGAACAGGCCGCCATAGAAGGCGCCGTTCAGCGGCTGCGTCCCAAACTGATGACGGTTGCCGCTGTTCTGGCGAGTCTCGCGCCGATCCTATGGGAGACCGGCGTGGGATCGGACGTGATGAAACCCATTGCGGCGCCGATCGTCGGCGGCATGATCACTTCGACCATTCACGTGCTGATCTTGGTGCCCGTTTTTTTCGTGATGATGAAGGCCCGTGCACTGCGACTGGGGAGACTTGGGGGTCCAAAAGAAACAGATGGCTGAACGCTCGACTCGAGTACGCGAGTTGCAGCGCTATGGCCTCCGTCACGGTCATTGATGGGGTGCTCCCCGAGGTCATTGCGATTACCCTCCCGCCCAAGAGGATTGGGTCGCACGATTCCGGCCAATCAGATTGAAGCTTTCGATCACGCATTGTTCGCGATCATGCGCTCGAGTTCGGCCTTGAGCGCAGTCAGGCTTGCGAGGCGCTGATCCACCTCGACGAGGCGGGCGTGCGCGATCGCGTCAGCCGTCTCGCACGATTGCTGGGGCTGGTCCTGTAAGACCAGCAATGTGCGGATTGCCTCGATTTCGAAGCCCAACTCGCGAGCGTGGCGGATGAACGCCAGCCGGCGCAGACCGGCCGCGTCGAAATGACGCCGGCCGGCTGCGGTGCGCGGCGGCGCCGGCAAGAGCCCGATCTCTTCATAATAGCGGATGGTCGGCGCCTTAACGCCGCTTAGGCGGGCGGCCTCGCCGATCGAAACGCCCAAGGCTGTCATTTGCGCTTGCTCCTCTAGAGTCTTTCCGTCTTTGGCTGAATCGTGGGGCATTCCCGAATCGCGGCGTTTTTGATTCAAGCTTCATGCTGGGAGACGGAGGCCAGCATGGATGGCTCGAGCCTATTCTCTGGATCTTCGCGAGCGGGTTGTATCGGCGATCTCACGCGGAGAGAGCTGTCGGGCCGTTGCCGCCCGCTTCGACGTGAGCGTGGCCAGCGTCGTGAAATGGTCGCAACGATCGCGCGCCACCGGAAGCCCTGCGGCCAAGCGCATGGGCGGCAACCGGCCCTATCTCCTCGAAAGCGAGCGGAATTGGCTTCTCGCGCGCTTTGGCGAGAAGCCGGACCTCACCCTGCATGCGCTTCTCGCAGAGTTGCGTGATCGTGGCGTCGTCGTCTCCTGCGACACGCTGTGGCGGTTTCTGCGCCGTGAAGGGATCAGTTTCAAAAAAAATGCTGTTCGCCAGCGAGCAGGATCGTCCTGATGTCGCGCGACGACGCGCCTTGTGGAAGAAAATCCAACCCGGGCTCGATCCCAAGCGCCTCGTCTTCATCGACGAGACCTGGGCCAAGACCAACATGACGCGCACGCATGGCTGGAGCACACGCGGCGCGCCGCTCGTCGCCAAGGCGCCGCACGGACATTGGAAGACGATGACCTTCCTGGCCGCTTTGCGATGCGACGCAATCACCGCGCCCCTCGTGCTGGATGGGCCGATCAACGGCGAGAGCTTCCTCGCCTATGTCGAGCAGGTCCTCGCGCCGACACTGAAGCGGGGCGACATCGTCGTCATGGACAATCTCGGCTCCCATAAGAGCGCGGCGATCGACAAAGCCATTCGCGCCAAGGGTGCAAGGCGCCACTTCCTGCCGCAATACTCGCCAGACCTCAATCCGATCGAGCAGGTCTTCGCAAAGCTCAAAACGCTGTTGCGAAAAGCCGATGAACGAACGCCTGAAGGCGTCTGGCGAACAATCGGCTCTTTGCTCGATCGCTTCCCCGCCGCTGAATGCGCCGCCTACCTCAAAAACTCAGGATACGCTTCAGCCTAAGTCGGAATGACTCTAGTCGCTAGAGGATGTGACGAACCATGACGAAGGCAGATCAACAAGCCCGTACCGCCTCGAGGGCATGGACTGCCCTTCCTGCGCAGCCAAGATCAATACTGCGGTGCGGCGGCTTTCCGGCATCGAAGATGTATCGGTTTCGATGGCGGCCGGCACGATGACGGTGCGGCATACGGGCGCGGATTTGGCTGTGCTGGAGCGCAAGGTCGCGAGACTTGGTTACAAGGCAGCGCTGCTGTCGACAAGCGATAGGACCGCGCCCGTCGCCGACGCCTACGGCCATGCCCGTCCTGCACAGGGCCACGAGCCCGGTCACGACCATGCCGACGGGCAAGCCGACCCCGCCCATTGGCACAGCGGCGGCGGCGTCGAGGGGCGGCACAGCAATGACCTCGGCCTGACGAGCGGAACTTGGCGCCGCTCGGCCAAAGGTCGACTGGCGATAGCGAGTGGCGTCGCGCTTGTCGTCGTCTGGGGGCTCGGCAAACTCGTTCCCGCAGCGGCCCACGGGGCGTTCATCTCCGCCATGCTGATCGGCCTCGCGCCGATTGCACTGCGTTCGGTGATGGCGGCGCAGGCCGGCATACCGTTCTCGATCGAAACTCTGATGACGCTCGCCGCCGTGGGCGAGATCTTTATCGGCGCGAGCGAGGAAGCCGCGACAGTGGTGTTCCTGTTCCTCGTCGGCGAACTGCTCGAAGGCGTCGCCGCCGGTCGGGCGCGCGCAAGCATCCAGTCGCTCACCGCGCTCGTTCCCAAAACCGCGCTCCTCGAACGCGACGGAGACATCGGAGAGGTTTCGGCCGACACTCTCGCGGTGGGATCGATTATCCTAGTCCGGCCCGGCGATCGTATTCCGGCGGACGGGGAAATCGTCGCGGGAGAGAGCGCCATCGACGAGGCGCCCGTCACCGGAGAGAGCATACCCAAACGCAAGGGCGTGGGGGATGCGGTGTTCGCCGGCACGATCAATTCCGACGCCATGTTGCGCATTCGGGTGAGCGCGGCGGCTGCCGACAACACGATCGCTCGGGTGGTGAAGCTCGTCGAGGAAGCGCAGGAATCCAAGGCTCCAACCGAACGCATCATCGACCGCCTCTCGCGCTGGTATACGCCGGCCGTGGTTGCGATGGGCGCGCTCGTGGCGGCGGCGCCGCCCCTCCTGGTCGGCGCCTCTTGGGACGAGTGGATCTACAAAGGGCTCGCGATCCTGCTCATCGGCTGCCCCTGCGCGCTCGTCATTTCCACGCCGGCGGCCATCGCCGCCGCGCTCTCGTCCGGCGCCCGGCGCGGTCTATTGATCAAGGGCGGCGCCGTAATGGAAGGCCTGGGCAAGATTACGACTGTCGTCTTCGACAAAACGGGCACGCTGACGGAAGGCCGCCCAAAAGTGGCGGACGTCATCGGCTTTGGCCGTTCCGAACGTCATGTGCTCACGCTCGCCGCCGGCCTCGAAACCGGTTCCAGCCATCCGCTCGCAAAGGCCATTCTCGGGCGAGCGAAGGAGGAAGGAATCGCGCCTCCCGTCGTTGAATACAACACCGCCGTCGGCGGCAAGGGCATTGCCGGACGGGTCAAGGCCCAAGACCTCTTTCTCGGCTCGGTGTCGGCGGCGACCGAACGCGCGTTCCTGACCAACGCGCAGAAAGAGCGCCTCGATGCGCTGCATGAAGAAGNNGGTGGTCGGCGAAGAGGTCGTCGGCGCCATCGCCATGCGCGACGAACCACGCGCCGACGCCAAGGACGGCATCGAAGCCCTGTCGGTGCTGGGCGTCGCCAGCCTGATGCTCACCGGAGACAACGAACGCTCGGCGGCCGCGATCGCCGCCAACCTCGGCATCGAATCGTGCGCAGGATTGCTACCGCAGGACAAGCAGCGCATCGTGCGCGAGCTACAAGCGCGGGGATGCGTGGTCGCCAAAGTCGGTGACGGCATCAACGATGCCCCGGCGCTGGCGGCGGCCAATATCGGCATCGCTATGGGTGGCGGCACGGATGTCGCACTGGAGGCCGCCGACGCGGCCGTCCTGCATGGGCGCGTCATCGATGTGGCGCGAATGGTCCAACTGTCACGCGGGATGATGACCACCATCCGCCAGAACATTTCCATCGCGCTCGGCCTGAAAGCTTTGTTCCTGGTGACGACCATCGCCGGAGTCACCGGCCTGTGGCCCGCCATTCTGGCGGACACCGGAGCGACCGTGCTCGTCACCATGAACGCTTTGAGGCTGCTGCCCTAACTCCTCAAGTATTTGATCAGGGCGGCTATGGCCAGGATCATCAGCAGCAGGATAAGCAGCCCGAAGACTCCCATAAAGCCCATGCCGAAAGCACCCATCATTCCGTCCGAGCCCATCATGACTTCCTCCACTCGCTCGCCGTGCGAGATCGTGAGTTTGCGCCCGGCAACATCGCTGCTGAAAATGTCTCTGCATTCCGGTCAGAGTATGCGCGATCAAAGCCCTCGGGCTGGATTTTTGTTGGCCGCCCATGAACGGATCGAGCCGTCATCAGACGCTCGAGCGTGGGCTCATATTTGAACGATGGACGTAATCTCGAAATTGTCGCCTGGCGGGTTTTCTCCGATCCTCAGAATCATGCCGTCGACCATCCGATATGGAGGCGCCGGTAGATTGTAAGGCGCCGGCATGTTCTTGTAGACGCGGCCAGCCAGATCGTATCTCGAGCCGTGACAAGGACAGAAGAACCCGCCGGGCCAGTCCGAGGTCGGCTCGACATCGCTCGGGTTCGGATAATAGAGCGGAATGCAACCGAGATGCGTGCAGACGCCGACGAGAACCGCATATACAGGGTCGATCGAGCGGCGCCAGTTCCGCGCATAGCGCGGTTGTTGCAAGACTTCCGAATCGGGATCGGCGAGCTGGGAGATCAGTGCTGGATCTCTCAATTTCTCCAGCGCCGCGGCTGGTCTGGCGATTACGACGACGGGCAGGCCGCGCCAGCGCACGACAATTTTTCCACCAGGCTCGAGTCCGCCCAGATCGACGTCGACGGGCGCGCCTACGGCAATGCTCGAGGCGTCAGGGTTCAACGCATCGACCAAAGGCCAGATCGTAGCTCCCGTCGCCACGACAGCGCAAGCGCCGATGAAGAGAAAGTCGCGGCGGCCCGGTTCGGCCAAATCGAGATTTGGCATCAGCGCTCCTTCGAAAGAGCTTTGCTCGCGTAGGCAAGAATGTTGCGCGCCGCGCAATGTTCAAGTCCGGCCTTCAGCTAATTCAATCTGACCTCCAATTTCTCCGTCTCGCTGCCGCTTGGAATGATTTTCGTACATTCGTGCGCGCGCTCTTATGACGGCGCTCATCGGCCCCCTCTGGCCGAAACCGCAATGATCGCCCGCACAAGGCCTGAAATTTTCTCCCTGGCTCGAGGCGCGGGATCAGACGATGGGAATACCTACGAACATGACGCCATCTTTCCACAAAAGTTGAGAAGCGTCGAAAGAAGCTCTCGAAAGAAAAATACGGAACGCATATTGTCGAAAGCCGAGGCCAAGTTCCTCTTCGAGGACGGATGCGACCTGTTGATAGTCGGAGCCGGCCAGGAAGGAAACGCGCGTTTGCGTTTCAAGTATGGTCCTCCGAAAGCCGCATTCTGCAAGTATTCTTTCTCTGCGTTACGCTGAGCCACGCCGACATCTAAAACCTTGTTGAACTGCCCCGAGTTCTGCTTTTCCTAATCATCCCCGCAGCCGATCGCATCGCGCGATGGGTCTGAACAGGGGCGATCGTGGCGGCTTCACCACTCCATTCGGAGGTTTTCGTACGCGGAGCGCGCATGCTGCGCACGGCGCTCGGACCTGCCGTAGCAAGCTTTCTCGAAGACCCGTCCGTCGTCGAGGTGATGCTCAATCCGGATGGCCGGCTCTGGGTCGACAGATTATCCAGCGGTCTGGAAGACAGCGGCCGGAAAATGTCTGCGGCCGACGGCGAGCGCATCGTGCGCCTCGTCGCGCATCATGTCGGCGCCGAGGTGCATCCGGGCTCGCCGCGGGTGTCGGCGGAGCTACCCGAGACGGGGGAGAGGTTCGA
>PQAN01000058.1 GCA_003105285.1 Methylocystaceae bacterium
CGCGCTTCATGATCTCGGACACCTGCGCCTCGTCGTAGGACGGATCGCGCAGGCCCTTATGGGCGACGCGAATGTCGCCGAACCAGATGGCGAGCTTGTCGCGGTCGGCCGCCTCGCCCGCCTTGCCGACCGCCATGACGACGCGGCCCCAATTGGCGTCCTCGCCGGCGATCGCCGTCTTGACGAGCGGCGAATTGGCGATCGACAGCGCGATACGTTTCGCCGCCTTGGCGCTGTCCGCGCCCGTGACCGTCACCTCGACGAATTTGCGCGCCCCCTCCCCGTCCTTGACGACCTGATGGGCGAGATCGAGCAGCGTCTCATCCAGCGCGCGGCGGAAATCGCCGAGGCGGCGATCATTGGGCTTCTCGATCCAGGGCGCGCCGCGCGTCTCCGCCGCGCCCGTCGCGAAGAGAAGCAGCGTGTCGGAGGTCGAGGTGTCGCTGTCCACGGTGATGGAATTGAACGAGCCCTGCGCCGATTTCGACAACAGGCTCTGAAGAACCGGCGCGGCGATGGGCGCGTCGGTGAAGACGAAGGACAGCATCGTCGCCATGTCCGGCGCGATCATGCCCGCGCCCTTGGCGATGCCGGCGATGCGCGTCTCGACGCCGCCGATCGTCGCCGCGCGCGTCGAAAGCTTGGGATAGGTGTCGGTCGTCATGATGGCCGAGGCGGCCTCGCGCCAGGCGTCCGGCCGCGCGTCCTTCACGAGCTTTTCCAGCACGCCGTCGAATTTCGAGGCGTCGAGCGGCTCGCCGATGACGCCGGTGGAGGCCAGGAAAATCTGCCGCTCCGGGACGCCGGCGGCGGCGGCGGCGAGCTTGGCGGAAAATTTCACCGCCTCCTTGCCGGTCTTGCCGGTGAAGGCGTTGGCGTTGCCGGAATTGACGAGCAGCGCCCGCGCCTTGCCGCCCTCGAGCCGCGCCCGGCACCAGTCGACCGGCGCCGACGGACATTTCGATTTGGTGAAGACGCCGGCGACCTGCGTCCCTTCGTCGAGCAAAGCCAGCATCACATCGGTACGGCCGGCGTAGCGAATGCCCGCCTGCGCGACGGAAAAGCGAACGCCGTCGATCGGCGCGATATCGGGATAGGTCTTGGGGGCGAGCGGCGAAACGGGAGTGGCCTTGGCCATGCGGAAAGGGTCCTGTGAAAGGGGCAGTCGGCAATGGGCGGTCGGCAGTAGGACGCAGGCGATCCGATTGCCCACCGCCCTACCGCCGACCGCCTCTCGGCTCACTTCTTCTTTTCGGCGGGCTTCTTGTCTTCCGGCTTGGCGGGAGCCTTGGCGTCGCCTGCCGCGGGCGGGGCGTCCGTGCGCTCGATCTTGGCGGTCTCGCGCAATTTGGCGATCAGGTCGGACTGCGCCTTCTGGACGACGTAGCGCGCCACCTGATCGCGCACCTGATCGAGCGGCGGAAAGGTCTTCGGGCGCTTTTCATCGAGCTTGATGACGTGCCAGCCGAACTGGCTCTTCACGGGATCGGAGATCTGTCCAGGCTCGAGCTTGAACGCAGCCTCGGCGAATTCGGGAACCATGCGGTCCTTGGTGAACCAGCCGAGGTCGCCGCCCTTCGAGCCCTGGTCCTTGGAGAGCTCGGTCGCGACCTTGGAGAAATCCTCGCCGCCCTTGACGCGCTTTTGCGCCGCCTTCGCCTCGTCTTCCGTGGGAACCAGAATATGATGGGCGTGGACCTCGACCTCCGGCTTCTGGTTCTTGGCCGCTTCGTCATAGGTCTGCTTGATCGCCTCTTCGGTCGCCGCCTCCTTGGCGATCTTGCCGAGCAGCGCCTCCATCAGCGCCTTGTCGCGCAGATAGGCGAGCTTCTTGGCGAAATCCGGCGTCTCGCCGAGCTTGTCGGCCTGCGCCTTCTGAACGACGAGCTGCTCGTCGACGAGGAAATCCAGCACATAGCTCTCGCGCGCCTTGCCCTCCAACTGCCGCGGCAGGCCGGAGCCCAGATCATCGAGCGCGATTTTGACGTCGTCGTCGGTGATTTCCACGCCGTTGACCTTGGCGAGAACCTTGGCCTGCGTCGGGGCCGCCGTCAGCAGAATGCAGACGCCCAAGGCCGCGAAAGCCGTCCGGCGGCGAAGGCGCGAGGTCTCGAGGAAATGAGGCATGATGGTCTCCAACAAAAGAGCGACAGGCGAAAGCCTGTCGCGACCCGCGTCCCACTAGAGCAAGTCCGCCGAAAGGGGAAACGGATTTTTCGGAACCGGCGGATCGGACTCGGATCATCTCTAACGATTTGTCATCATGGCGGCGAAGTTTCCGATCGCGGCGCTCTTCGAGCGCGGCTCTTTCTCCCCATCGGGAGAACCTATCGGGAGTCGGGCGTTGTTTCGACAATCTCCACAAACAGCCCTCGCGCCTCCTTCTGCGTCTCGGCGAGATGCGCCTTCAGCCGCTCGATGTCCGGCGATTCGCCGGCGCGCAGCAAAAGCTCGAGCAGGCCGCGCGGCGCATGCGCGGCGTCGAAATCATGATCGATGGCGAGACGCAGCAATTGCGTGAGCCCCTGATACAGCCCCGCCGCCGCGATCAGCGTCGAGACGGCCGGACGGTCGAGCAAGCCGAGCGCGGCCAAGCGCTCCAGCGCGATCGCCGTCGTCGTGGCGAGCGCCTCCGGATGGGCGCCCGCATGGCGCAGCAGCAGATATTGCGCGATGAATTCGACATCGACGAGGCCGCCCGGCGCCTGTTTCAAATCCCATAGATTCTTAGCGCCCTTCTCACGCTCCAGGCGGCGGCGCATGTCGCAGACATCGGCGCGCAATTTTTCGGGATCGCGCGGCCGCACCAGCGCGGCGCGGATCGCCGCCTCGACCCGCTCGGCGAAATCGGGCGAGCCGGCGACGACGCGCGCCCGCGTCAGCGCCATATGCTCCCAGGTCCAGGCCTCGTTGGCGTGATAGTCCTCGAAGGCGCGCAGGCTGACGGCGAGCGGCCCTTTGCTCCCCGACGGGCGGAGCCGAAAATCGACGTCGTAGAGCAGGCCTTCCGCGGTCGGCGCGGACAGCGCGGCGATGAGGCGCTGCGTCAAGCGGCCGTAATAGGCGGCCGGCGCCAGCGGGCGCTCGCCGGACGACTCCGCATGCGGGTCGGCCTCGTAGAGCAGCATGAGGTCGAGATCGGAGGCCGCCGTCATCTCGCGCCCGCCGAGCTTGCCGAGCGCCACGACGGCGACGCGTCCCTCGGCGATCCGCCCATGCAGCGCGGCGAATTCGCTCTCGACGCGCGGCAGCAGGCCGCCGATGATCGCCTCCGCCAGACGCGCATAGGCGAGCCCGGCCTCGGCGACCGAAAGCGCGCCCGTCAATATGCGCACGCCGATGAGGAATTTCTGCTCCTGTCCGAAGATGCGGGCGCGATCGAGCGCCTCTTCATAGGAGCGCGCCTCGTTCAGACTCGTCGCGAGCGCCGCCGAAAGTTCTTCTTTATTCGGCAGATGCTCGAAAAAGGCCGGCTCCAGCAGCGCATCGAGCACGCGCGGCCGGCGCGAGATCGTCTCGGCGAGCTTGGGCGCCGATCCGAGTATCGCCGTCAGCAGATGCAGCAGGCGCGGGTGGGAAACGAGGAGCGAAAACAATTGCACGCCGGCCGGCAGCTTGGCGAGCAGCCGGTCGAAGGCGAGAAAGGCCTGATCGGCATTGTCGGTCTTGGCCAGAGCCTCGAGCAGCATGGGCGTCAGCTCGGTCAGACGCTCTCGCGCCTTGGTCGAGCGCGTCGCCGCATAGCGCCCGAAGTGCCAACCGCGAATGGTCTCGGTGACCATCTTCGGCTGCTCGAAGCCGAGACCGGCCAGCGTCTCGATCGTGCCCGGATCGTCCTCGCCGCCGGTGAAGACCAGATTGCCGAGACCGGAGGAGAGTTCCGGCGCGCTTTCGAACAGGCGCGAATAATGCCGCTGGACTTTCTCCAGCCGCTCGAGCAGCGCCGTCGAGAAATCCTCGAGCGTCGCGAAGCCCATCATGCGGGCGATGCGCGACACGCCCTGCTCGTCGTTCGGCAGCTTGTGAGTCTGCTCGTCGGCGACCATCTGGATGCGATGCTCGACGTCGCGCAGGAACAGATAGGCGTCGCGCAGATCGTCGCGCACATTCGCTTCGATCCAGCCGCTGTCGACGAGCCGGTCGAGCATCTCCAGAGTGGCGCGTCCGCGCAGGTTCCGGTTGCGCCCGCCGGTGATCAATTGCTGCGTCTGAACGAAGAACTCGATCTCGCGAATGCCGCCGCGCCCGAGCTTGACGTCGTGACCGAGGACGGCGATCCGCCCATGCCCCTTATAGGCGTGGATCTGCCGCTTGATCGAATGCACGTCGGCGATCGCCGCGAAATCGAAATTCCGTCGCCAGACGAAGGGCGCGAGCTCGGCGAGAAATTCCGCGCCGGCCTCGATATCGCCGGCGGCGGCGCGCGCCTTGACGAAGGCCGCGCGCTCCCAGTTCTGACCCATGCTCTCGTAATAGCTGAACGCCGCCTCCAACGGAATCGCGATCGGCGTCGCGCCCGGGTCGGGACGAAGCCGCAGGTCGACGCGGAACACATAGCCGTCCGGCGTTCTGTCGCCGATGATGCGCACGACGCGCTTCGTCAGCTTCACGAAGAGATCGACATCCTCGCGCGGGTCGACGAGGCGCGCGCGGCGGCGGTCGAACAGCACGATGAGATCGATGTCGGAGGAATAATTCAGCTCATAGGCGCCTTGCTTGCCCATGGCGAGGAAAATCCAGCCGCAGCCGCGCTCCGGCGCGCGCTGGTCGAAGAGTTCGAGCTTGCCGGCGGCGGCGGCCTCGCGCAGCGTGAAAGCGACGGCGGCGGAGAGGGTCGCGTCGGCGAGGCGCGTCAGCGCCGCCGTCGCCTCCAGCGTTCCCCAGACCTTGGAAAGATCGGCGAGCGCGATGACGAGCGCCGCCTCCTGCTTGGCGAGCCGCAGCGCGCGCATCAATTCGGCTTCGCTCGCGGGAGCTTGCGCCCGCGTCGCTTCGATCAGCCGTTCGACGCGCTCGGCCGGGTCGCTTTCGAGGACGCCGGCGAGCCGCGCCGGATCGCGCGCGGCGAGATCGGCGAGATAGGGCGAGGAGCCGAGGACGCCCTCGAGCAGCGCCCGCGCTTTTGGATGCGCGGCGAGACAGGCGGCGAGCGCGCCGTCCGCGTCGCGCTCCAACACGCGGGCGAGCGCGGCTTGCGCCTGCGCGGGATCGATCGGCTCGATGACGACACGCGCGAGGGTGATCAAGGGCCGGGCGTCTGGCGGGTTCGGTTGCGTCATTGGCCGCGTTTCTCCCTTCGGCATGGGCGAGCTTCACCCACGCGGCGTCGTTCTCGCCCTTCGCGCGTCACGCCATTCGAGAAATGCGGCGCGCACGCGATCGAACAGGCGCGGCGGCAGAAAGCCATAGTCGTAGCGATCCGTATGCGGTCGTTTGCGCAGGTCATAGCCGGGCCATAGAAATTCATTCCCCTCGCTGACGACGATCCATGAGCGCGAATCGTCGAGGCCGAGATGACGCTCGACCGCAGGCGGAATCTCGACGGCGCTTTTCGGATCTCGCGGGGCGCTGTGCGTAATCGGCAGCACGGTCACGATCGTCGCATCGTCGCTCACGCGCTCGACGACGAGGACGATGGCGCTCGGGCGGTCTTTCAGCCCCTCTTCCTGTCCCGCTCCATATTCGTCATGCCAGAGATAGGCGTAGGAAATAACGAGGCCCGGCTCGGGCGTGGGGATCGGCACGGGCTGGCGCTATTTCGGATCGAGAAGAGCGTCGAGATGCCCATGGCGGGGGTCCATGCGCGCCGCGGCGACGGCCGCCGCTTTCTCGTCGGACAGTTCGGTCGTGGCGAAGGCGCGGCGACGCGCCTTGAAACGCAGAAATTCCTCATATTCGTCAGGCCGCACGAAATAGCCGGTGATTTGGCCGTGGCTCGACACGGCGACGGCCTCCCGTTGAGCGAGCATCCGATAGCGCCCGAAGTTGCGGGTGAACTCGGAGGCGGAAACGGCGCCGGGCATGTCAGTCTCCTCGTCTGCGAAAGCAAAATATGCATGAAATACGTGAAAATCGCAACTCGCGTAATTTACGCGAATCGCGCGCCGAACGACGAATGCTCTCCCCACCGACGCTCTGCGCGCCCTCACGACGTCTACAGCGCGACCACTGGCCGTCCTCGTCTATTTCGTCCCGATACGGCGTGTTTCCGGTAGCGGCGTTCCAGTCTTCCACTTCTCGGCTATGGCTTCGCCTTCGACGAGCTCCCGTGACGAAAGGCGCTTCGTGACGCCTCTGAGGTTGCTATCGAAAACAGCGCTGTCGTCGACAACTTGCGCTGCTTTTTTTGCGAGAGCGAAGAAGACATAGGCGAGCATGTCGTCCTGCTCGACTTCGTCGCCGCGAGAATACTGAACGCCGAGTTCGTTGAGAGCCTCGGCATCTCCTTGCATCGCAGCTTTTCGGCGCCAAACTGCGGCTTGTCGGCCATCTCGGGGGATTCCGAGGCCCGCGCTATACGCGAAGGCCAGCGCTCGCTGAGCCGAGATGCTCCCTTGCTCTGCCTCACGGCGCAAATTCTCGTTGGCCCTCCGGTCCCATTGGTCGGCCAGTTTCGAGTCCTCGACGACGCCGAGCCCCTTGCGCAAGAGCTGTGCGAGCCGCCGTTCAGCGGCGACATTATTCCCTTCTGCGGCACGCGAATACCAGTAGGCCGCTTTCGACAAATTTACGGGACTGGCTCCCTTCTCGAATTCAAGCCCGAGGTCAGCGGCGATTTCATACGCCACGGCGAGACGCCACTGCGCTTTGACCTCTCCTTTTTCCGCAAGGGGCGCAAATTCGCGGATAGCGCGCGAGGCGTCGCCCTCGTTCAAGGCGGCTTCGCCTTCATCGAACCCTGCTTCGGCCGAATGCGGGACGACAAGCGACAAGATGAGGCCGCAAACTCGCGCCCAACCCCGCGCGCCGCCATAGACCTTATGATGATCGATATCCTCGTTGCAGCTCATCGAGTCGCTCAACGCTTATCAAGTCCGAGAGAATTCAGTATGCGCTCTGTTCTGCTGGTTACAATATCCGGCGAGACATCGCAGAGCGCTGCCTTAGAATGACGAAGTCGCCAAGGACCCACATGCCCGACAGAGAATCCGCCGCTTTCCTCGCCCGCATCGCCGCCGCTCTCGAGCGGCTCGCCCCGCCGCCGCCCGCGACGCCCGACTTCGCCGCCGCCGACGCCTTCGTCTGGCGCGCGGCGCGCGGCGAATTTTCGCCCGTGCCGAAGATCAATCGCGTCGAGATTTCCCTGCTCGAAGGAATCGACCGGCAGCGCGACCAACTCCTCGCCAATACGCGCCGCTTCGCGCGCGGACTGCCGGCCAACAATGCGCTTCTCTGGGGCGCGCGCGGCATGGGCAAATCGTCGCTCGTCAAGGCCGTCCATGCCGAGGTCGCRCGCGACGCCGMCGCCGGCTTTCCGCTGAAGCTCGTCGAAATCCATCGCGAGGACATAGAGAGCCTGCCCGGCCTGCTCGGCTCCCTGCGCGGCGCGCCTTTCGCCTTTCTGCTGTTTTGCGACGATCTGTCGTTCGACGCCGACGAGACGAGTTATAAATCGTTGAAGACCGTGCTCGAGGGCGGCGTCGAGGGACGCCCGCGCAATGTGCTGTTCTACGCCACCTCCAACCGGCGCCATCTGATGCCGCGCGACATGATGGAGAACGAGCGCTCCTCCGCCATCAATCCAGGCGAGGCCGTGGAGGAGAAGGTCTCGCTCTCCGACCGCTTCGGCCTGTGGCTCGGCTTCCACAATTGCAGCCAGGCCGAATATCTCGAAATGGTCGCAGGCTATGCGCGACATTACGGGCTCGATGCGCCCGCCGAGACGATCGAGCGCGAGGCGCTGGAATGGTCGATCACGCGCGGCGCGCGCTCGGGCCGCGTCGCCTGGCAATATATCCAGGACCTCGCCGGGCGATTGGGCAGGGCGCTGGAGGAGTGATACGAAATCCGGCTTCCGGTTGATTGCTTCGAAGCGAGCCTCCTGCCTGGCTCGCTTCGCGAACATCGGCGATCCGGAGGCGCTCTCAGCCGTCCCCGCCCTCCCCGCAAATCGGCAGCACGATAAAGAATGTCGCGCCGACGCCGGGCTTGGCCTCGACGGAAATTTGCCAGCCGTGGCGGTCGGCGATCGCCTTGCAGATCGCGAGACCGATCCCGGAGCCCGGATAATCCACCTTGCTGTGCAGCCGCTCGAGCGGCCTGAAGATTTTGTGGGCGTATTGCTCCTCGAAGCCGATGCCGTCGTCGGCGATGGCGAGGCACACCGCCGCCTCGTCGCAAAAGCCGCTGATGTCGATCGTCGCCGGCTGGCCGGGCTTGCGATATTTGATCGCATTGGAGACGATGTTGCTCACGAGGAGCTGGAATTGCGTCGGATCGGCCTCGATGCACACGGACGGCAGCCGGATGTTGACGCGGGCCTGCGTCTCGACGATCTGCTGCGACAATTCGGCGAGCGCGACCTGGATCGCCTGTGGAAGATCGAGCAGGCCCGGATCCAACTCGTCGTTGATCATCCGTGAAAACGCCAAAAGATCGTGGACGAGCGCGCGGGCGTGAAGGGCGGAGCGCCGCATCACTTCATTGGCGTGGCGGATCTCGGCGCAGTCGCCGCGGGCGATCGCCTCCTCCATCACATCTCCGAATGCGGCGATCTTGCGCAGCGGCTCCTGCAGGTCCTGCGACGCGACGAAAGCGAACCGCGCGAGACGCTCGTTGACGTTCTGGAGTTCGGCGGTCCGCATGGCCAGCTCATGTCTCTCGCTTCGCCGGCCGGAGAGATCGAACACCGTCGCCAGCACGATCTCTTCCGCGCGGCTCCCGAGCACGGAGAGCCAGACTTCGACAGGGAACTCCGCTCCGTCGCGCCGCGCGCCGCGCGTGTCGCGCCTCACTCCCATCTGCCGGCTGGTCGGGTCGGCGAGAAAGCCGCGCCGCTGCGACGCATGAACGCGCCGCTTCGCCTTGGGAAGCAGCGCGTCGATCGAGCGGCCGACGAGTTCGCCGTCGTCGTAGCCGAACATGCGCCCCGTCTCGGCATTTACGCAGCGAATGACGCCTTCGCGGTCGACCATGATCATCGCCGCCGTCGTCGTGTCGAAAACAATTCGATGCCAATCGTCGGCCAATCCGGCGCTCGTCATCCACGCTCCGTTATTGTCGCGTCCGCCGCCGGCGCCGAGGCTTCGCTTGCGACGCCCGGCCTTTGTCTTTCTCGAGCTCACGCTCTTATCGGCGTCGGACCATCCTCCCGTAAAGGCATAGTGACGGGCGCCCCTGCCGCGGTAAAGGAGAATTTCATCGTAATTACGCGTAGTTATGGCCGAGTTCCGGCAGCAGGCAAAAATAGCTCCCGCGCCATTTCGGAGGACATGATTCCGTCTGTTCCACGAATTATTTGCGGCGTTTCTGTCGGCGGATCACAAATGCGCCGAGCTATAGCTTCGAAGACTAATTTTCATCCATATCCGGCGATGCGCGGCTCCATATCGGCGTCACCGCCCGCGCAGCCTCTCCAGCACCTGCTTCGACGCCAAGCCGTCGGCCGGCCGAACGCCTTCGGCCAATTGGAACGCATGGACCGCATTGCGGCTGGAGCGGCCGAGCTTGCCGTCGATCGCGCCGCGATAGAAGCCGCGCTCGGCGAGCAGTCGCTGCATCGCCTTGCAATCGGCGGTCGACAGCGCCGCCAGGGTCTTGGGCCAGGGCGCGAGCGGAACGCTCCGCGAGGCGATGCGGTCGGCCAGCAATGCGACCGACAGCGCATAGGCGTCGGACGTGTTGTATTGGCGGATGACCTCGAAATTGTCGGTGATCAGAAACGCCGGCCCCGCCGCGCCCGCCGGCAGATAGAGGCTCGCCGCGCCGCTCGCGGGCAGCGCCTCGCCGTCGGCGCGCGAGAATCCCAGCGCGCGCCATTGCGACAGATCGAGGTCGAAGGCGGCGAAGTCGAAGCTGTTCGGAACGACGACCTCCATGCCCCAAGGGAGACGCGGGTCCCATCCCGAGGATTTCAAGAAATTGGCGACGGAGGCGAGCGAATCGGCGTGCGAACTCCAAATGTCCGCCGGGCGTCCGCCCTCATAGCTCACCGCATATTTGAGAAAAGCCGTGGGCATGAATTGCGGCTGTCCCATCGCGCCCGCCCAGGAGCCGCGTAGCCTGTCGCGCGTGACCAGGCCGTTCTGCAGCATCACCAGCGCGGCGACGAATTCATCGGCGAATTTCGTCGCCCTGTGCCCCCGATAGGCGAGCGTCGCGAGCACGCGCAGCGCGTCGGCCCCGCCGGTCGCGGTCCCGAAATTGCTTTCGACTCCGAGGATGGCGACGAGGATTTCGGACGGCACGCCGCTCTGCGCCTCGATGCGCGCCAGCGGCGCGGCGAGCCCGGCGGCGAAGGCGCGGCCGCGCGCGACGCGCGCCGAGGTGACGCTGTTCGCGAGATAAGAGGGTATAGAGATAGTAAATTCGGCCTGTGTTTTCGCCTGCGCCAAGACGCCGGGCTCCGCCGTCAAGCCTTGGACGGCGGCGTCGAAGACTTCGCGCGTCACGCCGGCGTCCTGCGCCGCCGGCCATAATCGCTGCAGAAAATCGCCGAGACCGTTGGCGGCCGGCGTCTCCTCGGCGATCGCCGAGGAGCTGAAAAGCAGCGACAAAACAAAGAAGAATCGAAGAATTGCCCGCATTGGAGAGCCTCGCGCGATGGAATCGGACGCGGCGCGAAATCGTCGTCGCACATTTACCTCCCAGCTCGGCCGTTGTTTGGAATCTTTACATCTTAGGCCAATTCGTTTGACACATGGCGGCGCGCCGTCTTCTATTATGTCATCTCGACTTCCAAGAGGAGCCGCAAGCGGGACGTAAGGCGGAGCGGAAATGACGCATCAACCATTGATTACGAGTTTTCGTACGCCGATCCATTTGGGAAAGCGGCCCGAAAAGGCGCCCGCCGTGAAGGGCGAGCACGAATTGAAGGCCAAGCTGAGGAATGCGGGCCTGCGTCCCACGGTGCAGCGCCTGTCGCTCAGCAAACTGCTCTATGGCAACGGCGACCGCCATGTGAGCGCCGAAGCCCTGCACGCCGAGGCGCGAGAAGCCGGCCTGCAGATGTCGCTCTCGACGGTCTATAACACGCTCAATCAATTCGCCGAAGCCGGTCTGCTGCGCGAAATCGCCGTGCAGGGTCCGCGCACCTATTTCCATACGCGCACCTCGCCGCATCATCACTTCATGGACGAGATCAGCAAGAAGATGTTCGACGTCGCCGACGGAAC
>PQAN01000059.1 GCA_003105285.1 Methylocystaceae bacterium
GAATAATAAGGCGTCTCGAGCGGCCGCTTGACCACCAGATTGATGATGCCGCCGGGTTCGCTGCGACCGAACAACATGGCTGCGGGGCCCTTCAGAACCTCTACCGACTGCAGATTGGTCGTGTCGAGATTTCTCTGCCTGAGCTCGATCAGACCGTTCTTGTATGTGCTCGACTGGGCGGAGAAGCCCCGGATCTTGAAGATGTCGAGCAGATTGGGAGTGGGTGTCACGCCGGAGACATTGCTGAGCAGCGCGTCGCCGACCGAGATGGCCTGCTGATCGTCCATCGTCTCGCGCGTGACGACGCCGACCGAAACCGGCGTCTTGAGGAGAGGCGTGTCGGTCTTCAACGTCGTCGGCGCGGCGGCGGCGTTGTAGCCCGTGACCCTGTCGCCCTTCCCTTGCGGCGCCCCCGTTTGCGGATGACGTCCCGCGAGATCGCCGCTTCCGATGTCGATCGGAGGCAATTCCTCGGCGCGGCGCGGGGCGGCGTCACTCAGATTCCCGCCCGCCTGCGCTAGCACGATGGAGACCGCGCCGCCCGGGCCGCCGAAGCTGTACGTCAGCCCCGTTCCCGACAGCAGTCGATCGAGTCCCTTGCGCAGCGTGTAGGCGCCGGAGAGTCCAGACGTCTGCATCGCCCTCGTCACGCGCGCATCATAGAGCAGATGCAGCCCGTTCTCGAGGGCGAAAGCGTTCAGCGCGGACGCCATCGGACCCGCCGGAATCGCGTAGGTCTTCAAGAGCCCGACGCGCTCTCGCGGTGAGATGGAGGCCCGCGCTGGATCTGGCGTCTCCGCCGCCATCGCGAAAGCGCCTAGCGCCAGAGTTGCGACCGTCGAACCCATTTTCGCACTCTTGTTTGGAACACCCCTCGCCGCCATTCCCGCACCCCATCGAGTCGTCGGAGCCGAATGTCGCTCCCCTGACCCGATCGACGCAGCCGCTCGAAAAACGGAATGTCGGTCGACAAAAAAATTTTCGAGCGGCTCGCATGCGCCCCATCATACGGTTTCCGGTTGATTGGCTCGCGGGCGGCCGAAAGCGAGCCTTCAGGCTCGCTTCGAGGCGATCGACCGGAAGCCGTATCACTCGTTCAACAAGATCAGGTAATTGGTGAGACGGATGGCGCGAATGCCGAGAAAGAACTCGATTTCCCGGAGCGCTCGCAACGGCTCGTTCGTCGCGAAGACGCCGCTGACGCGACGAGCGCAAGTCGCCGCATGAACGCAATAGACGAAACCCCGGCGATAGCGGCCGAGAGCGGAGAGAACTTCGCCGAGCGGCCGATCCTCCACGACCAATGCGCCGCGCCGCCATGCGGCGACATTGTCGAGCCCGACGGATCTCGGCACCGTCGCATCGACATCCGCCTCGTAGAAGGTCTCCTGTCCTTCGTCGACGATCAGAGCGTCCTTGCCGCTGGATACGGCGACACGGTGCTCGCCGACCGTCACACGCGCCTGCGATTTCTCGACGGCCACGTTGAAAGCCGTGCCGAGCGCCGTGATCGTTCCGCCTGCCGCCTCCACGACGAAAGGCCGCGACGGCTCGGGAGCGACCTGGAACCAGGCTTCGCCTTCGAGCAGCGCTACGCGTCTCCGCGATTCTTCGTAGCGAACCGCGATCGCCGACCGGGCGCCGAGCTCGATCCTCGAGCCGTCCGCGAGCGTCACGGATTTCGTTTCTCCGACGCCCGTCTGATGATCGGCCCGAAAGAAAACGGAAAGATCGTCGAACCAGACGAACAACACGAGCGAGGCCACGGCCAGGGCGAGCGCTCCGCTCCGCAACGCTCTGCGCGAAACGGGCGAGGCTTCGCGCGACCGCGGGGCGCTTCGCAGAGTTCTCGCTGTTTCGTACATTTGCGCAATGTCGCGGTAGGCCGGCGCATTCGCGGGGTCGCCGGCGAGCCAGGCCTCGAATTCGGATCGGGCCTCAGCGGACAGCGCGCCCGCCTTTATCGCGACCCACCATTCGATCGCTTCATCGTGAGCTCTGCCATGGCGGACCGCATCGTCTCTATCTTCATGCATCGATGACGCCCTTCGAACCGCGTGCATCTTCCGGCCCGCGGATCGTCGCGGGAGCGCGAGAGAAATGGCTTCGAACCGATAGTACGACGCCCGAAAGCAGAAAATGGAATGCCGCGACAGAAAATTTCACGCGAGCGCGGCCCAGCAGCGCCGCATCGCCAGGCTCAGATGCTGCCGCGCCATTCGCTCGGAAATGCCCAGCCGTCGCGCGATCTCGCTGATCGGGACGTCCTCGAAAGCGCTCAATTCGAAGACCTGTCGGCATCGGGCAGGAAGCTCGTCGATCGCCGCGGCGAGCTGTCGGCGCCGGCGATCGTGATCGACCCGCTCGTCCGCCGGCGCGTCATTCGCCGGATAGTCGTCGAGAAAACTCTCATACGCCAAATGCTTGGCTTCCGTCCGCCGGCGGCGCGCGTGATCGGTCATGAGATTGACCGCGATCCTCTGCAGGAAGGCCGGAGGATCGGCGACTGCTCCGAAATTCCTGTAGCGAAGAGCCCGAACGAACGTCTCCTGCAGAAGGTCGGAAGCGTCGTCCCGGCCGACCCTGTGCGACAGATAGGTCATGAGGTCGCGCTTGTTTCGCTCGAAGAGTTCGCGAATGAGATTTGGCTTCGTGTCGGACATTCTCGATATCCGTGTCGACTTCCGAGCACCCGTGCAGCCTCGCGGCTCACGCGTGGAAGGATTGATCAGGCCGGTGGATCGCCCGACGCCGCACGCCGGCGGACCGGGCGTCATGCCCGAGAAGCGCGCGTTCCCGACGACGGGTGGGATGATCTCTTTGCCGGGGACCGCATGAGCGCGGTTCCGCCGCTGTTCGCTCAGCCGAGCGGCGGCGCGCGCGAAGACCAGGAGCTGGACCAGCCGGCCGGAGACGACGCGGGCTCGTCATGGAAAAACGGCGCCGACGCGGCGTCCGGTTGCTGCAGAGCCAGTGCGACGATCGTCGCGGTCAAGGCGATGGCGTGGAAGGGGACGTCCCGATTGCCGACGATGCAGAGGGCGCAATGTCGATCGTGATGATGCCGATGGTGTTGCGGCGCCTTGTCGTCGGCTTCGCAGAACTCGCCGGGAGCCGAAGCGACGCCTATCGCGCCGTCGCCCGCGAGAAAGCCATGCGCGCTCTGCGCGGTCGTGAAGACCGTCGCCTGCAAGAGCAGCAGGCAAGCGACGATGCGCACGAGCGCCTCGCGTGCTGATGTTCTTACCGTCGGCCAGCCATTCCCCATGCGTTCGACGGTAGGCTGCCGGAATTTCCCCAGTCAACGAAACGCGTGGAGAGGCGTGAAATATTCTTCCACTGTGACTCGGACGACACACTCGCCCGACGCCCTGCGCAATGCGCGCCGGACGGCGGTCCCTCGCTGTCCCCGATGTTCACGGCGAGCGCGCCGCCTCCAGCGCCGGATACGACATGGCCTCGACGCCCGACTGCGTGCCGGCGCCCGCCTCCGGCCAGATCGGCCAGGCGGGAATGGCGGTCGGAACGCACGGAATGTCGCGATAGAGCGCGTTCTCGATCTGCCTCTGCGACAGATGCGGCGCGAGAATCTCGATGAACCTGTAAGCGTAAGAGCGCAGGAGCTTGCCTCGCCGCACGGCGAAGCGATCCGCCATCCGAATGAATGGCGCCTTGGCCGTCTGAGCGGCCGTCACCATCGAGACGATGCCCGCGTAGGTGCTCTGGCCGGCGATCGCGGACGCTTGCATTTCGAAGGCTTCGCCCGCGTTGACCGTCCCGCTCAACGCCATCTCGCCCATCTTGCGATTCGCCGGGATCGGCTCTCCAGTCACGGCCGATTCGTCGAGAGAAGCAGTCACGCTGAGAATCTGCCCGTCGACCGGAACCACCTCCCCCGCGCGCACGAGGAGCACATCGCCGATGTCGACGAGATCGACCGCCACATCCTCGATAGCGCTCTCGCACTTGCGGTGGGCGATACGCGGCGAACGGCTGACGAGCAAATCGAGATCGCGCTCGGCGCGCCCGACGGCGAAATCCTCCAGCACGTTGCCGCCGGCGTACATGACCGCGATGATCGCGCCCGCGAGGGCTTGGCCGAGCGCCAAAGCGCCCGACATCGAAAGCAAGGCGATCGCATCCACGCCCAGGCGGCCGCCTCGTAGATCGCGGACGATCGAAACCGCGAGCCCCACGGCGACCGGCGCCGTTCCGACCGCCCAGAGTCGTTTGCCGAACTCGCCGTGGCCGGACAAGGCCGCGACAAAACCCGCGGCGAGACCGAGCAGCGCCACAACTATCTGCCCGCGCCGTATGAACCTTTCATTGAGCATCGCGTTTGCCGTCTCCTTGGCTGCTGAAGTGTCGCGCATAACCTTGTTCCTTGGCGTAGCTGGTTGAAAAGGCCACGCGAGTTGGTCCAGCCGTTGGTGCATGAATAGGACGCAGGTTCGATTTCCGTCTGCGGCGTCGTTCTATTTGACGCGTACGGAAGAGGAACCGACATGGACGATTCTGTCTCGATCAATTGGCTCAGCGAATCGGAAGGGCACGATTACCCGGCGCAGTCATATCTCAGCCTCCTCTTCGATAGGCGGCCCGCGCTGCACGTGCAGAGACTGTGATCCGCCGGTCCGGCGTCGTTCAAGGCGAAGGAGGACATTTTTCGCGCATCGGAGCTGTCGCTCCTCGGGGTCAGCAACGCGCATGTCGAAAAGGATCGCAAGAAGATCGTATCCGGTAAGTCGCTCTCTCGCCTCTGCTCCTCGTGCGAGACCCGGCAAACGGCAAGGTCATC
>PQAN01000060.1 GCA_003105285.1 Methylocystaceae bacterium
CGGCGATCGATCGCGCCTTCCTGCCGTTTCCGCGCAAGCGCCTGCCGTTCCCCTCGATCCTCGTCGCCAGCGCCGACGATCCTTACGCTGATGCGGCATTCTCGCGGGAGTTGTCGAAGGACATCGGGGCGGAGTTCGTCGACGCCGGACCGGCCGGACACATCAATGTCGACAGCGGCCATGGCCCGTGGCCGGAGGGGTCGCTGCGCTTCGCGGCGTTCATATCCAAATTGTGACGCGACGGCGAAGCGCTGCTCACCTCAGCGGCTGGGCGACGGCGTCCGCGCCCGCGCCGGCCGCATCGCCGAGCTGCGATCCAAATTGCTCGAGACGGTCGCTCAAGTTTTCGCGCGTGCGCGGGTCGACGATCGCGAAAGGCGTCGACACCGCCATGCTCGCCGCCGTTCCCACGGCCGAGGCCGCGCCGATCGCCACTTGTCCGAATTTGTCGCCGACGCCGCTCTGCGAATCGGACAAGGTCTGGCCGTCCGCGAGACGCTGGCCGATCGAGCGGACGATCTCCGGGGCCTCGGCGAATGTGCCGTGACCCAAGGGATCGCCGGATTTCACGTCTGTGAGGTCGACGACGGAAATGTGGCGCGCCTCCAGCGTGTGGCGATAGGGCTCCTGTCGCGGATCGACGCCGCCGAGGCGAATCTCGTTTCCCCACACGCGCCGCGACGCTTTCAGCGCTTCGTCCTCGCGCGAGACGAACAAGGTGAACAGCGAGCGGCGCTCGTCGATCTGCGCGATCTGCTTGCGGAACACGTCGAAATCCACGTCGGGCGCGGCGAGCATGATAGTCTTGATCTTCGGCGCCAGTCCTTTGTCGCGAATGGCCATTTGGCGCAGCGCTTCGAGCGTCGCCCAATTGCCCATCGAATGCGCGAGGATCGAAATCTCGCCGACCGATCTGTCCCGCGCGAGCGCTTGCAGGACAGCTTCCAGCGCATCGCGCGAATAGCTCGCGCTCTCGTGATCATAGCCATAGGCGAGCAGACGTCCGCGCGACGGCCAGGTGAAGAGGACCGGCAGAGCGCCCGTGCCGGAATCGTGAACGATCTGCGCGAAGCGGTAGACGGCTTCCGCGAACAGCGTGTTGTAGCCATGCACGAACACCAGCGCCTGGCGCTTGGGAGTCCGGGCGATGCGCGCATCGAAGCGGCGGATCGCCTCTTCCCTCGACAGCGGGTCGGCCCGCAGGGTGACGAAGTCCCTGCCCGGGTCGGCGGGCAGGGCGCTCGGCCACTGCACCTCGCCGATCCGCCTCGCCGCATCCGGCGGGATGGAAACGGCGATATCGGCGAAGGCGAGGCTGTTTCCGCGCTCTCCGGTAAATAGATCGCCCGGGGCGGCGCCGTCGGCGCTGCGCGTGGTGGCGACGAGCATCTCGACGCGGCTGGTTCCAGGCGCCTGCGGCTGCTGCGCGGTCAGCACGCCATGCGGCCGCCCGCCGCAGCCGGAAAGCGTCACGGCCGCCGAGAATAGGCAAAGGGCAAAAAATTTCGAAAAATTCTTCAAAGGAGTCCCCCTCGTCGGCGAAGCTTCCGTCATTTGGATAGACCGGCTTCGGCCGCGAGTCGACAAGCTTTCCGGAAGGGGAAGGCCGGAGGCTTCGGCCGATGGCCGATGCGGCGCTTCGGCGAAGCGCCCTCCAGACGTTAGGAGAGACGAATGACCGGCGACATTTCAACAGATCATCGCGGCGAATCGGAAAAGCGGCTCGAAACGATCGTCGCGTCGAGTCCGATTCTCGCGCCTGTTCTGGAGCGCTGGTCGTCCGTCGCGCCGCCCGATTGCTGGCTGTCCGGCGGCGCGATCGCGCAGACCGTCTGGAATCGCGCGTCAGGCTTGCCGCCGCATTACGGCCTGGCGGATGTCGATCTCGTCTATTTCGATCCGTCCGACCTGTCGGAGGCGGGCGAGGCGCGCCGCGAGAAGGCGATACGCGACCGATTCGCCGATCTGCCCGTCCGCATCGACGTGAAGAACGAGGCGCGTGTGCACCTCTGGTATGAAGCGAAATTCGGTTACGCGATCGCGCCTTATGCTTCGGCGCGGCAGGCCATTGCGACGTTCCCCACGACGGCTGCGGCGATCGGCGTCCGACCCGCGCCGTCGGGGCTGTCGATCGTCGCGCCATTCGGCCTGTCCGACCTGTTCGCGCTGATCGTGCGCCCCAACAAAGCGCAGATCACGCGCGCGATTTACGAGGCGAAGGCCGAGCGATGGCGAGGTCTCTGGCCGCGACTGACGATCGTCCCCTGGTCCGACGACTGATGCGCGTCGCCGCGTCGGCGCGCTCCGCCAAAAGCAGCGTTTCGCGATTCATATGATCGAGCGGGTCGGCGGTGGACCGACCCCTCGACGACGGCATGATCCAGCGCTCCGCTCAGTCGCAGACGCGGACGCGGCGAGTGTAGAGGAAATTTCCCCAGGCGTCGGTCACGGGTTGGCGGGTGATGTAGCACTCTCCGCCGCCGTAGGAATTCGCGGCGATCGCGCCGACGGCCAGAGCGCCGAGCACGCCCGCGGCGGCCGCGCCGCCCCAATAATGTCCGTGATGGCCGTGATGCCAATATCCGCCCGCCTGCGCGGAGGACGAAGTCGCGAGAACCGAGCCGCTCAGGGTCGAGGCGATAAGGCCGGCGGTGAGGAATTTCTTGGTCATGTCACGCTCCCGATTTCAGGTCGCTCACTCGATCGGTGAGCGTCATGACCTTACGAAGCGTCATCGGGATTGTTTGTGCGCCGGCGCACAGGGCGGAAATGGAGCCGCGAGCCTTTGGGCTCGCGCCGGCGAGGCGATCGGGTGAAGGAGTGTTTTCCTCTCCTTCGTCCTTCGAGACGGCCTCTTCGAGGCCTCCTCAGGATGAAGGAGAGGAAAACACGTCGCGAGCGGACGTCCTCGTCCTTTTAAGACGGCGGCTGCGCCGCCTCCTCAGGATGAGGATGTCCTTCACCCGATCGTCCCGCTCGCGCCGTGGCCGAGGGATGACGCCGTCGCCTCGCCGTGCTAAGCGCCGCATATGCTGGAAGGTCTGCCCCCCAATGGCGCGAGCCACGGCCTGCGCCTCGTCGCGAGCGAAGCCTGCGCGCGCGCCGTCGCCGATATCGTCGTCGAGACGTTCGACCCCGCCGAGACGGCGGCCTCGGCCTTCGAGGAGCCGGGCGGCGTGGACTGGGCGGTCGAAATCTTTTTCGCCGCCGCGCCGGACGAAGCGCAGATTCGCGCGCTGATCGAGGCGGCGACCGACGCCGCGACGGCGTCCTCTGCGCAATTTTTCGAGATTTCGCAAAAGGATTGGGTCGGCGCGTCGCTCGCGGGGCTGCAGCCGGTGCGCGCCGGACGTTTCCTCGTTCATGGTTCGCATGATCGCGCGCGAGTCGGCGTCAACGACATCGGCATAGAGATCGAGGCGGCGCTCGCCTTCGGCACCGGCCATCATGGCACGACGTTCGGCTGCCTGCTCGCGCTCGACCGTATCGCCAAGCGCAGGCGGCCGCGCGAGGTCATCGACGTCGGCGCGGGAACCGGCGTGCTCGCCATCGCCGCCGCGCGGCTATTGCGGCGCAACGTCGCCTGCGGCGACATCGATCCGGTCGCCGTGACGACGGCGCGAGCCAATGCGCTCGCCAATCGCGCGGGCGCCTTCGTGCGGCCGGTCACGGCGGTCGGCGTGAGGCATGCGCAATTGCGCGGACGCTACGATCTGATCTTCGCCAATATATTGGCGAAGCCTCTGCGTCTGCTCGCGCCGCAGCTCGCGGCGGTCGCCGCGCCGAACGCGGAACTCGTTCTCTCCGGCCTGCTCGCGCGCGACGTCGCCGGCGTGCTCGCCGCCTATCGCGCGCAAGGTTTTTCGTTGGCGCAGAGACGCGACATCGACGGCTGGGCGACCTTGTTGCTGCGCAGAGGCGGCGCCGCGCAGCGGGCTCGAGTGTGATCCTGAAGAGCGCCGAATGTTCGCTCTTCCCTCGTCATTGCGAGGAGCGTGAGCGACGAAGCAATCCAGGAGTCGTGAGGCGGCCCCTGGATTGCTTCGCCTCGCTCGCAATGCGCCCGATGTGAGCGCTATTCTTTTTGGCGAGGTTTTGAAGCTCGAACGGGGCGCCGGAGCAGGGGGCGGTCATCATGTCTTTGTCGGCGAGGCGGCTCGATGCGACCGACGCCGCGGCGTTCCAAGCCTTGCGTCTGGAGGGATTTCGTCTCCAGGAGCGGGAGTTCCGCTTCGCTCCCGAGGACGAGGCCGGCTTCGCGCTCACCGATATAGGCGCGCGGCTCGCGCGAGATTTCGTGATGGGCGTCTTCGCCGGCGGACGGATGATCGGCGTCGCGGGCCTGACGCGCTTCGCAGGCGTGAAGGTGCGTCATAAGGCGCTGCTCTGGGGCATGTATGTGCGGGTCGAATTTCGCGGCTCCGGCGCCGCCGACATGTTGATGTCGGCGATCGTCGAACATGCGGACGGACTCGTCGAAACGATCACTTTGACGGTCATCGCGGAGAATCGGCGCGCCATCCGGTTCTACGAGCGATGGGGATTTGCGATCCACGGCGTCGAGCCCGTCTCGGTGAAGCTGCCGAACGGCGACTATCTCGGCGAGGCGCTGATGATCCGCCGACATGAAGGCGCGACTTTCGGCGCGTCGGCCGCGGTCCGGTGACCTGTCTCTGTCGACGGCGCGGGGCAGGGCTGGGGAGGGGGCAGCGAACCCTCGACCCGGATTCGCATCAGGCCGGCGCGACTTTCGGCGATTTCCGCATCAGCGCTTTCGCGGCGCGCTGG
>PQAN01000061.1 GCA_003105285.1 Methylocystaceae bacterium
CCAGCCGTCGCGGCGACTGACGCGGACCGAAGCGGCGATTCTCTCCCGCGCCTTGAACGCCGTCGCCGACGGAGCGAGCGTCGAGCGGCAGATTTTCATGAGCCCGATCGCCAGCGACCATGATTTCGAGGCGCTGGCGCAAGACGACGGCGTGGCGGTGCGCGCGGACGGTTTCGCCGACATTCTTCTCGACTGGACGCAGACGCGCGCGCTGGCGCGGGCCTTGTCGGAATTCGCGGGCTGACAGGGCGACGGCCGGCGCTTGCGCCGAGTCGCCTTTTTCGTGTACCCAGCAGCGCTCACGCCGTTCTTCGGCGCCCCGTCACGCCTTCCCGCCCGAGCCCATGATCAAGCGCTTTTTCGAATCCTTCCTGTTCCTGTCGCGATGGTTGCTCGCGCCCTTTTTCCTCATGCTGGCGGCGGGGCTGCTGGAGCTTCTGTTCAAGGCCGGCGTGCATCTGTGGGAGGCGACGAAGCACCTCGTCACCGCTTCCGAGTCGAATGTGACGCTGCTCGTCCTCGATCTCATCGACATGACATTGACCGGCGCGCTCGTCGTGACCGTGATGCTGTCGGTCTATGAGAATTTCGTCTCGAAAGTGGATACGGAAAATCAGCCGGGCTGGCCGGATTGGATGGGCGTCATCGATTTTTCCGAATTGAAGCTGAAGCTGCTGTCGACGATCGTCGCCATCTCCGCGATCAAATTGCTCGAGGCCTTCATGGACGTGCCGCATGTGAACGATCGCGAGCTCTATTTCTATCTCGGCATCCATCTCACCTTCGTCGTATCGACCGTCGCTTTCGCGCTTGCCGAGCGCCTCGCGTCCAATCATGCGAACGACGGCGAAAAGCCGCACTGAGCGACTCCTGGATTGCTTCGTCGCTTCGCTCCTCGCAATGACGAGATGACAGAGCGCGCGGTCAGAACCTCCGGCTCGGCGGAGCGGGCCTGCATTCGAGAGTCGTGACGATTCCGTCGTCGTCATATCTGAGCACGCCGGCCGCCGTATCGAGCGTGTTGCGAATATGCCGCTCCTTGCATTTTCCGTCGGCGCCGCCCGCGACGCACAGATAGTCCTGCCCGAAGCTGACGGCGTCGTTCTCGACGCTCACCGCATAGATCACCCTATGCGTCTGCCCCGAGGCGCTCGGGCCGGAGAGATAAGAGTCGCCGTTTTGATATTCCTCCGCGACGCCCTGTCCCCACATCAACTGAACGAACAGGCGGCTCGTGTCGACGTCGACGGCGACGGAGCGGTCGGGCCGCCGGCAGTCGAGGTGAATTTCCTTGGCCATGGCGCTCGAGGGCGCGGCCGCGAGGGCGAAAGACAAAACGGCGCCGCGCGCCGATCCGAGGACGGGTCTCATGCTATTTGCCCCGCAATTCCGTCTGGAGTTCGTCGCAGGCGCGCAATTGGGCGTCGGTCGACGACCAATAGGACAATTGGCAGAGCGACTGGTAGCGGCTGGCGACGAAAAAGGACCATGCGCCATAAGCGGTTACGACGACGAACAGAAACCACAATATCTTCTGGTTCATCGCCGTCCCCTCGCCGGCTCGAGCGACCATGTCGTGACGAGCGCATACCGTTCCTATCGGCCATTTTGGGCGCCAGGGCGGCCGGCGTCCAGAGGCTCAATCCAGAGTCTGTCGGAAGCGCGTGATGGCGACGCTCATCGCGACGAGCGTGAAGACGCCGAGCGCCAGACTGTCGGAGGCGAGATCGCCGAAGCCCGAGCCCTTGAGCATCACCGAGCGCACGATGCGCAGATAGTGAGTGAGCGGCAGCGCCTCGCCGACATATTGCGCCCATGGCGGCATGCCGCGAAACGGGAACAGAAAGCCCGACAGCAGCATGCTCGGCAGGAAGAAGAAGAACGTCATCTGGATCGCCTGCAGTTGATTGACGGCGACCGTCGAGAATGTGTAGCCGACGGAGAGGTTGGCGACGATGAACAAGAGCGTGAGCGGCGCGAGGACCCATAGCGAGCCGACGATCGGCACGCCGAACTGCAAGGTGGCGACAATGAGGATGATCGCCATCTGCACGGCCCCGACGACGACGTAAGGGGCGATCTTGCCGAGCATGATTTCCGTCGGCCGCACGGGCATGGCGAGCAGCGCCTCCATCGTGCCGCGCTCGATCTCGCGGGTGACGGACAGCGCGGTGTAGATCAGCATCGTCATGGTCAGGATCGTGCCGATCAGTCCCGGCACGATGTTGCGCCGCGTTTCTCCGGCCGGATTGTAGCGGCGATGGACGCGCACCTCGTATGGAGCCGCATTCTGCGCGAGATGGGCGAGCGGCCCCGTCAGCTCGCGGTCGAGCGCGCCGCTCATGGCTCCCGTGACGGCGGCGACGGCGCCGACGGTCGCGGTCGGGTCGGTCGCGTCCGCGACGATGAGCAGCGGCGGCTTCTCTCCCCTTATGACCCGCCGGCCGAAATCGGGCGGAATGTCGATGACGAACTGCACTGTGTTGGAGAGGATCAGCCGGTCGGCGTCCTTCTCGTCCGCGGCGGCGGTTTTGATGTCGAAATAATCGGTCGCGCGCAGGGCGGCGACGACGGAGCGCGCCAGCGGCCCGTCGTCCTGCACGAGCAGAGCGGTCGGCAGATGCTTGGGGTCCGTATTGATGGCGTAGCCGAACAGCAGGAGCTGGATGAGCGGAATGCCGACGATCATCGCGAGCGTCACGCGATCGCGCCGCAACTGGATGAACTCCTTGACGAAGACGGCGTAGATGCGGGCCGCCGCGCCGGCGAGGCCGGAGACCGGGCGCGATCCTCGTGTCGCTCGCGGCGCGTCCTTCGCCTCGGTCATCGGCGATTTTTCTCCAGATGCGTCATGAGGTCGATGAAGACGTCCTCGAGCGTCGGAGTGTCGTGGACCCAGCGTTGCGGCGCGCCCTCGCTGAAATGTCGCGCGACCTCGGCGAGGCGCGCCGCGTCGCGGCTCGCGACATGCAAGGCCATGCCGAAGGGCGCGACCATGTCGACGCCCTGCGTTGCCTTCAGGCGCGTCGCCAGCGCGTCGAGCTCCGGCCCGGTGACCACATAGGTCGAGAGTCCGGAATGGGCGATGATGTCGGCGATCGTCCCCTGCGTCAGCAGGCGCCCGTCGGCGATATAGGCGATCTCGTGACAGCGCTCGGCCTCGTCCATGTAATGGGTGGAGACCAGCACGGTCAGGCCGCTCGCCGCGAGGGAGTGGATTTCGTCCCAGAAATCGCGGCGCGCCTTGGGGTCGACCCCGGCGGTCGGCTCGTCGAGCAGCAGCAGGGCGGGATTGGGCAGAATGCAGGCGGACAGCGCCAGGCGCTGCTTCCAGCCGCCCGAGAGTTCGCCGGCGAGCTGCTCGGCGCGGCGCTCGAGCCCGAGGCGTGCGATCGCCTCGCGGGCGGCGCGAACGGGGTGCTCGAGTCCGTAGATGCGGGCGACGAATTCGAGATTTTCGCGAATCGAGAGATCGCCATAGAGCGAGAAGCGCTGCGTCATATAGCCGACCTTGCGCTTGATCTCGCTCTGCTGCGTGCGGATGTCGTAGCCGAGACAGAAACCGCGGCCCGAATCGGGCGTCAGCAGCCCGCACAACATGCGGATGGTCGTCGTCTTGCCGCTGCCGTTGGGGCCGAGAAACCCATGGATGCGGCCGCGCTCGACGCGCATCGACAGATCGTCGACGACCTTCCTGCCGCCGAAGGATTTCGTCAGCCCTTCCGCCTCTATGGCGATGTTCGGCGCCGACGCGCTCATCGCCCCGCGCTCTCGCCCTTTTGGAGGAATTGCACGGCGACGGGCAGCCCGAGCGGCAGGTCGCGCGCTTCGTCCTCGAGCCTGGCTTCGATCTTGAAGACGAGCTTGGCGCGCTCCTGGTCGCTGAAAATGACCGGCGGCGTGAACTCCTCGCGCGAGGCGGCGAAGATGATGCGGCCCCACAGCCCGTCCTTGCATCCGTCGCAGGAGACGCTCACCTTCTCGCCCAGCCGGACGAGGGCGAGCCGCGTTTCGGGAACATAGAATCGCACTTTCCGGTTCCCCGGCGGCAGCAGCGCCAACACCGGCTTGCCGGCGTCCACCATTTCGCCGACTCTGAAATAGACGTCCTGGATGGTTCCGGCCGCCGGCGCCGCGACGTGCTGGCGCTTTATTCGGATGTCGATCTGATCGATCTGCGAGCGCGCTTGGCCGATGGCCGCTTCGGCGGCTTCGATCTCATGGCTGCGGCTCGGAATGCGGGCGGCCTCCACTTGCCGCTTGGCCTCCTCCAGCGTGGCCTTGTCGCGATCGAGCGCCATGGACGCCTGGTCGAGGGCCGCTTTGGTCGTGTTGCCGTGCGAATAGAGAACGCGCTTGCGCTCATATTCGTTGGTCGACAATTTGAGCGCCGCCACGACCCGGTCCACCGCCGCCTGGAGAACGGCGACCTGCTGCGGCCGGTTCATGGCGGCGCGCAGATTCTCGACCTGAGCTTTCATTTGTTCGTAGCGGGCGGCGGCCTCGGCGCGCTGCTCGTCGAGCAGCGGCGTCGCCATGGCGAACAGCGGATCTCCGGGCTTCACGACATTGCCCACGTCGACGTCGAGCTTCACGAGCCGCTCGCCCTCGACCGGGCCGACGAACAGGAGGTCGCCCTCGACATAGCCTAAGAAGTCGTTGCGACGGCCGTCGTCGTCGCGGAACGTCCAGGCGAGCGCGGCCAGCGCGCCGAGGGCGAGCAGGGCGATGGTCGGGGCGTAATGTTTCATATGCGGCGTTTCTGCATGGCGCGGCCGACCAGGAAAAGAGCCGGGATCGATATGACGAGCCCCAGGACCGTCAAGGGGCCGGTCACCATGAAGGTCGCGAGATCGATGTAATGGTCCTGGATCGAATTGATGATGAGGACGCTGCTGGCGGGCAAGACGAGCAGCGCCGCCGTCGCCGCGCCGGGGGCGTAACTCCGCGTCCAGATCGAGATGGCGAGGTGGGGAAAGAAGACGTTGAGCGCCATCGCCAACGCAGAACCGCAGATGAGGTAGGCCCCGAGACTGTTCGGACCGGCGTCGACCGCCAGGACGCCGAACAGGAAGAACAGGACGCTGAGCGAGTTTGCCGCAAAACCGAAGACGAACCGGTCGACGGGGATTTTTGTCCAGGGCAATGGGCGCGAGCCGCGCCAAGAGGGAAGCCAAATCGTCTCTTCTAGATTATGTATCGCCGTCGCCACGACGAACAGCCAAATCGCGCTGGGCCAGAATGGCGTTGGCGTCATCTGTGGGGATCCTCATCGAGCGCTTCGAGCGGCGGGGGCGACAGCCATTTGTGGCGTGCGGCTCCGAAAACGCTACACTAAGCACGAGGCCGTTACAAAAAAGGAACAAACATGGTCGCACCGAGCCAAGAATTGCCGCCGCGCGAAGCGATGGATTACGACGTCGTCGTCGTGGGCGCCGGGCCTGCCGGCCTCGCCGCGGCCATCCGGCTGAAGCAGATTTCTCCCGATCTCTCCGTCGTCGTCGTCGAAAAGGGGTCGGAGGCCGGCGCGCATATTCTCTCGGGCGCGGTCATCGATCCCATCGGCCTCGACAAGCTGTTGCCCGACTGGCGCGAAGATCCCGAAAGGCCGTTGAAGACGCAAGTCCACGACGATCAATTCTATCTGCTCGGCGCTTCGGGGGGCTTTCGCATCCCCAATTTCCTCATGCCGAAGTTGATGAGTAACCACGGCAATTTCGTCGGCTCGCTCGGCAATGTGGTGCGCTGGCTGGCCGCCCGGGCGGAAGCGCTCGGCGTCGAAATCTATCCGGGCTTCGCCGGCGCCGAACTGCTCTATGGCGAGGCGGGCGAGGCGCTCGGCGTCGCGACTGGCGACATGGGCATAGCCCGCGACGGCCATTTGAAAGAGAGTTTCACCCGCGGCATGGAGCTGCGCGGCAAATACACCTTGTTCGCCGAGGGCGCGCGCGGCTCGCTGACCAAGCAGCTCGTCGCAAAATTCGGGCTCGCGGAGGGGCGCGAGCCGCAGAAGTTCGGCATCGGCTTCAAGGAGCTGTGGCGCATCGACAAGGCCAAGCACAAAGCCGGTCTCGTGCAGCACAGTTTCGGCTGGCCGCTCGCGTCGGACACGGGCGGTGGCTCCTTCCTCTATCATTTCGACGAGGATCTCGTCTCGATCGGCTTCGTCGTACATCTCAACTATACCAATCCGACGCTTTCGCCCTTCGACGAATTTCAGCGCTTCAAGACCCATTCGCTCGTCGCGCCGACGCTCGAGGGCGGCGAGCGTCTGTCCTATGGCGCACGCGCGCTCACCGAGGGCGGTTGGCAGAGCGTGCCCAAGCTCGCCTTTCCGGGCGGCGCGCTTATCGGTTGTGCGGCCGGCTTCATGAATGTGCCGCGAATCAAGGGCTCGCATAATGCGGTGCTGTCGGGGATTCTCGCCGCCGAACATGTCGCGAAGGCGCTGGCGGAGGGCAGGGCGCATGACGAGGTGGCGAGCTATGAGGCCGCCTGGCGCTCCTCCGACATCGGCCGCGATCTGAAGCCGGTGCGCAACGTCAAACCCTTGTGGTCGAAATTCGGCGCCTATCTCGGCGCGCCTTTGTTCGGCCTGGACATGTGGACGAACGAACTCTTCGGCTTTTCCTTCTTCGGCACGCTGAAGCACGGCAAGCCGGATCACGCGACCTTGAAGCCGTTGAAGGACGTGCAGCCGATCGCCTATCCGAAGCTCGCGAGCAAGCTCGCATTCGACAAGCTGTCCTCGGTGTTCGTCTCCAACACCAATCATGAAGAGGATCAGCCCGTGCATCTGCGCCTCGCGGACCCGGATATTCCGGTTCGCGACAACTTGCCGCTCTATGGCGAGCCGGCGCGGCTCTACTGTCCCGCGGGGGTCTATGAAGTGGTCTATGGCGACGAGGCGACGAAGACGGACCCGCGCTTCGTCATCAACGCGCAGAACTGCGTCCACTGCAAGACCTGCGACATCAAGGACCCGGCACAGAACATCACTTGGGTTCCGCCGGAGGGCGGCGGCGGTCCGAATTATCCGAATATGTGAGAGGAGAGTGGTTGGCCAGTCGGCAACAGGCAGTGGGCGTTCACTGCCGACCGCTCGCCGCCGATTCGGCCCTCGTCCTGGCGACCGGTTCTCGAGCCCCCATGTTTTTCATCCTTTCCAAGGTCGGTGAATTTTTCGTCACGCCCGCCCATCTCGGATTGTTTCTCGCATCGCTCGGCGTCGCGCTGCTGTTCACGCGTTTCGCGCGGCAGGGGCGCGCGCTGGCGTCGCTCGGCGTCGTCGCGCTGCTCGTCATGTCCTTTTCTCCGCTCGGCGTATTTCTGACGCTGCCGCTGGAGAACCGCTTTCCGCCGCCGCCGGAGGACGCGCCGGCGCCCGACGGCGTCATCGTCCTCGGCGGCTCTGTCGACGAAAATGTGAGCATGGCGCGCGGCCGCACCGCCTTGAACGACGCGGCCGAGCGGGTTACCGCGCTGGTCGAACTGGCGCGCCGATATCCGCAAGCGCGGCTGATCTTCGCGGGCGGAGCGGCGACGCTGCGCGACGCTCCTTTCACCGAGGCGGAGGCCGTGGAGCGCTTTTGGCGCGAGATGGGCGGTGAGCCGGGTCGCCTCGTGTATGAGGCGCGCTCGCGCAATACGTGGGAGAACGCTGTCTATACGCGCGAACTCGTCGCTCCCGCGCCGTCCGAGCGTTGGCTGCTCGTAACGTCGGCGTTCCATATGCCGCGCTCGATCGGCATATTTCGTCGGATCGGCTTTCCGGTGATCCCTTTTCCAGTGGATTACCGAACCAGCGGAAGCTGGTCCGAGTGGAGCCTGCGCGGGAACGCGCCGGAGATGCTGAGGCTCGTCGACATCGCGGCGCATGAGTGGATCGGGCTCGTCGTCTATCGGCTGACCGGCAAGACGAACGCGCTCTTCCCCGCGCCATAGAGTCCTTCCGTGTTTTTCTGAAATTCTGGAATACGGAAGGACGTTCTTTTTTTCGCGTTTCCGACGCCGAACCGGCGTTCGCTTCGGATCAGTCCCGCGGCGGCTTCTTGGACCGGCTCGAGCCGCCGGCGTCGACAGAGCGTCCGCCCGGCGTCGCGGCCGTCCAGGAGCCGTGCTTCATCTCCAGGAACAGGGCGATGGCCTGCGCGCGATTGCGTACTTCGAGCTTCTCGAACAAATTGCGCAGATGGAATTTGATCGTGTTGATCGAGACGCCGAAATCCTTGGCGAGCTGGTTATTGGTGTGCCCCGAGCCGAGCGCCGACAGCAGGCTGCGCTCACGCAAAGTGAGATTTTCCAACGGATCGGCGCGCATTTTGCGGATATCGACGAAAGGGAACACCATGTCGCCGGCGGCGACTGAGGCCAGGACGTCGAGCAGGCGTTCCGGCGGGGCGCGTTTGCTCACGAAGCCGGCGCCGCCCAATTGCAGCGTCTCGGCCGGCGCGGCCGGATCGTTGGTGCCGCTGTAGACGACGATCTTGGGCGCGGAGGTCTGCCGCGACAGCGCCCGCAGCACCTCGCGCGCATGCATCGTCGGCAATTGCCAGCCGATGATCGCGATCGAGAATTGATGGAGTTTGGCCGCGTCGAGAAACTCTTCGCCGTCGGTCACTTTCAGGATGAGGTTGAAGCGGCGGTCCTCGGCGAGCAGCGCCTCGAGGCCGGCGAGAATCAAGGGGCTCTTGTCGGCGATCGCGACGTCGATCGGAAAGGCGCCGCGCGTCGGCCCAGGATCGTCGCTTTCGCCGGAGCGTTGTCCGCCTTTCGGTCGCGAGGGGGCGGCTCTGGGGCTGTCGATGGTCAGTTGCGCGGTCGGACGTTCATGGTTTCGGACGGCGCCGCTTCGCGACCGTTCATCTCCGAGCTTCGTCGAAGACGTCAGAGTCATGGACAACTCCAATGAAAGCGCCGCGCAGTTCGCGATTCAGGCCGAAGAGCCCGCCGGGCGGAGGCGTTCGAGCGACAGGCGCGCCCGGCCCGCTCCAGCCCTCGGGCGGAAAGTATATATCCTGCGATTCTCGTTGGAAAGCGTTGATCGCACGCGCGAACGCCTCGCGTTTCGGGCGGTGGAAATCCGGCCGAAGGCCTTAAAAAATTCGGCGCGGCAAACCGGCTCGAGCCGACGCGCCGCGCCCTTGAGCAAATAAGAAAATCCGGCTCAGTCGCTCAGGACCCAGCGCGCAGCGAAATAGGCGGCGGCGCCGATGGCGACGACCGCGATCATGCCGAACGGGGTCGCGGCATATTGCGTCAACTCGAGAATGGCTCCCATGACATTTCCTCCTTCTTCACACTCGACTTCGGTTCATGCTGTCAGCCACGCTACGATATCACTCATGACGGACGATGTCTCGCCGCCACATGCAATTCGCTTCGGTGGATATCGTCGCCGGCTTGCTTCAGAGAACTTCTCGAAAAGCCCGATTGCGAATCGAGCCGAGCCGACGTTTCTGCTTTCGAGCCCGATCCTTTGGAGCGAGCCGAATGACCCCGCGCTCCACGCTCGCGGTTCGTGTCCCGCAATTATTGGAGCATGTGATGATTGTCAAGATGCGGATCGACGTGCGACCGCCGAGTTTCGGCTTGTCGCGGCGCGCCATGCGGCAATAAAAGGCGAGAAGCGGCGTCTCTCGATCACGCATGGAAGAAAAACCGGAAATGAGTCGACCTCCTCTGAAAATCCTTATCGCCGCTGGGCTCGTCGCGCTCGCCGGCTCGTCGTGGTTTTTTGTCTTTCGGCGCGTTCCGGCCTGTTCCGGCGACGGAAAATACATGGCGACGGCGCAGCAGTGCCGGGCCTATGGGATCGACGCCCGCATTTGCGCCGAGGCTGTCGAAAAGGCCCGGGCCTTCGTCCTGCGCGTCGCGCCGAAGAGCGAGACGTCGCTCGCCTGTGAATTGGCCTATGCGGAGTGTTTCGAGACGCCGCAGGGCGGCTTCGCGCCCTCGCCCTCGTTTTGTCTGCGATCGCCCGGCTCGTCGGACCCTGCGGAAGTCCGTTACCTCGAATATGTGTCGGATCGGATGAATCGCAGGAAGACGCGCGAGGTTCGAGTCGATTAGAGCGCTTCCAGCCGAAGTGGAAACCGGTTCGGCGTCGGAAACGCGTCAAGACAAGAAGCTGGAGTCTTTCCGTGTTTCAATGAAACACGGAAAGACTCCAGTCGGTCGCGAGCGAGCCTGAAGGTTCGCGGCCCGGGAAACGCCTTTGGAGCGGAGCCTTCGGGCGGACCGAAGAGCGTGGCGCCGTGGATCATTGCTCGGCCGACTGGCGCCGGCCGAGCTCGAATTCGGCTGCTTCTATGACCAGCATGCCGGCCGACGTGCGCACGGCGATCCGATAGGGCACGACGACATGCGCGGTCGGCAAGGGGGCGAGCCAGACATTCATGTCGCCGTTCTCGGCCATGTATCTGGTCGAGACGCTGTCCGGCCGATGCCCGGCGATCGGCGTGTATCGCGCCACGCAGACCGACACCGGACCGGAATAGCCACGCGTCTCCACATTGCGGGTTTCGACGTAAGAGAGATCCACGTCGAAACGGGTCACGCCGTCGAACACGGGAATCCTGCGGTTGCACGCCGACGGCCCCGTCAGGGGGTCGCTCGCCGGCACGCTCATGATGAGCGCGCTCACCGGGTCGATGATGTGGCTCTTGTTTCCATCCGTGACGGGCACGCGAATGGCTTGGTCCCACGGCGTCGGATCGACATGGACGGCGCGCGCGGCGTTGCCGGCGAGCGCCATCCGGACCGTGCGAGTCTCGTATCGGTTGGATGAGGTGCTGGCGTAGCTCGCCGGCGCCGGGCCGTTTCGCGAAAAGGCGCCGGCGGCCGTCGCCACGCCTCTCGTGTCGTTGACGAGCGAGGCCAGCCCGGATGTCTTCATCGAAATGTCGACGCGGTAATTATGCGGCTCGATCACGCCGGCGGCGGAAGCGTGGCCGATCGACAGGCCGATGAGGCTGAGCGAATAATGCGCCTTGATCGTTTCGCCATGCGCCGACGCGGCCGCGATCGCAGCCATGCCGACGAGCGCGGCGCGCTTCCTGGCGAGCTTGGCCGTCGTCGCGAATGCAGCGGAAAAATTCGCCATGACGAGGTTCGCAGTCGATCGAATCATGTCGTTGCCACAATGGCCGAGGCGAGCCGTCTTGTCGATGCTCGGGTCGTAGCGGAGGGGCCCTTCGAGAAACGTCAGGCCCATTCCTGCCAACTGCCGTCCGCGAAAATGCGCCAGGCGCGCAATCCCGCTTTGGCGACCACGATCCGCCCGGCCTTCGCCTCGCCGACGAGGTGCTTGAATATTAACTGATTGCGCCAGGAAAAGGGCTTTTCTGGGTCGCAGACCGCGTGATATTCGTCGCTGTCCGGATCGTCCATGAGCAATGTGCCGACCCGGTCGGGGCGCAGTTGCGGGCCGAGGCTGCGCTCTTCCTTCCAGCGGCACTGATAGTCGCGGCAGACCTGCGGCCTGGTCGAATAGGTTCCGCAGCCGCCGGTCTTCGTGCAGTGGACGCACCAGAGTCCCGCCCGCTTGTCGAAGTCTTCGATCTCCAGGACTTTGCAGCAGAATGAGCAGGGACCGCAGGCCTTGCCGGGGATGTCGAGCATGGTTGGAATTTTCTGTGTCGGCGCCGCTTCGGCGATGGAATCGATTCTGCTACTTTGACTACAACGATCATCGTGGCGACGCCATCGATATCGGGAAAAGGGCACGGGAACGCCATGACGAGAACCGCTCCGACCATCGACGCCGAAACGCTGTTCGTCTCGACGCAATGGCTCGCCGATCATCTCCATGCGCCGGATCTCGTCCTGTTCGACGCGTCCTGGCATCTGCCGACCGCCGGGCGCGACGCTCACGCGGAATATCTCGACGCTCACATCCCGGGAGCGACGTTCTTCGACATCGACGCCGTCGCCGATCACTCGACCGACCTGCCGCATATGCTGCCGGACCCGGTGGCGTTTTCGTCCGCCGTGCGCAAGCTCGGCTTCGGCGACGGGATGCGGGCGGTCGTCTACGACAGCGTCGGCCTGTTCTCGGCGCCGCGCCTCTGGTGGACGCTGCGCATATTCGGCGCGTCCGACGTCTCCATCCTCGACGGCGGATTGCCGAAATGGAAGGCCGAAGGACACGCCGTCGAGCAGGGCCCGGTCTCGCGCCAGCCACGCCATTTCACGCCGCGGTTCGACCACGGCCTCGTGGCGGACGCGGCCGATGTGAAGAAAGCGCTCGCCGACCGTTCGGCGCAGGTCGTCGACGTGCGCTCGGCGGAGCGCTTCCGGGGGATTGCGGCGGAGCCGCGCCCCGGGCTGCGCTCGGGCCACATGCCGGGCGCGCTCAATCTGCCTTTCGGGAGCCTCGTCGAGGGCGGCCGCATGAAAGACAGAGCGGCGCTCGAAAGCGCCTTCGCGCAGGCCGGCGTCGAGCCGGATCGTCCGATCATCGCGAGCTGCGGCTCCGGCCTCACCGCGGCTATTTTGAGTTTGGCGCTGGCGGCGTCCGGGCGGCGGCCGGCGACCGTCTATGACGGCTCATGGGCCGAATGGGGGGCGAGGGCGGACCTTCCGGTGGTTGTCGAGGCGCAGGCGAAGTCGTGATGTTTTTCTAGGCAGCCAAGCCTGTCTATTAGGCAATAGCGCCTATTTTCGGCATGGCGGATTATTGTGACAAATGCTATGAGCGCGGCGGTTCTTCGGCTCGTGCGAGAGTTCGTTCGAGCGCGGGGAACTTCGAGTGCGGCGCGGGGAAGGGTTGAATGAAGAAAATCGAGGCGATCATCAAACCGTTCAAGCTCGATGAAGTAAAAGAGGCGCTGCAAAGCGCCGGCCTGCAGGGCATTACTGTCACCGAAGCGAAGGGTTTCGGTCGCCAAAAAGGGCATACCGAGCTCTATCGCGGCGCGGAATATGTGGTCGATTTCCTGCCCAAGGTGAAAATCGAGATCGTGCTCGCCGACGACGCCGTCGACCGCGCGGTCGAAGCCATTCGCAAAGCCGCGCAGACCGGCCGCATCGGCGACGGTAAGATATTCGTTTCCAACGTCGAAGGCGCGATCAGAATCCGCACCGGAGAGACCGGCGCAGACGCGATCTGATCCGGCGCCGATTTCGCTTTGCTCGCCACCCTCAACGGTTCGCCCGCCCGCGCATCGAACTCGACCGTCTCACATCGAAGAGAGGCTCCACGACATGACCACGGCCAAGGACGTTCTCAAGCAGATCGTCGACAACGACGTAAAATATGTGGATTTCCGCTTCACCGATCCGCGCGGCAAGTGGCAGCACGTCACCTTCGACGTCTCCATCGTCGATGAAGACGCCTTGAACGAAGGCATCATGTTCGACGGTTCGTCCATCGCCGGCTGGAAGGCGATCAACGAGTCGGACATGCTCCTGCGTCCGGACCTGACGACCGTGGCGACCGATCCGTTCTTCGCCGCCTCGACGCTGTCGATCATCTGTGACGTGCTCGAGCCGACCACCGGCCTGCCCTACAATCGCGACCCGCGCGGCATCGCCAAGAAGGCGTTGGTCTATCTGCAGTCGCTCGGCGTCGGCGACACCGCCTTCTTCGGTCCGGAAGCCGAATTCTTCGTCTTCGACGACGTGCGCTTCTCCACCGACCCGTACAACACCGGCTTCACCGTCGACTCGACCGAGCTGCCCACCAACTCGGATACGGCTTACGAGGGCGGCAACCTCGGCCACCGCGTGCGCACCAAGGGCGGCTATTTCCCGGTTCCGCCGGTCGACTCGGCGCAGGACATGCGCGGCGAAATGCTCGCGGCCATGGCGGCGATGGGCGTCAAGGTCGAGAAGCACCATCACGAGGTCGCTTCGGCTCAGCACGAGCTCGGCCTGAAGTTCGAGACGCTCGTCACCGTCGCCGACCATCTGCAGATCTACAAATATGCGATCCATCAGGTCGCGCATTCCTACGGCAAGTCGGCGACCTTCATGCCCAAGCCCGTCTATGGCGACAACGGCTCCGGCATGCACGTCCATCAGTCGATCTGGAAGGAAGGCAAGCCCGTCTTCGCCGGCGACAAATACGCCGGCCTGAGCCAGGAATGCCTGTGGTACATCGGCGGCATCATCAAGCACGCCAAGGCGCTCAACGCCTTCACCAATCCGTCGACGAACTCCTATAAGCGCCTGGTTCCGGGCTTCGAGGCCCCGGTGCTGCTCGCCTATTCGTCGCGCAACCGCTCGGCCTCCTGCCGCATTCCCTTCGCGACCAGCCCGAAGGCGAAGCGCATCGAGGTCCGTTTCCCCGACCCGACCGCCAATCCCTATCTGGCGTTCTCGGCCATGCTGATGGCCGGTCTCGACGGCATCGCCAACCGGATCGACCCCGGCGCGCCCGCCGACAAGGATCTCTACGATCTGCCGCCGGAAGAGTTGAAGGCGATCCCGACCGTCTGCGGCTCCTTGCGTGAGGCGCTGGACAGCCTGAAGGCCGATCACGCCTTCCTGACCGTCGGCGGCGTGTTCAGCGAGGACTTCATCAGCTCCTACATCGACCTGAAGTATCAGGACGTCTATCGCTTCGAGATGGCGCCGCATCCGGTCGAGTACGACATGTATTATTCCTACTGATCGTTTCGGCGATCGCGGAATTGGAAAGGGCGGCCGAGAGGCCGCCCTTTTTCGTGACGGCGCGGAGTCCCGCAAACGGAGCGCTCCCGATTCGCTCACAACATATCGCCCCCTTCTTCTTGCATTCCCCACTATTTTGTGGCGCTCTTTCGCGCCATGAAATTCCAGCGGCTGCGACTCCTCGGCTTCAAGAGCTTTTGCGAGGCCACCGATTTCCTGATCGAACCGGGACTGACCGGCGTCGTCGGGCCGAACGGCTGCGGAAAATCCAATCTCGTCGAGGCCCTGCGCTGGGTCATGGGCGAGAACTCCTACAAGAACATGCGCGGCTCGGGGATGGACGACGTCATCTTCTCGGGCGGCGGCTCGCGGCCGGCGCGCAATCTCGCCGAAGTCGGCCTCGTCCTCGACAACTCCTCGCGCACGGCGCCGGCCGCCTTCAACGACGCCGAGACGCTCGAAGTGACGCGCCGCATCGAGCGCGAAGCGGGCTCCACCTATCGCATCAACGGCCGCGAGGTGCGGGCGCGCGACGTGCAATTGCTGTTCGCCGACGCCTCGACCGGCGCGCGTTCGCCGGCGCTGGTGCGGCAGGGGCAGATCGGCGAGATCATCTCCGCGAAGCCGCAGGCGCGCCGCCGCATTCTGGAGGAGGCGGCCGGCGTCGCCGGCCTACATTCGCGCCGGCACGAAGCCGAGCTGCGCCTGTCCGCGGCGTCCGAAAATCTCACCCGTCTCGAGGATGTGCTGAAGCAGGTCGACGGGCAGACCGACAGTCTGCGCCGGCAGGCGCGGCAGGCGGCGCGCTATCGCGTCATCGCTGCGCAAATCCGCCAGAACGAAGCGCTCGCCGCCTTCATCGCGCATCGACTCGCGACCGAGCAATTGGCCTCCGCCGAGCGCAAGCTCGCGGAGGATGCGCGCCTCGTCGACGAACGTACGCTGGAGCAGGCCGAGACGGCGCGCGCCCAGGCGATCGCCGCTCACGCCTTGCCGGGCCTGCGGGACAAGGAGGCCGAGGCCGGCGCGGCGCTGCATCGCCTCGTCGTGGCGCGCGACGCCCTCGACGGCGAGGAGAAGCGCGCCAAGGAGCGCATCGCCGAGCTGACGCGCCATGCCGAGCAATTCGCGCGCGACCTCGAGCGCGAGCGCGCGCTCATCGACGACGCCGCCGAGGTGACGCAGCGTCTCGAGGACGAGCGCGGTGAACTCGCCGAGCAGGACGCGTTCGGCGGCGAGCGCGAAGAGGCGGCGCGCGAGCGTTTGGCCGAGATCGAAGAGGCGCTGGCGCGGACCGAGGCCGAGCTGTCCTCCGCCCAAGCCTCGCTCGCCGGCGTCAATGCGCAGCGCGCCGCGCTCGAAGCCGGCTTGCGGGACGAGACGCAGCGCGTCGCCCGCTTCGAGGCCGAACTGACGCGCGTCGAGACCGAATTCGCGCTCATCGCCGCGCAAGGCGGCGGGGCGGAGGAGGTCGAGCGGCTCGCGGAAGCGCTGGAGCTCGCGATCGAAGAGGGACGCGAGGCGGAGGCCGCGGCTCTCGCGGCCGAAGAATCCGTCGTCGCCGCGCGCGAGGCCGAGGCCGTCTCGCGCATTCCGCTCGCCGAGGCCGAAAAGCGCGCGGCGCGTCTCGAGACGGAAGTGCGCACGCTCGAAAAGCTGCTCGACTCCGGCGGCGGCGACCTCTGGGCGCCGGTCATCGAGAGCGTCGGCGTCGCCAAGGGCTATGAGACGGCGCTCGGCGCCGCGCTCGGAGACGATCTCGACGCATCGGTCGAGACCTCCGCGCCCGCCCATTGGGCCCTGACGTCCGCCGCCGGCGATCCGCCTCTGCCGCCCGGCGTGCAGCCGCTCGCCGCGCTCGTGCAGGCGCCGCCGGCGCTCGGGCGCCGACTGGCGCAGATCGGCGTGGTGCTGCGCGGCGAGGGCGCCGCTCTGCGCGCCTTGTTGAAGCCCGGCCAGCGCCTCGTCTCCAAGGAGGGCGATCTGTGGCGCTGGGACGGCTATACGCAAGCCGCCGAGGCGCCGACGGCCGCCGCTCGCCGGCTCGTCGAGAAGAACCGGCTGGAGGATTTGCGCAAGGAAGCGGCCGTCGCCCGCGCCTCGGCCGACGCCTTCGCCGACGACGCGCAGGACGCGCAGGCGCAATTGCGCGCGGCGACGCTCGCCGAGAGCGAGGCGCGCGAGGCGCAACGCCGGTCCCGCGCCCGTATCGACGAGGCGCGCGAGCGCCATGGCGTCGCCGAGCGGCGTCTCGGGCAGATCGCCCAACGTTTGTCGGCCCTGCAGGAGGCCAAGGCGCAAGTCCTCGCCAATCGTGACGAGGCGGCGCAAAAGCGCCAATCCGCCGCGCGGGCGCTCGACGAGCTCGACGAGCCCGCCTCGCTCGCCGGCGCCGTCGAACATGTGCGGGCGCGGGCCGCCGCCGAGCGTGCGCAGGCCGGCGAAGCGCGCGCCGCCCTGTCGGCGCTGCGCCATCAGGCGGAGACGCGCGCCGCGCGCAGGGCCGCGATCCTGCGCGAGAACGCCTCCTGGATGGAGCGGCGCGACCGCGCCCAGGACCGCATCGCCGAATTGGAGCGCCGCCTCGAGGATTCGCGTGACGAGCAGGAGCGGCTGATCGATTCGCCGGAGACTTTCCTGCTCCAGCGCCGCAATCTTCTCTCGGCGATCGAAGAGGCCGAGGCCGCCCGCCGCGCCGCCGCCGATGCGCGCACGACCGGCGAGACCGCGCAGGCGGAATCCGATCGCGCCGCCCGCATGGCGCTGGAGGCGATGAGCGCCGCGCGCGAGGAGAAGGCCCGTAGCGAGGCGCAGCTCGAGGCCGCTCGCCGCCGCGCCGCCGACGTCGAACATGCGATCGCCGTCGAACTGGAGACCGATCCGCGCGCGCTCGCCGAGCTCGCCGGCATCGCGCCGGGCGCGGAGCTGCCGGCCATCTCCCCAGCGTCGAGCGCCGGCTCGAGACGCTGAAGGCCGATCGCGAGCGGCTCGGCGCGGTGAATCTGCGCGCCGAGGACGAACTGGCGGAAGTCGAAGCGCAGCGCGAGAAAATGCTCGGCGAGCGCGAGGACCTCTCCGAGGCGATCAAGAAATTGCGCGGCGCGATCGCGAGCCTCAACAAGGAGGGCAGGGAGCGCCTGCTCGCCGCCTTCGACCAGGTCAATACGCATTTCAAGGAGCTGTTCACCGTGCTGTTCGGCGGCGGCACCGCGGAGCTGCAACTCGTCGAGAGCGACGACCCGCTGGAGGCGGGCCTCGACATTCTCGCCCGCCCGCCCGGCAAGAAACCGCAGACGATGACGCTGCTGTCCGGCGGCGAGCAGGCGCTCACCGCCATGTCGCTCATCTTCGCGGTGTTCCTCACCAATCCGTCGCCCATCTGCGTGCTCGACGAGGTCGACGCGCCGCTCGACGATTCCAATGTCGAGCGCTTCTGCGATCTGCTCGAGGAAATGCGCAAGAAAACCGACACGCGTTTCGTCACCATCACGCATAACCCCATCACCATGGCGCGCATGGACCGGCTGTTCGGCGTGACGCAGGCCGAACGCGGCATTTCGCAGATCGTCTCCGTCGATCTCGAACAGGCCGAGAAATTCGCGCAGGCGAGCTGAGGGATGGTCGTTTCGCTCGGCGCGAGCGTTCATGACGCGGGCGGCTTGCGACACTCGACGAGCTCGCCGCCCGCGCTGTCCGGTAACGCGAGGAATGTTCGTCTCGAAAGCTCATGCTGACGCCGCATCACTCGCGCTCACTGTCATGACGGCTTTCAACCCGTGGCCCTCAGCGATGAAATGGCGTCGTTCGGGACATTGTAATCTTCGACCCACGCGTATTGGCCGGGGCCGAAGGTGCGGCCGCCGACCGGCTCGACGAAATTCGCATGCCTGAACACCGTCCAGTCGCCCGACAAGACGACGAAAGACGAGATGCGATCGTTGAGCGAATTGTCTTCGGCGTCGTTGAGGTTCGCCTCGTAACCGAAGATGTGGCGGTGTCTGCCCCTGAACTCCTTGTGCTCGAAGACGATGATGTGCTCGTTGCGATGTGACATTCTCGTTTCCTCCAATTTTTTGAAAACAAGCTCTGCTCCGCGCCGGGCTCGGATGTCGCCGCGCGTCGATGAAGAAAACAACTGAAAACACGTGGCGCTTTTCGCCCGGCGTTTACACAACTCGGGAGCTTTCCGGACGTTCCGAACTTAAGTAGTTTTTTAGTAATATTCGAAGAGAGCGGGCGCCGCCGTTTTTTCGCTAGCGCGGTCTCCGAGCGAACTG
>PQAN01000062.1 GCA_003105285.1 Methylocystaceae bacterium
GCGCCGCAGAGCAGGATGAAGGCGGCGAACAGCCAGAGCAGGGGCCGGAAGACGAGGTCGCTGCGCCGCCTTCCGACGATGGCGAGCGCCAGGGGGATGGAAAAATAAGCGAGCGCGATCGCGCCGTCGGAAATCGCATAGAGCCAGATCATTCCCGGTTCCCAAAGCAGGCAGAAACCGTGCGGCGCCAGGCCGGAGGTGTCGAAAAGCCACTCGCTCAGCGCAGACAACATGGGAAGCACTCCTAAGAGGAGAAAATGCAGAGGGGCTTTCAAAAAGCAACACTTTCGGCCGGATCGTCGGGCGGGTGGAACGCGGCGGGCGGCGTCGGCGGCCCGGCGCTCGTCTTCATCGCGGCCGGCGCCGGGACGGCGCTCGGCCATCTCGCACCCGCGAAAAATTCCTCTGCGCAAGAATTGCGCAGTCGCCTGAAATCCTTTTATTGTCAGTGTAATATAAGGCCGTAGCTCCGTCTTGACATCAAATGGCCCTGCTCATATGTTGCGCGCGGCTCGAACGACTTGGCCGCCCGGCCNNTCAAGGCGGTGGTGCCGGCCGCCTTCGAGAGCGAGGACTACCGGACCCGCCTGCAGATGATGCACAAGCGGCTCGAGGAGGAGCGCGAGGGGACGATGCGGAAGATCCAGGAGGAGGCCCGGAGCCGGGGCATCGCCGTCGTCCGCACGCCCATCGGCCTGGCGCTCGCCCCGGTGAAGGACGGGGAGATCGTCGAGCCCGACGCCTTCAACCGGCTCCCGGAAGAGGAGCGGGCGCGCATCCAGGGGCAGCTCGGGGAGATGCAGGAGCGGCTCCAGGCCGCGCTGCGAAAGCAGGAAGAGGATCGGCGCGAGCAGAAATCCGGCGGGGTCTTGCCGGTCGGCGGGTCGTTCGGACGGGCGATGAGCGTCGGCTTCACCGTGCTTTCCGAATTTATCGCGGCGATTCTCGTCGGCGCGGTCATCGGCTGGCAGGCGGACGTCTGGCTCGGCACGAAGCCGTGGTTGCTGGTCCTGTTTCTCGGGCTCGGCGTCGCGGCGGGGTTCTGGAATGTGTTTCGCCTGTCTGCCCCGAAGGGGCCGAGAGGCGGCGAGCGAAATTAGCGGCCCGATCCTTCGGCGCCGCCTCTCAAAAGGGCCGGGCGTCGCTGTCCGGGGTGGGCGATGAATCCTATCGAGCAGTTCGAGCTCCAGCGCATCGGCGCGCCGATTACTCTGTTCGGCGTCGACGCCTCCTTCACCAATTCCGCGCTGTATATGCTGCTCGCGGCGTCGGCCGCCATTCTGCTGACGATTTTCGCCACCTCGTCGCGGGCCGTCGTGCCCGGGCGCGGTCAGGCGCTCGCCGAAGTGCTCTACGAATTCATCGCGAACACGGTGCGCCAGACGGCGGGCAAGGAGGGGATGCGCTTCTTCCCCTTCGTCTTCACCCTCTTCACCTTCATCTTGATGTCGAATCTGATCGGCCTCGTGCCCTACACCTTCTCGCTGTCGAGCCAGATCGTCATCACTTTCGCCTTCGCGGCCTTCGTCATCACGCTCGTCGTGCTCTACGGGCTCTATCGCCATGGGCTGGGCTTCCTGAAGCTGTTCGTGCCGCATGGCGTGCCGGCGCCGGTTCTCGTGGTGCTGATCCCGATCGAGATCATCTCCTTCCTGTCGCGGCCGATTTCGCTGTCGGTTCGTCTCTTCGCCAATATTCTCGCGGGCCACATCACTCTGGCGGTGTTCGGCGGCTTCGTCGTGCTGCTGCTCGGCGCCGGCGGCTGGGCCGCGCTCGCGCCGATCCCGATCGTCGCCGTGGTGGCGATGTATGCGCTCGAGCTGCTCGTGAACTTCCTTCAGGCGTTCGTCTTCGCCGTCCTCACTTGCGTCTATCTCAACGACGCGATTCACCCGGGCCACTGATAAACATCGAAACAACAAATGGTCGCCCACACAAGCAGGAGATGACTATGGCTGCCTCTGAATATCAATTGATCGGCGCGGGTCTCGCCGCCATCGGAACGGGCGCCGCCGCGATCGGCGTCGGTCTGATTTTCGGCAATTTCGTCAATGGCGCGCTGCGCAATCCGTCGGCCGCCGCCGGCCAGTTCACCAACGCCATCATCGGCGCGGCGCTCGCCGAAGGTCTCGGCATCTTCGCGTTTCTCATCGCGATCCTGCTCTATCTGAAGTAATCCGAATCGTCGGCCCGGCCGTCGCGCCGGGTCGTCTTCACCTTCCGGCGGGAGCCTCGACGGGCGCCGCGGAAGCCGTCCCGCAAAGAAGCATACGAGTTTCGGAGCCGTCATGGCGATCATCGATCTCGCCGCCGCCGAGGAAGCGGCGCCGCACGCATCTCCCGCGCAGCAAGGCGCCGAGACGCATGGAACCGTCGCGCATGGCGGCAAGGAGGGCGGGGGTGACTTTCCGCCGTTCGATCCCGCCAATTTCGCGCCGCAGCTCGTCTGGCTGGCGCTGATCTTCGGCCTTCTCTATGTGCTCATGTCGCGCATCGCGCTGCCGCGCATCGGCTCGATCCTCAGCGAGCGCGAGAGCCGGATCGAGGGCGATCTGCTGGCCTCCCGCGAATTGCAGGCGAAGGCGCAGGCCGCCGCATCCGAGCATGACGAGACGCTTCGCGCGACCAAGGCGCAGGCCCAGGCGATCGGCCGCGACGCGCAGCAGCAGGCCGCCGCCGAGTCCCAGGCGCGCCGCGCCGCTCAGGAGGCCGAATTCGCGCAGAAGCTCGCCGCCGCCGACGCGCAGATCGCCGCGGCGAAGCAGCAGGCGCTGTCGCATGTCGAAGAGATCGCGACCGAAGCTGCGGGCTCGATCGTCGAGAAATTGACCGGCAATCGCATCCATGTCGATACGTTGCGGGGCGAGTTCCGCAATCTGAAGGCGAGCTGAAGAGGAAGGGCCGGACAATGCATTACGACGCGGAACTCTTCGTCGCCATCGGCTTCGCGATCTTTCTGGGCGTTCTCGGCTGGGTCGGCGCCCACAAGAAGCTGGCGGCCGCGCTCGACGCGCGCGTGAACCGCATCAAGAAAGAGCTGGCGGAAGCCGAGCGGCTGCGCACGGAAGCGGAAACGCTGCTCGCCTCTTTCGAGAAGAAGCGCGAAGCGGCCGAGGCGGAGGCCAAGGCCATCGTCGCCCAGGCCAAGGCCGAGGCCGAACTCCTCGCCAAGGAGGCGCGCCAGCGTCTGGACGAATTCGTCGAGCGCCGCACCAAGCAGGTCGAAGACAAGATCGCCCAGGCCGAGGCGCAAGCCGCCGCCGAAGTGCGCGCCAGCGCCGCCGACGCGGCGGTCAGGGTCGCCGAAGCGGTGTTGCGCCGGGGCGTGCCGGGGACCGATTTCGTCTCGGCCGGCATCGAGGAAGTGAAGTCGCTCGCCCATTGAAACGGGGGCGCATGGCGCCTCTCGGCAAATCGTCGTCCTTTTCAAGAGCGTCCGGCGTTCGCGCGTCGGACGCTTTCGCGTTCAAGCGCTTTTTCCGAAAGTGGCTTCTTGTCTTGACGCGTTTCCGACGCCGAACCGGTTTCCACCTTCGGCTGGAAACGCTCTATTGCGTCCGCCGCTTGCGCCGTTTCGGCGCGTCGTTCTTCTCGCTCGCGCCGCCCTGCTCGAAGGCGACGAGAATTTCATAGTCGTCGGCCGCGTGCGGGCCGAGATAGGGGACCGTCAGCGGATCGGCGACGAGCCGGAACTCGCCCCGCGTCCCGCCGGCCGGCACGGTGGCGCTGACGCGATAGCTCCTCGATTGGAGGATGGCTTCGTCCTTCTGCCGACGCGCGGAAATGCGCAAATTGCCCGCATAGGACCCCGGCTGTCCGGCCGGTCCGAGAACCGCCGCGCCCTCCACCCCGACCTTGATGTCGATATTGTCGTCCCGCACGGAGCATTCGCGCGCGAGCAGTCCGAGCGACAACTGGTAGCGCACGCTCGCCGCGTCGGCGCCGGCGGGCGCGCGAATGAAAGACGCTCCGGTGTCGACGAGAATTTCCGGACAGTCGATCGCGGAGGCGGCGGCCGGCGCGGCGAATCGGCCGGGCTCCGCCGGCTTTGCGCTCTCGCCGCCGAATACATCGGCGAGCGGATTGGGGATATCGAAACCATGGGCGGCGCTCGACCACAGCGCCAATGCCGAGGCGATCGGTCCCAATCGCCGCAATATGCGTCCTGCCTCCATCGAAGCCCATTCCCCTTTCGGCCGGAAGATCGGCCGCGATGACCAAAATAAATGCGCTCTCGCGAGAGAGCGGTCACGGCAAGCGCGCGAAACCTTCCTTGAAGCCGGCGAGAGCGAGCGGCAGACCGACGCCTTCTTCCGGCGTCAGATAGATGATGAATGTCGCCGTCTTGCCGGTCCTCAACTGATCGACGAGCTTGTCGTCCATGACGACTTCGGCGATGCAGCCGGAGGGAAGACATTTGACGAATCCCGCGCGGCCGATGTCGGTCTGGTCGATTTTGAGGCCGAGCCCGTTGATCAGCAGGACGCCGGGCGGCGCGATGACCCGCAGCAGCCGGCTCTTGCCGTCGCTCGTCTTCAAGACGATGACGACGAGATTGACATTGGCCTTGTCGTCGGCCGCCACGCTCTGGATCAGCGCGCATTGCTCGGCCGCGGCGCCGGCCGGCGTGTCACAGCGAAGCTCCCAGTCGCCGTGCTTCGATTTGACCGCGCCCTGCGCCGCCGCGGGCCCGCCTGGCGACAGCGAAACGCAGGCCAGAGCGACGCCCGCGACCAGATGTCGCAACCATGGAAGCGGGCGTTTCGGCGCGAACGGCGTCATAGGCTCTCCAGTGATCGTTCGATACGGAATCCGTTGGGCCTTAAAGTCGAAACCCGGCCGAATCGGGGCGTTGCGACACGCCGCCACCAGATGAAATTGCGTAGCAAATGGCCGGTTTCTGTCAAGCTCGAGGGCGCCCCCGCCGCATTTTTGCGCACTGCCCGTCGCCGCGACCTTTTGTCAGGCAAACTGTGGCGCCGCAGCGATTGCGCGAGCCGGCCGTTTGTGATTGAACCCCCGACGGGGATACGGAATGGGCTCGATCTTGCGATGTGCGGCCCGTTCGAAACGACCGACATCGACAGACCTGGACCGACCTTCGGAAGGGTTCGAGAGGCGACTTTCATGCTCATCGGCAATCGACACATTACTCGCGGCGCCGCGCTGACGCTAGGCGCTCTGTCTTCGCTATTGCTCTTCGCCGGCCTCGCATGGGCCCAAGTGGAAGGCCAGCCGACTCCCGGCGGGCTCGGATTGCCGGCGACGGTCACGGAAGTCGGAGCGGAGACGCAGTTCTTCTACAACGTCATTCTCTTGCCGATCATCAGTTTCATCGGCCTCTTCGTTCTCGGCCTGCTCATCTACGTCTCCTGGCGATTCAACGAGCATGCCAATCCCGTCCCTTCGAAGCTCACGCATCACACCGGCCTCGAGATCGTCTGGACGCTCATTCCGGTGCTCATTCTCGTCTTCATCGCCGTTCCGTCCTTCCGGCTGCTCGCCCATCAGGTCGAGGTTCCCGAGGCGAAAGTCACCATCAAGGTGACCGGCAATCAATGGTACTGGTCCTATCAATATCCGCAGGATCAGGGCGGCGGCTTCTCCTTCGACCAGTTCATGAAGCCCGATTCCGAGATCAAGCCGGAGAACGGCGACGTGCGCCTTCTGTCGGTGGACAACGAAGCGGTCGTGCCGGTCAACGAAGTGGTGAAACTGCAGGTGGTGGCGTCGGACGTCATTCACTCCTTCACCATTCCGGCCTTCACCGTGCGTATCGACGCCGTTCCCGGCCGCCTGAACGAGACTTGGTTCAAAGCCGAGAAGGAAGGCATTTTCTACGGCCAGTGCTCGAAGATCTGCGGCAAGGACCATGCGTTCATGCCCGCCGCGATCCGCGTGGTCTCCAAGGAGAAATACGAGCAATGGCTCGTCGAGGCGAAGAAGAAATTCGCCAAGGCCGACTCGTCCCTGCGGGTCGCCGCGCGTAGCGACGAGCCGCGCTGACCGCCCGAATCGAACCGACAAACAGCAAGCATTCGAGGAACATGAAGATGGCTAGTTCTCCGACCGCAGAGGCGGGCGCCCACGACCATCCGACCGGTCTGCGCCGCTTTCTCTTTTCGACCAATCACAAGGATATCGGCACCCTCTACATCATTCTCGCGGTCATCGGCGGCCTCGTCGGCTTCCTGATGTCGATGGCGATCAGAATGGAGCTGGCGCATCCGGGAATCCAGGTGTTTCCTGGCCTCTCCAGCCTTCTCCTGGGAACCGATCCGACCTCGGTCGACGCGGGCAAGAATCTCTATAACGTGTTCATCACCGCGCATGGCGTGCTGATGATTTTCTTCATGGTCATGCCGGCGCTGATCGGCGGCTTCGCCAACTGGTTCGTGCCGATCATGATCGGCGCGCCGGACATGGCGTTCCCGCGCCTCAACAACATCTCCTTCTGGCTGCTCGCCGCCTCGCTGGTGCTCGTCGTGCTCTCGCTGTTCGCCGAAGGCGCGCCGGGGAGCCTGGGCTTCGGCGGCGGCTGGGTGTTCTATCCGCCCTTGTCGGCCAATACCGGCCATCCGGGTCCGGCGATGGATTATGTGATCCTGTCGCTGCATCTCGCCGGCGCCTCGTCGATCCTCGGCTCGATCAACTTCATCACGACGATCTTCAACATGCGCGCGCCGGGCATGACGCTGCACAAGATGCCGCTGTTCGCCTGGGCCATTCTCGTCACCGCCTTCCTGCTGGTGCTGACGCTGCCCGTGCTCGCCGGCGCGATCACCATGCTGCTGACCGACCGCAACTTCGGCACGACCTTCTATGACGCGGCCGGCGGCGGCGATCCGCTGCTGTTCCAGCATCTGTTCTGGTTCTTCGGCCATCCGGAAGTCTACATCCTGATCCTGCCGGCCTTCGGCATCATCAGCCACATCGTCTCGACCTTCTCGAGGAAGCCCGTGTTCGGCTATCTCGGCATGGCCTATGCGATGGTCAGCATCGGCGTCCTCGGCTGCATCGTGTGGGCGCACCACATGTATACGGTCGGCCTGTCGCTGAACGCGCAGCGCTATTTCGTCTTCGCGACGATGGTCATCGCCGTTCCGACCGGCATCAAGATCTTCTCCTGGATCGCGACCATGTGGGGCGGCTCGATCTCGTTCCGCGCGCCGATGATCTGGGCGATCGGCTTCATCTTCGTGTTCACGCTCGGCGGCGTCACCGGCGTCGTCCTCGCCAACGCCAGCGCCGACCGGCAGCTCCACGAGACCTACTACGTCGTCGCGCACTTCCACTACACGATGTCGCTCGGCGCCGTGTTCGGAGTGTTCGCCGGGTTCTACTACTGGTTCCCGAAGATGACGGGCTATCTCTACAACGAGACGCTCTCGAAGCTGCACTTCATCGTGCTGTTCGTCGGCATCAATCTCGTGTTCTTCCCGCAGCACTTCCTCGGCCTCGCCGGCATGCCGCGCCGCTATATCGACTATCCGGACGCGTTCGCGCTGTGGAACTACTGGTCGTCGGTCGGCGCGGCCATCGCCGGCGTCAGCGTCCTCGTGTTCTTCTACACGGTGATCGAAGCCTTCGTGCGCAAGCGGGTGGCCGGCGACAATCCGTGGGGCGCGGGCGCGACCACCCTGGAATGGACTCTGCCGTCGCCGCCGCCGTTCCACCAGTTCCAGACGCTGCCGCGCATCACGGGCTCTGGACACCAGTAAGGCAATCGACCGGCGGGCCCGCGGCGCGCGTGAGCGCCGGGGCCCGGCGGGATCCGCCGCCGAGCCCGGCTTCCTCCAGGGCGAGGCTCTTTTAACGAGACCGGCCTCCGGCCGCCGAGTTGCAAGACATGAGCGACGCCTCGTTTATCATCGACGAAAGTTGTTCCGCTCCGCGCGTTCCGGTCGCGGCGCCCGGCGATTATTTCGCTCTGCTGAAACCGCGCGTCATGTCGCTCGTCGTGTTCACGGCGCTCGCCGGCCTGCTGCTGGCGCCGACGCCGCCGCATCCGGTGCTCGCATTCGCGTCGCTGCTGTCGATCGCGGTCGGCGCCGGCGCCTCCGGCGCGCTCAACATGTGGTACGACGCCGACATCGACGCCTTGATGACGCGCACGCGCCTGCGTCCCATTCCGGCCGGGCGCCTGCTCCGGGAAGAGGCGCTGGCGTTCGGACTGGTTCTCGCCGCCATGGCGGTGCTCACGCTCGGCCTCGTCGCCAATTGGCTGGCCGCGGCGCTGCTCGCGTTCACCATCTTCTTCTATGTCGTGATCTATACGATGTGGCTGAAGCGCTCGACGCCGATGAACATCGTCATCGGCGGCGCCGCCGGAGCCTTGCCGCCCATCGTCGGCTTCGCCGCGGCGACCGGCTCCGTCAGCCTCGCGAGTCTCGTCCTCTTTTCCATCATCTTCATCTGGACGCCGCCGCATTTCTGGGCGCTGGCCTTGCTGAAGAGCGAGGAATACGGCCGCGCCGGCGTGCCGATGCTGCCCAATGTCGCCGGCGGCGTCCGCACGCGCGCCGAGATATTGATCTACTCTCTCGCGCTCGCGCCGATCGGCGTTCTGCCTTACGCGCTCGGCTTCGCGTCGCCCGTCTATGGGCTCGTCTCGGTCGTCCTCGGCTTCGCCATGGTCTGCGGCGCTTTCGCGGTGTTCCGCCTGAGGGACGGCGACGCCGCCCGTCGCGCGGCGCTGCGCCTCTTCATTTTCTCGATCGTCTACCTGTTCCTGCTCTTCATGGTCCTCGTCGTGGAGCGTCTTCTGCATTTTTCGCCCTGGTTCGGCTAGCGCCGGCGTAAGGGTCGATCGCAAGATGCGGGCAAGCGAAAGAATCGAGCAGGGCATGGCGAGGCAATCGCAGAAAAACGCGAAAGAAGAAGGTGGCGTCGTTCTCACGCCGGAGCAGGCGAGGAGCCGTCGCGCGCGCAACATCGCCATCGGCGTGGCCGTCGCCTTGTTCGTCGCGCTCTTTTATGTCGTCACCATCGTCAAGCTCGGCGGAGCCGTCGTTCAAAAGGCCGGATGAGATCGCCCATGAGCCTCGATCGCACACAGACGAAGACGAAGCGCCACGGCAGGGGCGCGGGGCTGCTCGTCCTCGGCGCGGCGGCCATGCTCGCGCTGTCCTTCGCCTCGGTTCCGCTCTATCGCGCGTTTTGCGCCGCGACCGGTTTCGGCGGCACGACGCAGGTCGCCAAGGCCGAGCCGGGCCGGCTCGGCGAACGGCGGCTGACGGTGCGCTTCGACGCCAATGTGGCGCGCGATCTGCCCTGGCGCTTCGAGCCAGAAATCGCCAAGGCGGCCGTGCGCACCGGCGAGACCACGACGGTCTATTACAAGGTCACCAATCTTTCCGACCACGAGACCGCGGGCGTCGCGGCCTATAACGTCAGCCCCGATCAGGCGGGCGCCTATTTCGACAAGCTGGCCTGCTTCTGCTTCTCGGAGCAGCGGCTCGCCGCGCATGAGAGCGCCGAATGGCCGGTCGTCTTCTTCCTCGACCCGGCGCTCGAGGCCGACGAGGCGATGCGCCGGGTCGAGGAGGTCACATTGTCCTATTCGTTCTTTCCGAGCAAAACGGCTCCGGCGAAGACTCTGAGCGAGGCGGCGACGAAACCGAGATCTTGACAGACGCGCCGGCGAGCCCGGGCAGGGCGCGCGTCGGGCGGTGTCGAGTTTTAAAAACCATGAAACATGCCGGGGGATCGGCGCAGTATAAGGGAAAGACCATGGCGGACGGACACGCGAAACCGGAACATGACTATCATCTCGTCGATCCGAGCCCCTGGCCGCTCGTCGGCTCCATCGCGGCGCTCTTCACGGCGGTCGGCGCCATTTATTGGATGAAGGGCCTGCCGATTTTCGGCCTGAAGATCGGCGGTCTGGTCTTCACCGCCGGACTGGCGGGCGTTCTCTTCACCATGTGGTCCTGGTGGGGCGACATCATCCGCGAGGCCGAATATCAGGGCCATCACACGCCGGTCGTGCGGCTTCATCACCGTTACGGCGTGATCCTGTTCATCCTCTCCGAGGTGATGTTCTTCGTCGCCTGGTTCTGGGCCTTCTTCAACTCGGCCATTTTCCCGGCCGATCCGGCGCAATTCGCCCGCACCGAGCTGTTCCACGGCGTGTGGCCGCCGCATGGCGTCGAGGTTCTCAACCCCTGGCATCTGCCCCTGCTCAACACGATCATCCTGCTCACCTCGGGCGCGACGCTCACCTGGGCGCATCACGGGCTGCTGCACAATGATCGCGACACGCTGAAGAGGGGCCTCGTCGCGACGATCGCGCTCGGCCTGCTGTTCACGCTCATCCAGGGCTATGAATATGCTCACGCGCCCTTCGCCTTCAAAGGCTCGATCTACGGCTCGACCTTCTTCATGGCGACGGGCTTCCACGGCTTCCACGTGATCGTCGGCACGATCTTCCTCGCCGTGTGCTTCGCGCGCGCTCAGGCCGGTCAATTCAAGCCCGACCAGCATCTCGGATTCGAGTTCGCCGCGTGGTATTGGCATTTCGTCGACGTCGTGTGGCTCTTCCTGTTCTCCGCGATCTATGTGTGGGGCAATTGGGGCGGCGTGGTCGAATAGATCGAACGGCCTGCGAAGCGATTTCTCGGGAAGCGCCGGCGGGGACGTCGGCGCTTCTTTCATTTTCCGCGCCCGCAACGCCGGCGCGACCGTGAGGAACCATGTCCGTCAGCAATCATCGCCAAGTCTCGCCCTATGTCACCGGCCTTCTCGGCAGATGCCCGCGCTGCGGCAAAGGCCATTTGTTCCATGGCTTTCTGAAGCTCTCGCCCGCCTGCGAGGTCTGCGGGCTCGACTTGGCCTTCGCCGATTCCGGCGACGGACCGGCGGTTTTCGTCATGACGATCGCCGGCTTCATCGTCGTCGGCGCGGCGCTCTGGGTGGAGGTCGCCTATCAGCCGCCCTATTGGGTGCATATCGCCATCTTCCTGCCGCTCACGGCGATCGTCTGCGCGGGGCTCTTGCGCCCGGCCAAGGGGCTGCTGATCGCCTTGCAATATTTCAACAAGGCGGAAGAGGGTCGGCGCGCGGATGAAGGCTGAACTGCGTTCGCTTCTCTGGCCTGCGCTGTTCACGACTCTCGTCGTCGGCCTGCTCCTCGGGCTCAGCGCCTGGCAGTGGCGTCGACTGGCGTGGAAAGAAGCGTTGATCGAACGGGTCGAGAGCCGCTCGCACGGCGAGCCGGTTTCCTTGCCGCCGCGCCGCGACTGGCCGTCGATGCGAGTTCGAGACTATGAATTTACGCGTGTGCGAGCCGCCGGCCGTTACGATCTCGAGCGCGAGGCGCTGATCTTCTCCAAGCCGCCGCAAGGCGCCGGGCTCGAGCCGGGCTATCTCGTGCTCACGCCGCTCTTGTTGGCCGAGGGTGGGACCGTGCTCGTCGATCGCGGCTTCATCCCTCTCTCCAAGCGCGCGACCGACGCGCGCAAGCGCGAGCCGGCGGGCGCGATCATCGTCACCGGCGTGCTGCGAGGGCCGCAGTCGCGCAATCCGTTCACGCCGGGCGACACTCCCGAAGCCGGCGTCTGGTACACGAGCGACGCCGCGAACATCGCCGCTGTCCTGGGGATATCCGACGCGGCGCCCTTCACGATCGAGTCGGACCCCTCCACCGCCCCGCAAGGAGCGGTGGACGATTTGCCGCGCCCCTACGGCGGCAACGTCGAACTGACCAACAACCATCTGTCCTATGCGCTGACCTGGCTGCTGCTGGCGGCGGCGGCGCTCGGCGGCTTCGCCTTCTACGCGCGCGGCAGGTTGCGTTCAGAGAGCGAGCCTTCAGAGCTCCGCCGAAAGTGAATAGCCCCGTCTCGGGCGTCATTGCGAGCGAAGCGACGCAATCCAGGGGCAGCCTCACGACTCCTGGATTGCTTCGCCTTCGGCTCGCAATGACGGGGGCGGATTTTCGGTAAGGCGCGGGAGCGATTTTCTCGCGCGGCGATTGCTTCGCCGCGCGCGTCATGTGCTACACCATCCGTCGAACGCCACGGCGCGCTCGGGCGTTTCGAACTTTTCGCTCTCACAGGTCAGACTAGAATCGTGCGCTATATCTCGACACGCGGCGAGGCTAGAGAACTCGCTTTCGAAGACGTTCTCCTCGCGGGCCTCGCGGCGGACGGCGGGCTCTATACGCCCGTCGCCTATCCGCGCCTGGAAAGCGACGCCATCGCCGGTCTCGCAGGGCTCCCCTATGCCGAGGCCAGCGCGCGAATCATCGCGCCTTTCCTCGGCGACGCGTTCGGCGGTTCGCGCCTGCGGGAGCTGACGGAGGGGGCCTATGCGGGCTTTCGCCATCGCGCCGTCGCGCCGCTCGTGCAGATCGCCGACAATCTCTTCGTTCTCGAGCTGTTTCATGGTCCGACGCTGGCGTTCAAGGACCTCGCCATGCAATTGCTCGGGCGCATGATGAACGAGGCGCTGGCGCGGCGAAACCTGCGCGCGACGATCGTCGGCGCGACCTCCGGCGACACGGGCGCGGCGGCGATCGAGGCGTTTCGCGGACTCGATCGCGTCGACGTGTTCATTCTCTATCCGCATGAGCGCGTCTCCGACGTGCAGCGCCGGCAGATGACGACGGCCGCCGACGACAATATCCACACCATCGCGCTGCGCGGCTCGTTCGACGACGCCCAGGCGATATTGAAGACGCTGTTCCGCGACGCGGCGTTTCGCGCGCGCGTCGGCCTCGCCGGCGTCAACTCCATCAAYTGGGCGCGCGTCGTCGCGCAGACCGCTTATTATTTCACGAGCGGCGTGGCGCTCGGCGCGCCGTTCCGGCCGGTGAGCTTCGCCGTGCCGACCGGCAATTTCGGCGATGTGCTCGCCGGCTATGTGGCGAAGCGCATGGGGCTCCCCGTCGGCCGGCTCGTCATCGCCACCAACGCCAACGACATTCTCGCGCGCACGCTCGAAAGCGGCCGCTATGAATTGCGCGCCGTCACGCCGACGCAGTCGCCGTCGATGGATATTCAGATCTCGTCCAATTTCGAGCGGCTGCTGTTCGACGTCTATGATCGCGAGCCCGCCGAGATTCGCGCGCTGATGGGATCGCTCGAGCAGTCGAAGGGCTTTTCCCTCGCGCCGCGCGCGCTCGCCGCCATTCGCGCCGAATTCGAGGCGCATTCGGCGAGCGAGGACGACACCGGCGCCGAGATCGCGCGCACCTATGCGGACGCAGGCTATGTGCTCGATCCGCATGCCGCGACCGGCGTCCATGCGGCGCGCCGCCGCCTCGCCGCCGATCCGTCGACGCCGCTCGTCGCTCTGGCGACGGCCCATCCGGCCAAGTTCCCTTCGGCCATCGAGCGGGCCATCGGCAAGCGTCCGCCTCTGCCCGAGCATCTCGCCTCGCTCTTGTCGGCGCCGGAACGATTTACGATTTTAGACAATGATGCGACGCTCGTCGCCAAATTCATCGCAGACCGCGCGAGAGCCGCGCGCGCGTCGGTCTAGAGTCTTTCCTGTTTCAATGAAATACGGAAAGACTCCAGTTTCTTGTTTTAACGCGTTTCCGACGCCGAACCGGTTTCCACTTCGGCTGGAAACGCTCTAGAGGTTGTCGTCATGGCTCTGTTCGGTCTCGTCGGCGCAAGCTTTCGCGAACTGCCGATTCGCGGCGACGGCGTCTATCTGCGCAATTCGGAAATGCGCGACTATCCCGCCTGGGCGGCGCTGCGCGAGCGCAGCCGCGCCTTTCTCACGCCCTGGGAGCCGACCTGGCCGGCGGACGATCTGACGCGGGCGAGCTTCCGCTATCGCGTGCGCCGCCACGCCGAGGAGATGGCGCGCGACGAGGCCTTTTCCTTCTTCGTCTTTCGCGAGAGCGACGACACTCTGGTCGGCGGACTGACGCTCGGCCATGTGCGGCGCGGCGTCTCGCAGGCGGCGACGCTCGGCTATTGGATGGGCGAGCCCTACGCCGGCAAGGGCTATATGTCGCGCGCGGTGCGGGCGACGCTGGACTACGCCTTCAATCGGCAGCGGCTGCATCGCATCGAGGCGGCCTGTCTGCCCTCCAATGATCCGTCCATCCGCCTGCTGGAGCGCAACGGTTTCAAGCAGGAAGGTTTTGCGCGCGCCTATCTCAACATCAACGGGCAATGGCGCGACCATCTGCTGTTCGCCCGCCTCGACAGCGACCCGCAGCCGCCACGCCGGCCGACGCCGCTATGAGGCCTTTCCGGCCCCTTGCCATCGCGCGAATCTCTATCGTCGATCCGCCGTCTGATCGATCCGCGCCGACAAGCGGCTCCACAGGCTGTTCTCGGCGGAAAACACATAGTCGAGCTTGGCGCTCGTCACATGCTGCGCGCCGTGGCGGATGAGCCAGTCGGCGAATTGCGGCACGAGATCGGCCGAGACCGCGAAGGCGAGCGAGCCGTCGGCGCCGCGGGCGCGCGAGACGGCGCCGAATTTACTCTCCGCTTTGTGGATGATCTTGTCGGCGACGGCCGGCAGATGCGTGCGCAGCTCTCGCGTCGTGCGCGCCTGTTCCTCGGCGGCGATGCGCGACAGGATGATGCGCGCCGCTTCGCGCGCTTTCGGCGTCCAGGGCGCGGCGAGCGAGGCGACGAGATTGGCCTGCGAGCGCAGGATCACGCCGTCGTCGAGCGTCTTCAACGCATTGGCGGCGAGCGTCGCGCCGGTCGTCGTGATGTCGACGATCAGATCCGCCGAGCCGGCCGCCGGCGCGCCTTCCGTGGCCCCGGAACTCTCGACGATGCGATAATCGCCGACGCCATGCGTGGCGAAGAAGCGGCGGGCCGTGTGGACATATTTGGTCGCGACGCGCAGGCCGCGGCCGTGGCGGGCGCGAAAGCCGGCGGCGACATCGGCGAGATCGGCCATATTGCGCACGTCGATCCAGGCCTGCGGAACGGCGACCACCACATTGGCGCGGCCGAAGCCGAGCGGCGCGAGCAGCTCGACGCGGCTCTGCGCGTCGGGAATGGTTTCGCGCACCAGATCTTCGCCGGTCACGCCGAGATGCACGTCGCCGCTCGCCAGCCGCGCGGTGATCTCGGAGGCCGAGAGAAAGGCCGCCTCGGCGTCCTCGACGCCGGCGAGCGCGCCGCGATAGTCGCGGGCGCCGCGTCCCTGCGTCAGCTCGAGACCGGCCCTGGCGAAGAACGCCGTGGCGTTCTCCTGCAGGCGCCCCTTGGAGGGAACGGCGACGATGAGCTTGTCGATCGGAGCGGTCATCACGCGCGTCCCTCGCTCGCGCTCGCCAGCCGATCGACCCAGATGGCGGCGCCGACGGCCGCGATATCGGCGCGCGCGCCGAGCGTCTTCAGCAGCCGGTCGTAACGTCCGCCGCCGATCAGCGGCTGGCCGGCTCTCCCGCCCGCGGCGCGCGCCTCGAAGACGAAGCCGGAGTAATAATCGAGCCGGCGCGCGAAGCTCGCCGAAAATCTCACCTGCTCGAGATCGAGCCCGCGCGCCGCGAGAAAGCTCGACCGCGTGTCGAAGGAATCGAGCGCCTCGCGCAGGTCGAGCCCGGCGTCCTCGGTGAGCCGCCGAAGCGCCGCCGAGGCCTCGTCGATCTGGCCCTCGATCGAGAAGAAGGCGTCGAGCAGCGCGCGTTTTTCCGCGCTGACGCCGGCACCGCTCGCCAGCGCCGCCTGCTCGAGAAAACGCTCGGCGATCTCGCCGGCGCTTCTGCCGCCGACCGCGGAAATGCCGGCGATGGACAGAAGATCCTCGACGAGCGCGCGCGCCTCCTTGGCGTCGACCTTCTCCAGCGCGGCGAGCACGCCGGCCTGCTCCCTGCTGTTCTCGGGCGGCGCGAAAATCGTCGCGAGGTCCTGGCCGCGCGCATGTCCCGTCTCCAGCCTGCGGCGCCAGGCGGGCGGCAGATCGAGCCGGTCGAGGAAGATCGAGACGAGGCCGGCGTCGCCGGTTCGAACCTCCAGCGCGCCGGCGCCGGCGCCGGCGCTATGGGCGGCTTCGATCGCGGCGGCGAGGATTTCGGCTTCGGCCGCCTCGCGATCCTCGCGGCCGAAGCTCTCGAGACCGGCCTGCAGCCGTTCGGAGCCCTTGTCGTCGCCGCTGTCGGCGGGGAAGCGGAAGACCGTGCCGCCATAGGCGTAGGACGCCGGCTCGCCGGCCCGCTCCGAGGCGAGATAGGCGAGGCAGACGGGGATCGTATATTCCGGGCGCAGGCAGACATCCGCGCCGCTCGCGTCGCTCGTCAGATAGAGGCGGCCGCGAAAATCGTCGCCGGAGCGGTCGAGAAACACGCTCGCCGGCTGCAGAATGGGCGGCTCACAGCGCGAGAAGCCCACGCGCAGGAAATGCGACAGGATCGCGCCCAGACGATCGCCGCTCGAAATGTCCGGGCTTACAGGCTTGTTCACGCGCGGGTCCTTCGTTTTCGCGCTTTCTTTAGCAAGCGCGAGCGAGGCGCGCATCCGCTTTCCGGCGGGAGGGTGAATGAAAAGCGCGTCCTTGGCCTCAGCCGCCGACGACGTCGAGCTTCACGTCGACATTGCCGCGCGTCGCGTGGGAATAGGGACAGATTTCCTCATGCGCCTCGGCGGCGAGAGCCGAGAGCTCGGCCTGCGGCAGGCTCTTGTCCTCGACATGCAGCTTCACCGCTATGCCGAAGCCGCCGCCCTGGCGCGGACCGATCGACACCTCGCAGGTGACGACGGCTCTGCTCGCATCCTTCTTGTGCTTCGTCGCGGCGAAATCCAGCGCCCCGCCGAAGCAGGCCGCATAGCCGGCCGCGAAGAGATGCTCGGGCGTCGTCGTTCCCGCCTTGCCGGGACCGCCCATTTCCCTCGGCACGGAGAGATCGACAGAGACGGAATTGTCGCTCGTCTGCGAATGGCCGTTGCGCCCGCCGACGGCGGTTGCGACAGCGGTAAAGAGCGGCTTGATCGCGCCGGCGCTCATGGTTTGCTCCCTGAGAAGTTCGGCGATCGAAGTCGACCCGATCGCGCGCCTTCGAGAAAATTAGCGGCGGGCGATCGCAGAGCAAGTTCACGACATGCGTGTGAAGCCGCGACCGGGCTCGACAAGCCTTCCCGATTGTCCTGATCAGAACCGGCATTCCTTCGGCAGCTTGTCGTCCGACCAATCGGCGAGCCTGATCGGCGCCGATTTCCCGTCGACCGGCTTGCCGTTGCGTACGCCCTTGCCGGTGAGCAGGTTGAGGTCGCAGGAGCCGCCCGCTTTCGGATCGAGCGTGTCGCGCGCCTCATAGGCGATTCCGCCGATCAGGAATTGCTTGTTCCGATAGACGATGGTGAGCGTCTGCGACCAGCGGTCGCGGCCGATCGAGTCGTTAGCGGATTTGATCAGCAGCGATCCCCTGCCATTCGTCTCGAGCGAGGGAAGCTGGCCCCACATGCCGCCGCTGAAGGCGATATTCTTCTTGGTCTCCGCCAAGGCCAGGGCGCTGTCGCCTTTCGGATCGTCCTTCAGCAGATAGAGGTAGAGATCGGCGGCGGCGTCGCCGTTTAGCGCCAGCACGGCGCGATCCTGCCGGCCGCTGCTGCCGAAATCCAGCGTGACCGCCGAGAGAACTTTCTCGTACCCCGGCGTCTGCGCATGAGCGGGGAGGGTGAGGGCGGCGAACAGCGCCGCGCGCGGGAAAAGACGGAGGATCATCCGCAAAAATCCCCTGAATATGACGTCATCGCGAGGAGCGAAGCGACGAAGCGATCCAGGAGCCGCCTCGAGGCTCTGGATTGCTTCGCTTTGCTCGCAATGACGCCGCCCTTTTTTAAAAAGGGCGGCGTCGGAACCGTCACTCGCTCGCGGCGGCGTCGCGCTCGGCCTTTTCCTTGGCCTCGAGGTCCTCGCCCGTCTGCTGGTCGACGACGCGCATGGAGAGGCGCACCTTGCCGCGGTCGTCGAAGCCGAGCAGCTTCACTTTCACCTTGTCGCCTTCCTTGACGACGTCGGTCGTCTTGTTCACGCGCTGCTTGGAAAGCTGCGAGATGTGGACGAGGCCGTCCTTCGCGCCGAAGAAATTGACGAAGGCGCCGAAGTCGGCGGTCTTCACCACCGTGCCCTCGTAGATCTGGCCGACCTCCGGATCGGAGGCGATCGACTTGATCCAGTTGATCGCCGCCTTGATGGAGTTCGCGTCCGAGGAGGCGACCTTCACCGTGCCGTCGTCCTCGATATTCACCTTGGCGCCGGTCTTTTCGACGATCTCGCGGATGACCTTGCCGCCGGTGCCGATCACTTCGCGAATCTTGTCGGTCGGGATTTTCAACGTCTCGATGCGCGGCGCGAATTCGCCGAGCTCGGCGCGCGAACTCGTGATCGCCTTGGCCATCTCGTTCAGGATGTGGAGCCGGCCCTCGCGCGCCTGCGCCAGCGCGACGCGCATGATCTCCTCGGTGATGCCGGCGATCTTGATGTCCATCTGCAGCGAGGTCACGCCTTCGGCCGTGCCCGCCACTTTGAAGTCCATGTCGCCGAGATGGTCCTCGTCGCCGAGAATGTCGGAGAGCACCGCGAAGCGCTCGCCCTCGAGGATGAGGCCCATGGCGATGCCGGCGGTCGGCCGCTTGATCGGCACGCCGGCGTCCATCAGCGCGAGCGAGGTTCCGCACACCGTCGCCATCGACGACGAGCCGTTGGATTCGGTGATCTCCGAGACGGCGCGCAGCGTGTAGGGGAATTCGGCCGCCGCCGGCAGAACCGGGTGAATGGCGCGCCAGGCGAGCTTGCCATGGCCGATCTCGCGGCGGCCGGGCGAGCCCATGCGGCCGGTCTCGCCGACCGAATAGGGCGGGAAATTATAGTGGAGCAGGAAGCGCTCCTTATAAGTGCCCTCGAGCGAGTCGATGAACTGCTCGTCCTCGCCGGTGCCGAGCGTCGCGACGACGAGCGCCTGCGTCTCGCCGCGCGTGAACAGCGCCGAGCCATGGGTGCGCGGCAGCACGCCGACCTCGGCGACGATCGGACGGACCGTCTTCACGTCGCGTCCGTCGATGCGAATGCCGTCGTCGAGAATGTTCCAGCGCACGACCTTGGCCTGCAGGTCGTGGAAGACCTCGGCGATCCGCTCTTTCGAGAACTTGGCCTCTCCGCCCTCGGGCAGAAGGGCGGCGTTCACCTTGGCCTTCACGGCGTCGACGGCCGCATAGCGGTCCTGCTTGACCGTGATCTTGTAGGCTTGGCGCAATTCGGCCTCGGCGATCGCCGCGACCGCCGCCGCGACTTCCGACTTGTCGGCGACGTCGAGGTCGCGCGGATCCTTGGCGGCGCGCTCGGCGAGGCGGATGATCGCGTCGATGACCGGCTGGAAGCCGCGATGGCCGGTCATCACCGCCTCGAGCATCGTCTCCTCGGACAGCTCCTGGGCTTCCGATTCGACCATCAGCACGGCGTCGGAGGTGCCGGCGACGACGAGGTCGAGCGTGGAGAGCTTCGCCTCTTCGATCGTCGGATTGAGCTTCAAGGCGCCGTTGACGAGGCCGACGCGCGCGGCGCCCACCGGACCCATGAAGGGCACGCCGGAGAGCGTGAGGGCGGTCGAGGCCGCGACCAGGGACAGAATGTCCGGATCGTTCTCGAGGTCATGCGACAGCACGGTGACGATGACCTGCGTGTCGTTGCGATAGCCGTCGGGGAAGAGCGGCCGGATCGGCCGGTCGATGAGGCGGGAGATCAGCGTCTCGCGCTCGCTCGGGCGTCCCTCGCGTTTGAAATAGCCGCCCGGAATGCGGCCGGCCGCGAAGGCCTTCTCCTGGTAGTTGACGGTGAGGGGGAAGAAGTCCTGCCCCGGCTTGGGCGCCTTGGCCGAGACGACGGTGGCGAGCACGGTGGTCTCGCCCCAGCTCGCGAGCACGGCGCCGTCGGCCTGGCGGGCGATCTTGCCCGTCTCGAGGACGAGCTTGCGTCCCGCCCAGTCGAGTTCTTCGCGATGAATTTGGAACATGTCTCTTCTGTCTTTCTCTCATGACGCGGCAGGCGCGTTTGTCATGGGCAAGACGGCGAGAGGCTGCGCATAATCGGTCTTTTCGAGAACGAGCGCGTGAACTCTTCGAAAAAGGCCGGTCGCAGCGTCCGGCGATCCTGCCATGACGAACCCTGCCGAGGGTGGCGTAGCGGCCCCATGCCGCCGCCAATTCGTAAAAGATCGCCTCGGGCGGCGTCTTTCTCTTTTTGCGTGGGGCCGTCCGAATCGGACGGCCTGACCAGCGCCTTCATACGCGAAACCGCGGCGAACCGCGATCTCGCTTTTCCTGTCGCGCGCTCTCGCTCGGGCGAGGCGTCAGCGGCGGATGCCGAGACGCTCGATGAGGGCCCTGTAGCGGCTCTCGTCTCTCGATTTCACGTAATCGAGCAATTGGCGACGCTGGGACACGAGCTTCAGCAGACCGCGACGCGAGTGATTGTCCTTCACATGGGTCTTGAAGTGCTCGGTGAGATTGGAAATCCTCTCCGTGAGGATCGCCACCTGCACCTCGGGCGAGCCCGTATCGTCCGTCTTGGTCGCATATTCCTTGATGAGCGCCTGCTTGCGCTCGGCCGTTATCGACATCGGAGGTCCTTTTCTGTGCTTGGTTGATCCGCGAGCGGCGGGCCTTGGCCGGGATGTCGTCCAGCGAGGTCGCCGTCGGGCGGCGCGGCCCGGAACAACCGGGCGCGCGAGGCTTATAGCAGAATGGAGCGCGAATGATAGGGGCGGGCTTTTGTGGCGCCGGCGGAGCGGCGCCTCCCGCTATTTGTTTGTAATAGAGGACATGAACGGCGCCGTGACGCCGTCCGGCCGCATGGTCGAGATCAACCATGTAAATTCCATCGCTCGTCCCGGCCGCCTCGATGCTCGCTGGCCGCATCGGATCGTCCGCGATCATTTCGATCCCGCGTTCGATGATCCTCGCATAGGCGAAGACCTGTCGTTCGCCGAACAGCACTGGCGGGAGCCTGAGAGGGGCGCGTCAGGCGCCTTTGTCCTCGCCCAGCACCTGGCCGTCTCCGCGCAGGATCGCCGCGACGAAACGCCGGCTGTCCTCCGTCTCCTTCGACCAGACGCGCGCCGTGGCGGCGCCGGCGCCGAACCCGAGCAGGCCGCCGGCGAGCCCCGCCCAGGAGAGCGTCTCGATCGTCGGGACGCCGGCGCTGGTGACGAGAACCGTCGTCATGACGCCGACGCCGATCGACTGGCCGACCATCGCGTCCTTGTTCTGCGCGCGCGGCCACAAGGCGAGGCCGACGACCGGGACGAAGCCCGCCGCCGATATCGCGAGGGCGAGCCCCACCAGCGTGCGGGCGTCGATCGCATTAGCGGCGCTCGTCGCCGAGCCCAGCGCCGTCACCGCGACGAGAACCAGCCGCGTGATCGCCAGCCGCCGGCTCGTCAAGGCGCTCTCGGCGCGCAGCCGATAGACGGCGTCGTGCCCGACGGCGGTCGCGCAGGCGTGCAGGCCGGCGGCGGCGAGGATCAGTCCGGCGGCGATGACGGCCGAGGCGACGAGGCCGGAGAAATCCGCCCCGAGCTTGGCGATCTGGGGAAGTCCGCCGATGAGATATTCGGGGCTCGCCGCGATGTCCTCGGCGCGGAGCGGCGCGCCGGGAGCGAGATTGCGGGAGAGACAGGCGCGGCGGGCCTCGGCTGGTCCCTCGACGCGCGCGCCGCAAATCTGCAGGAGTCCGCACGAGCTCGCGGAATAGAGCGCATCCGGCAATTGTTCCGGCGCGCGGCCGACGGCGACGCGCGACAGCGTCAGCGCCGAAGCGGCGAGCGCGGCGGCGACGAGCGCCACGATGACGATCGACCAGAAAAGCGTCACGGCGCCCGCCCGCCACGCGCCCGTGGGGCCGCGCGTCGTCACCGCCGGCAGCAGCGCCGGCGCCAGCGTCGCGACGCCGAGCCCGAGGCCGAGCGTCGTCGTCAGATCGAGCCGGAACCCGGCCGAGGGCGTGACGAGGCGCCAGGCCTCGAGCCGCCGGACCGCTTCGCTCCACGCCTGCGCGTCGCCGAGAAGAGGCAGAGGCGGGGCGAAGCCGCGCAGAGCCAGAACGAATTCCGGCAGGCCGAAACCGGCGAGAATCACGCCCGCGGCGACGCAGGCGCTCCACAGCACGCCGGTCAGCCCGCCCGGCCCGGCGATCAGCAGGATGGCGGCGCCGATGAAGAACGCCGCGAAGGGACGTCCCGTCCCGGTGAAGCCGACGATCCCGTCGACCGCCGTCTGATAGCCGGCGAAGGCGACGAGGGCGGAAGACGCCGCCGCGACGACGATCATGCCGAGCCGCGGCTCCAATTGCGAGAATCGCGCGGCGAGCAGCTCCGACAGCGAGAAGGCGCCGGTCTTGCGCAGCGCCGGCCCCATCAGCAGCGCGACGCCGGCGACGCCCAAAAGGAAGCCCGCCGCAATGCCGACGACCGACGAGCGGCCGGTGAGATGGGCGGCGAACGGCGAGGCCAGCCCCGCGAAGATCGCCGCATTGGCGAGGCCGGCGTAAGAAGCCGGGACGACGCGCCCCGCCGCGTAGTAGAAGGAGACGCGCATCGAATGCAGCAGGAAGCCGAGCAGCGCCAGCGCCAGCACGGTGAAATAGGGAGAGACGACGCTGACCAGCCGCTCGGGCGCGCCGACGCGGTCGAGAAGGGCGACGAGCGCATAGGCCAGCGTGAATGTGGCGCCGGCGAAGGCGATGCGGCCGTCGAGGCGCGCTCGGCTCAGCCAGGCCTCGTTGGTGGTTTGGTTTCGCATGGACCGCCCTCCCTGGCGCGTCTCGAGAAACTAGCCAAGCGGAGGAGCAGAATCCAGGCGGCGGCGCGTTTCTCCGTACTCTGTCGGGCGCGTCGTCATCCCCCTCTCCCCGCTCGCGCCGCGAGCGGGGAGAGGGGGCGGCGAGCAGCTCGCGAAGCGATCGACCGGAAGACGTGTTACAGACACGAATTCGAGACGGGAGCGGACATGGACTTCTGCATTGTCGTGACGACGACCGACACGGATGAAAGCGCCCGCCGGATCGCTCATGCGGCGCTCGACGCGCGGCTCGCGGCCTGCGTGCAATTGTTTCCGATTCGCAGCCTCTATTCCTGGCGGGGCGAGTTGCGCGACGAGGCCGAGATCTTCGTGCAGATGAAAGCGCGCGTCGAGGATTACGATCTGCTCGCCGAGGCGATTCGCGCGGTTCACGGCTATGAGGTTCCGGAAATCCTGCGCATCGACGTCGCCGACGGCGACAAGGCCTATCTCGACTGGGTCGCGCTGGCGACGGCGCGGGACGGATCGGGGCCGCTGCGCCGGGCGTGATTGAAAGACCGGCGGCCCGAGGGGGGTGGCGCTCTTTGCGTCGGCGCGGCGCATGGCGTAAGGGCGGCGCAACTTTTCTCCAGCCTCCCGCGCCCACATGATTCGTCTCGAGAACATCAGCAAGCAGAACGGCCATCAGATCCTCTTCATCGAGGCGTCCGCCGCGCTCCTCGAGGGCGAGAAGGTCGGCCTCGTCGGTCCGAACGGGGCCGGCAAGACGACGCTCTTTCGAATGATCGCGGGACAGGAGCGCCCGGACGAGGGTCAGGTGGCCGTCGATCGCGGCGTCACCATCGGCTATTTCGATCAGGACGTCGGCGAGATGTCGGGCCGCAACGCCGTGTCCGAGGTGATGGACGGCGCCGGCCCGGTGAGCGTCGTCGCCACCGAGCTGAAGGAGCTCGAGGCCGCCATGGCGGACCCCGACCGAGCGGATGAACTCGAAGACCTCGTCGAGCGCTACGGCGAGGTCCAGGGGCGCTTCGAGGAGCTGGACGGCTATGCGCTGGAGGGGCGGGCGCGCGAGGTGCTGGCCGGCCTGGGCTTCACCGAGGAGATGATGGACGGCGACGTCGGGGCGTTGTCGGGCGGCTGGAAGATGCGCGTGGCGCTGGCCCGCATCCTCCTCATGCGCCCCGACGCCATGCTGCTGGACGAGCCGAGCAACCATCTGGATTTGGAGAGCCTCATCTGGCTGGAGGAGTTTCTCAGGGGCTATGAGGGCGCGCTGCTGATGACCTCGCACGACCGCGAGTTCATGAACCGCATCGTCACCAAGGTGGTGGAGATCGACGGCGGCGCGCTGACGACCTATTCGGGCGACTATGAGTTCTATGCGCAGCAGCGCGCTCAGAACGAGAAGCAGCAGCAGGCCCAGTTCGAGCGTCAGCAGGCGATGCTCGCCAAGGAGATCAAGTTCATCGAGCGCTTCAAGGCGCGCGCCTCGCACGCCGCGCAGGTGCAGAGCCGGGTGAAGAAGCTGGAGAAGATCGACAAGGTGGAGCCGCCCCGGCGCCGCCAGTCGGTGTCGTTCGAGTTCGCGCCGGCGCCGCGTTCGGGCGAGGACGTGGTCAGTCTGACGAATGTGCGCAAGAGCTATGGCGCGAAGCGCATCTACGAGGGGCTGGACTTCCAGGTGCGCCGCAAGGAGCGCTGGTGCGTCCTGGGCGTGAACGGCGCCGGCAAGTCCACGCTGCTGAAGCTCGCGGCCGGGGCCGCGCAGCCGGACGCGGGCGCAATCGCTCTGGGCGGCAGCGTGAAGATGGGCTATTTCGCGCAGCACGCCATGGATCTGCTGGACGGCGAACACACCGTCTTCCAGTCGCTGGAGGACGCCTTCCCCCGCGCGGGGCAGGGCGCGCTGCGGACCTTGGCCGGCTGCTTCGGCTTCTCGGGCGACGACGCGGAGAAGAAATGCCGCGTGTTGTCGGGCGGCGAGAAGGCGCGGCTGGTCATGGCGAAAATGCTCTTCGACCCGCCGAACTTCCTCGTGCTGGACGAGCCCACGAACCATTTGGACATGGCGACGAAGGAGATGCTCGTCACGGCGCTGTCGCAATACGAGGGCGCCATGCTGTTCGTGTCGCACGACCGGCGCTTCCTGGCCGCGCTGTCCAATCGGGTGCTGGAGCTGACGCCCGAGGGCATTCACAAATATGGCGGCGGCTATACGGAATATGTGGCGCGCACCGGCCATGAGGCCCCCGGCCTGCATGGCTGAGCTCGCGCCGCGGACGTTCGATCCGAGGCGATTCCACTTCGCCGGGAAACGCGCTAGGGTGCCGGCCTCTTCAGAGGCTCCCTGAAAAAAGGCGGAGTTCGGACATGTCACTCACCAGCGACTATCTGGTCGATCGTCGCAGACTTCGGCGTAAAATGGGCTATTGGCGCGTCGCGGCGATCGCCGCTTTGGCCATTGCGGCGCTGGCGGTCTACAGCCGCTACGGCGACGGCGCGCCAGGGCCCGCCGCCAAGCTCGCGCCCCATATCGCGCGGCTGTCGATCGACGGCCTCATCACCGGGGACAAGGAGACGGTCGACCTCGTCAAATCGATCGGCGAGTCGCATGCGAGCGCCGTTCTGCTGACGATCGACAGTCCCGGCGGGACGACGACGGGCGCCGAGAAGCTCTATGACGAGCTGCGGCGGCTCTCCGCCAAGAAGCCGGTCGTCGCCGTGGTCGGAACGGTCGCCGCTTCGGGCGGCTATATCGCCGCCATGGCCGCGGACGAGATCGTCGCGCGCGGCAATTCGCTCGTCGGATCGATCGGCGTGCTGTTTCAGTTTCCCAATGTGCATCGACTGCTGGAAACGGTCGGCCTGAAGGTCGAGGAGGTGAAGTCCTCGCCGCTGAAGGCCGCGCCCAACGGCTATGAGCCGACGAGCGAGGCCGCGCGGGAGGCGATCGCCGCCCTCGTCGTCGACTCCTACGATTGGTTCAAGGGCCTCGTGAGGGAGCGGCGCAAGCTCGACGACGAGGAGCTCGCGAAGATCGCCGACGGCCGCGTGTTCACCGGACGCCAGGGCGTGCCGCTGAAGCTCGTCGACCTCGTCGGCGGCGAGCGCGAGGCGATCGAATGGCTCGAGACGAACAGGGGCGTCGCCAAGAAGCTGCCGGTGCGCGACTGGAAGAAGAAGAGCAACCTCGAGCGGCTCGGCCTGGTCGAGTCCCTGGCCGGCGCGGCGCGGGCTTTCGGCCTGGCCTCGGTCGCCGATCTCCTCGAACAGGGCGCGAGGGCGGCCGAAAAAGGCATGCTTGACGGTATGGTCGCGATTTGGCAGGCTCCGCTCCCCAATTGATGTGCCGGCGTCGGCTCTCGAGGCCGTTCCAACCGAATTCATTCGTCAATGTGGAACGTCACATGATCAAGTCCGAGCTCATCCAACGTATCGCCGCCAGAAACAACCACCTCTACCAACGTGATGTCGAAACCATCGTGAGCACCATATTGGACGAGATCACTCTCGCCCTCGCGCGCGGCGACCGGGTCGAACTGCGCGGTTTCGGCGCCTTCTCGGTGAAGCGTCGAGAGGCGCGCACCGGCCGCAATCCGCGCACCGGCGAGCAGGTCGCGGTCGAGGAGAAGTCCGTGCCCTTCTTCAAGACCGGGAAGGAGATGCGCGAGCGGCTGAACGAGGCCCATCGGGACTGACGCCGCTTCGAGACCGGGTCTGCAAAGCGGAAATGGCTGAGGTGACATGAGATCCGTTCTTCGCATCATCGTCTATGTTCCGCTCGGCCTCGTTTTTCTGTTCTTCGCGGTGGCCAATCGCGGCGCGGTCAAAATCTTTCTCGACCCGTTTCCGGGCGACGACGCCGCGGGGCTGTCGTTCGAGGCGCCGCTCTATCTCGTGGTGCTGGCCTCCATCGCTCTGGGCGTGGTGGCGGGAGGGCTGTCGTCCTGGGTCGCGCATGGGCGCTACCGCCGCGCCGCCAAGGCGGCCCGCGTCGACGCCAAGAAAGCCCGCTCGGAAGCCGATCAATTGCGCGGCCAGGCCCTGGCGAGCCTGTCCGCCGAGCCGCCGGCCGGCTCGTCGGCCCGGCGGCTGCGTCAGGACCTGTCGTAATCTGTGCGCTTGAAAAAGCGGTTTCACGTCGATAAAGAGTGACGCGGCCGAGACGCGCGAGCCTCGGTCTGCGCCGCAATAGCTCAGCCGGTAGAGCACCTCATTCGTAATGAGGGGGTCGGGGGTTCGAATCCCTCTTGCGGCACCAGTAAAATCAATGAATTAAAGCGGTTCCTGGGACAAGTCGGCAACGGCGGCGGTTCGCGTAGCTCCGGTCGAGCGTTCGCAGCGTTGGTCGCGCTCCTCATTCGCGCCGTCGAGCTTGCGCAAGCCGAAGCGCTGAGACGCCGCAGTCCGAGAGTCTTTCCGTGTTTCAATGAAACACGGAAAGACTCTCGCTTCTTGTTTTGACGCGTTTCCGACGCCGAACCGGTTTCCACTTCGGCTGGACACGCTCTAGCCTGTTTCGCCGTCTGGACGAACGAGTTCTATCATAGAGACAGCGCCGTCCCGCCGCGCAAGCGCCGAAGCCCGGTTCGGCGCGCCAGTGGGTCCCTTCGACAGAAGATAGCGGGCCGCCGGCTTTCGACGCTCTTCCCTCGACCGGCCTTGGAGGATACCTGTCTTTCGAGCTTGGTTCGCGCGTTAGAGTGTGGCAAAACGCCACGTGCGTGGTTCGGTTTTCGAATTCGCAGCGCTGCAGCCCACGAACGGTCCGATTCCGCCTATCATGTCACCGCAATCGACAAAGACGCCCCGCCTAGGGCTATCGGCGACAGTCCTCGCCTTTACCGGGGTCGGCGCGCTCATCGGCACGGCGATTGGCAGCGCAGAGGGATTTCCCAGCGCGATCGTCGGGTCCATCCTCGGCGCCGCCGGCGGCTGGAGCGTGGGGGCGTCGGTGTTGCGGTCACGCCGAGCTCGGGAAGAACAGGCGCCGCATTGATGTCGTCTCGGCCGCGCTGTTGTGCCGCACCTGCGTTTTATTGCGTCTTGCGGTTGGATGGCGCAGTTTTTCGCGGCGAGCGAGCTGCGCGAAATCGCGAGAGGAAGCTGTTTTGCCGAACACCCACGAGGAAGAACACGAGCTTGTGAAACTCATCGCAGGCATCGCCATAGTGGCGATCGTGTCGATGGTCGTCGCCACCGGCTTCCACCTGTTGAAATAGCCGACGCCGCCGGTGCCGATCGAGCGCCGCTCGAATTGGCCGCCGATCGTCTCGTCGATGTCGCTCTCATGATCCGCCCGCCGGCTCGGCCCGGCGGGCTTTTTGATTTTCGAGGCGGTCCATCGTGGGTCGCTTCACACAGGGCCTGCGCCCGGGGTGGAGAGTCACGATCTCGATCCGCCCGGACCGCCGCGGAGCTCGCGTCCGCGCCGGCCGTCGCCGAAAGGGCGCCGCGCGGGGCGATCACATTCGCGGACACGCTCGAGCCGGCGCCGAACGGCGGCGATAGAGACAAACTTCGGCCGAGAAATTGAAAGAGAAGCGCTGAAAGAGGCGGCTTCGGCAAAGCTCGAAGTCCTCCCTCCGGCCGGATCGGCGAATCGCGCATCGGCGACAGTCGGGAGACCGAGCCGCCCGGCTTAAAAATCCAACTCGAACCAAAGGAAACAGAATGAGACGTCCTGCCCTTGCGATCGCGGCTGCGCTTCTGTCTTCGTCCGTTCACGCCGAAACCGTCGCGATCGGCTGCCCGCTGGTGGCGCAATATAGCGAAGATCAGGTTCGTTATCTGTTGAACGAGGTCCGCTCCGTCGTCGGCGAGCAGGAGGCCGGCCGCATCTATTCGAAATATGTCGGCCTGAAGAGCGCGTGCCGGGCCGATTACAACGCCGTTCGCGTCGTGAGCGTTTCTCCGACGCTTCGCGACTGGCTCGCCCAGAACGGCGTCGACATCAAGAAATTCGCCAGGGGCGGCTGACGCCGCGACGGCCGCGCTCGAGCCGTGGCGCGCCACGCGGACCGGGCTGGAAAGGCTCCAGCTTCTTGTTTCGACGCGTTTCCAACGCCGAACCGGTTTCCACTTCGGCTGGAAACGCTCTAGCGACGGCCGCGCTTCTTCTTTTTCGTCGCTTGGCCGGCACCGGCGATTTCCCGCCGGCAGGGCCGGCTGAGGCTGCCGATATTGGCCTTCAGGCAGTGCTCCACGGCGACGGCGTCGGGCACCAGCTTCTCGCAGAATCGATAGGCGTCGTCGGTGCAGGCCGAGCGCTGCCGCGCCGTTCCTTGCGCCGACGCCGCCGCGACCGCGAAAAACAGGAAGAAAAGCGAGAGTCCGAAACTGCGCATGGCGATCAACCCCGTTTCGTTGTTGTGCTGAGCGTCGAGCCGCGATGTCGATGATAGAGGCGGCGCGACCGGCGACAACCGGCTTTCGCCTGTCATCGTAAATAGGACAGCCGCGTCCCGCTCGGCGAAGGTCCGGACGCCGCCATCCGAAAGATTGTCGAATGGGGCTTGATTTCGACGCCGCGCCTCCATTTAATAAGCTTGCTTAAGACAAGCACGATGATTGAAAGCTCGACCATCAGCATGCCCCTGCCGCCTCCGACGACCTTTTGTTTCCTGCTGCATGACGCGGCGCGCCTCATGCGCAAGCGGTTCGAGCAGAACGCGCGCGACCTCGGCCTGACGCGGGCGCAATGGCAGGCGCTGGCCTATTTGGCGCGCAACGAGGGCGTCAGCCAGTCCGCTCTGGCGGACATGCTCGACATCGAGCCCATAACTCTCGGGCGGACGATCGACCGGCTAGAGGCGCAGGGCCTCGTCGAGCGGCGGCCGCACGAAACCGACCGCAGGATCTGGCAATTGTTCCTGCGCGAGGCCGCCCTGCCGCTGCTGGACGCCATGGCGCCGATCTCCGAGGCGACGCGCCTCGAGGCGCTGGCCGGTCTCGGCGAGGGAGACCGCGAAACGCTGATGCGCGCGCTGGAGACGGCGCGCGCCAATCTGATCGACGTCATGAACGGCGCCGCGCGTCGCGCGAGACGCCAGGAGAACGCCAGCTCGAAGAGCTGAAGGGACGCGCCGGCGCCCCGGCGAAGGGTCAAGCCATGGAACTCGTCAAATACGCACTCAAATTCCGGCTGACGTTTTTCGTCCTCGCCATTTTGACGACATTCCTCGGCGGCGCGGCGATCGTCTCCATGCCGAAGGACGTGTTTCCCAATGTCGACATTCCCGTGGTGACGGTGATCTGGACCTATTCCGGGCTCTCGGCGGCGGAAATGGAGAAGCGCGTCACCACCTATTCGGAATTTTCGACGTCGAACAACGTCAACGGCATCCGCAATATGGAGAGCCAGACGCTGCAGGGCGTCGCGGTCCAGAAAATCTATTTTCAACCCGATGTGAACATCGAGCTGGCGATCGCGCAGGTCGTGTCGTCGATGAACTCCATTCGCGCGGTGATGCCGCCCGGCATCAATCCGCCGACGGTCGTCAGATATTCCGCCTCGCAGGTTCCGGTCCTTCAACTCGCCCTGTCGAGCAAGACGCAGAACGAGCAGCAGCTCTACGACATGGGCCTCTATCGGGTTCGCCAGGCGCTGACGGCGACGCCCGGAGCGACGCTGCCGACGCCCTGGGGCGGCAAGCAGCGCCAGATCATGGTCGATCTCGACACCCAGGCGCTGCAGGCGCGCGGACTGACGGCGCTCGACATCGTCAATGCGGTCAATACGCAAAATGTGACGGTTCCGTCCGGCCTCGCGAAGTTCGGCTCGCTGCAATATGTCGTGAGGCTCAATTCGACGCCGGACGCCATCGAGACGCTCAACAATATCCCGGTGAAATATGTCGGCGGCGCGCCGGTGCTGCTGCGCGACGTCGCGCAGGTTCGCGACGGCAGCCCGCCGCAGCAGAATATCGTGCGCGTCGACGGCTCGCGCTCCGTGCTGCTGACCGTGCTCAAGAACGGCAACGCCTCGACGCTCGACGTCGTGCAGAACGTCAAGGCGGCGATCGCCCGGCTGCGCGAGGCGATCCCCAAGGACACGCATATCGACGAGCTGTTCGATCAGTCGGTGTTCGTCTCGAACGCCATAACCGACGTGCTGCGCGAAGGCGTCATCGCCGCCGGCCTCACCGGGCTGATGATCCTGCTGTTTCTCGGCTCGTGGCGGTCGACGCTGATCGTCGTCATCTCCATCCCGCTGTCGATCCTCGCCTCCCTCGCCGTATTGGGCGCGCTCGGCCATACGATCAACATCATGACGCTCGGCGGGCTCGCCCTCGCCGTCGGCATTCTCGTGGACGACGCCACGGTGGCGATCGAGAACACCTATCGATTGTTCGAGGAAGGCAAGGATTTTCGCCATGCCGTCGCGGAAGGCGCGGCCGGCATCGCCAAGCCGGCGCTGATCTCGACGCTGGCGATCTGCGCCGCCTTCATTTCGGTGATCTTTCTGACGGATGTCGCGCGGTATCTGTTCACGCCGCAGGCGCTCGCCGTCGTTTTCGCCATGCTCGCCTCCTATTTCCTGTCGCGGACGCTCGTCCCGATCCTCATGGACCAGTTGCTCGCGCACGAACAGCACGGCGCCGCGCGGGACAGCGTCGGGCGCAAGACCGGCGTCTTCGCGGTCTTCGGCCGCATTCGGCTCGGATTCGAACATGGCTTCGAGCGGCTGCGGCGCCAATACGGCCTGCTGCTGACCGCGGTCCTGCGCCACAAGGCGCGCACGCTGGCTTTCGTCGCCGCCGTCTTCGTCCTGGGCGGCGTTCTGTTCGTCTCGGTCGGCGAAGATTATTACCCGCAGATCGACGCCGGGCAGATGACGCTGCATGTGCGCGCGCGATCGGGTCTGCGCATCGAGGACACGGAGCGCTTCTTCCAGGCGGTCGAGGACGTCGTCCGCGAGGTCATTCCGCAGCATGATCGCGCGCTCGTGCTCGACAATATCGGACTGCCGCAGATCACCTATAATTACGCCTTCAGCGACGGCTCGACGGTCGCCTATTACGACGGGCAGATCATGATCTCGCTCGCCGAAGGACATGCGCCGACCGGCTTCTATATGAGGCGGCTGAGGGAAGTCCTGCCGCAGCGCTTCCCCGAGGCGCTGTTCTATTTCCAGCCCTCGGACATCATCACGCAAATCCTCAATTTCGGTCTTCCGGCTCCCATCGCGCTGCGCGTCGTCGGCCCGGACGCGGCCGGCAACCGGATCGTCGCGCGCGATCTGCTGGATCGCGTCAAGACCGTGAAAGGCGTCGTCGACGCGCATATCCATCAAATACTCGACGCGCCGGAATTCTTCGTCGAGATCGACCGCTGGCGCGCGCAGCAGCTCGGCGTCAGCGAGCAGCAGGTCGCCAATAACGTCAATATCTCACTGAGCTCGTCCTTTCAGGTCGCGCCGAATTTCTGGGTCGATCCGAAATCCGGCATTCCGTATCAGGTCGCCGTGCAGACGCCCGAATATCGGCTGGCCTCGCTCAACGCCCTCGCCAATATGCCGGTCTCGGGCGTGACGGGCTCGCCCTTCGCGCAGGTCGATCTCTTGACCAATGTCGGCCAATGGCGGCGCGGCGTCGAACAGACGGTCGCCACTCACTCCAATACGCAGCAGACCTACGACATCTACGCCAATCTGCAGGATCGCGATCTCGGCGCGGTCGAGAAGGACATAAAGAAGGCCATCGCCGAGGTCCAAAAGGAGCTCGCGCCCGGCAATCATATCGTCATTCGCGGCCAGATCGACAGCAAGAACCAGGCCTTCACGCGCATCGGCCTCGGCCTGCTGGCCTCGATGGTGTTCGTCTATCTGCTGATGGTCGTCAACTTCCAGAGCTGGGGCGATCCTTTCGTCGTCATTCTCGCTCTGCCGGTCGCGTTCTGCGGCATCGTCTTCGGCCTGTTCGTCACCGGCACGACCCTTTCGATCCCGTCGCTGATGGGCGCGATCATGTCGGTCGGCGTCGCTTCCGCCAATTCGATCCTGCTCGTCACCTTCGCGCGCGAGCTTCGCGAACACACGGGCGCCTCCGCCGAGGAGGCGGCGATCCAGGCCGGTCTGACGCGCATTCGTCCTGTCGTGATGACGGCGGCGGCGATGTTCGTCGGCCTTCTGCCGATGTCGCTCGGCCTCGGCGACGGCTCCGAGCAGAACGCCGCTCTGGCGCGCGCCGTCATGGGCGGCGTTTCGTTTGGAACATGTTCGACCTTGCTGTTCGTGCCGTTTCTCTACTCGATCATGCGGCGCGGCGAGGTGGAGCCTTTGAGGGATTATCTATGAGCGAATCGCTGCAGCGGCGAGCGCGGGAGCTCGCTCCGTCGTCCGGAGCGAGCGCCACGAAAACGGCGCCGACGAGACTGAAGAGAACGCCTTTTTTCATCGCGGCGCTGCTGTTCGCCGGCGTGCTGGCGCTCGGCGTCACGCGCCATGTCGAGCGCGACCAAGACGCCGCGGTCTTCCAGCAGACGCGAGCGAATGCGGTTCTGCATGTTCGCGCGGCGAAGGTTGTCAAGCAGGCGGGGCCGGCGCCGTTGGAGCTGCCGGGCCAGACGCTGGCCATCGAGCAGGCGCGCCTGTTCGCCCGCGCGACCGGCTATATCGCCGAACGTCGCGCCGATATCGGAACCAAGATCAAGAAGGGCGATCTTCTCGCCCGCATCGCCGCCCCCGAGCTCGATCAGCAATATGCGCAGGCCCAGGCGCAACTCGCGCTGTCGAAGGCGCAGCTCTCGCAGTCGAAGGCGCAGGTCGAGCAGGCGCGCGCCAATGTCAATCTCGCCAAGGCGACCTATGCGCGCACCGCGACGCTCGTCAAACAGAATTACGAGAGCAAGCAGAACAACGACAACGCCGCGGCGAATGTCGAGACGCAGACGGCCAATCTCTCCGCCGCTCAAGCGGGCGTGGAGGTCGCGCAGGCCAATGTCGCCGCGCAGCAGGCGACCGTCGACAGGTTGAAGCAGCTCACCGAATTCGAAGCGGTGACCGCTCCCTTCAAAGGCGTAGTGACGGCGCGCAACATCGATGTGGGCGATCTCGTCAGCGCCGACGCCAATGGCGGAACGCCGCTGTTCTCGGTGGCGCGCGACGACGTCCTGCGTGTGCAGGTCGCCGTTCCGCAGTCGGAGGCGGTCGGGCTCGCGGACGGGCTGGAGGCGGGGATCGTCATCCCCGAAACGCCCGGCAAGACCTTCAAAGGGCGCATCGCGCGCAACGCTTCCGCGCTCGATCCCGTCACGCGCACGCTGCTGGTCGAGGTCGACGTTCCCAATCCGACGGGAGAACTGCGTCCCGGCCTGTTCGTTCGCGTCGTCCTGGAGGTTCCGCGCGCCCGGCCGCTCGTGAGCGTGCCGGCGCAGTCGATCCTGTTCGGCGCCGAGGGCGCTCAGGTCGCGACGATCGACGACGGCGACGTCATCCGCATGAAGAAAATCGTCATCGCCCGCGATTTCGGCACGACGGTCGATGTCGAGCAAGGGCTCTCCGGCGACGAGACGATCGCGCTCGATCCTCCGGCCGATATTCGCGACGGCAGGAAAGTGTCGATCCGAAACTGACCGGCGCCGCGCATTATATAACCTCTCTGCATAATGAAACGGCGGCGGATGCTTCTCGCCGCCCGCTCGGCGCGGCGAGCGCAGCTTGCGATCTGTCGGAGGCGACGTCGGAGAGCGCGCCGGAAGGCTCGCCGTCCTCGAGAGTCGTTTCGAACCGCGAGCCTTCGGCGCGCGGCTTCCTATTCCATCGCGGTCGCTCGGCATATGAATTGCTTAAATGAAAGGCATGACAGTGGACGCTCTGCAATCGACGAGAACTCCGTTCGACATCATCGGCGGTCGGCCGACGGTCGATCGTCTCGTGGAAACCTTCTACCGCAACATGGACGTCTTGCCGCAGGCGCAGAAGATTCGCGCCATGCATGCGCCGGACCTCGGTCCGACCAAGGCGGTCTTGAAGCTCTATCTGGCCGAATGGCTCGGCGGACCGAAGACCTATTCCGAGCAGCGGGGCCATCCGCGATTGCGCATGCGTCACATGGGATTCGCGATCGGCCCCGCCGAACGCGACGCTTGGATGGCCTGTATGACGGCCGCGTTGGAAGAGGTGGTCGATGACGTGAACTTGCGCGACAAACTGAAGCAGAACTTCGCCAAACTGGCGGATTGGGTACGCAACGATCCGGATAATGAACATGACAAGCATCACTGAGACGGCGTTTTCGACATTGGAGCAGCAGGGGCGGCTGCTGAGCCCGGTGCACAAGGGGCCGACCGAAAAGGCGGGCCGCATCGGTTTCCGCGGCAAGCTCGCACTGAAGTTCGCTCAGCAATTCGCCGATGAGGCGCGCCCCCCCGAACTCTTCGCCGATCAAGTCATCGCCATCGCGCAGGCCGGCGAGCCGACGATCCCCTTCTTCGCCGCCTGGATTCTCTCCTTCGAGCATCTCGGCAATATCGCGGAAGTGCTCGAGGGCCTGCTCAGCCCGRSCGGMAAATATTTCATCTTCGCCAACAACATCGACCTGTTGAGCAAATATCAGGTCGAGATMGACGGCRTCACTTATTACGTCCTGCCGATCGACGAGGCGACCGTCTACAACGAGCTGCTCGAGCTCTTCTACATCGAGAAGAACGATCTGAAGAAGTCGTCGACGGCAGGCAAGATCGACGCAGTGGCCGAGGCGGCCCTGAAATTCGACGGAAAGTTCGAGCCGATCACCTTCCAACAAGGGCTCGAGGTCATGGGGCCGGTGCGCAACCGCAACGAAAACCGGCCGGTCTGACGTTCAAGCCTCTCCGAGCCGTGCGCGCACGCAGGCGCGCACGAGTTCGTCCGCATCGTCGAGAAGATCGGGCAGCATCTCCGCCGGGCAGCGCTCCGCCACGGTGAAGCGCACCCTCAGATCCTCGTCTTTTTGCAGGCCGTGGAGCCGATCCGCCGGCAGGCGTTCGGCGACGACGAGCCGCACCAGCGGCTCGGGGTCCGGCGCGAGAAGATGGAGACGCTCGACCGGAAGGCGGCGCGCCACCCAGCGCCGCACCTCCGTGTCTTCGTCATGGGCGGCGACCGACAGGAGATCGGGAGGCAGCCTGCGGACGACATGGATGCGCACGAGGTAGTCCGGGTCCGAGAGCATGGCGAACAGCGCCGCGCCTTCCAGCCGGTTCGCCACGGTGACGCGCACGCGCGTCTCCGGATCGTCGGCGAGATGGGCGATGCGCGATACGGGCAGCCGCGCGGCCGCGGCGGCGCGCACTTCCGGCTCCGGGTCCTTCAGCAGTGGCGGCAGGCGGAGCAGCGTCGCGTAACGCGCGGCGACGGCCCGCACCTCGAAATAGGCGTGATCGAGATAATCGTCGGCGAGCCTCGGATGTTCCTTGAAGAAGAGGTCGACGCGCCGCGCCCGGCGATCGCGCACGCAGGCCGAACCCTTGCGGCATAGCCCTTCGCGATTGAGCGGCTGATGGGCGCATTCCCTGCAGCGGATCGGTCTGCCGCGCCAATCGAGGGGGTCGTCGCTGATGCGTTCGGGTTCCGCCGCCATTCTCTCGCGCCGTCGTCGCTCAGAACTTCTTCACGGGAATATCGTGTTTTTGCAAAGCATAGCCGATCTGCCGGGGCGTCAGGCCGAGCAGCCGCGCCGCTTTGGCCTTCACCCATCCCGCCTGCTCCATCGCCTCGATGAGCTTGTCGCGATCCGAGCGGTGGTCGCCGTCGACGACAGTGCAGTTTTCCGCGCCGGGACAGGCGGCCGGTAGGGCGGCGCTCGGCGCCGGCTCCTCCGCCGGAGGACGGACGACGGGTCGGGCCGGCGGCTTG
>PQAN01000063.1 GCA_003105285.1 Methylocystaceae bacterium
GGCCAAGTGCTGGCGAAATCGTCGCCCGGCTCCCGCTTCACGATCGGCGCACGCGTGTTTCACCAGAAATTCGGGCCTGGATCGGTCGCGAACATAGACGGCAACAAGCTCACCGTCGATTTCGACAAGGCGGGACGGAAGATGGTGCTGGAGAGTTTTGTCGAGCGGGGGTGAACCCGCCCCGCGCCGCCTAATCGCGCCTATTCAGAGCTTACGTTCCGTGGTTGCGCCCGAAAGGGCAATGGTGCTTTGTCAATTGCGGAAGTCGCAAGGGAATGGAATATTTCTTCCGTCAATTGGGTAAATGGACGATTCTACTTACAAATTACAGTAGACAGCACTGGCTCTGGCCGACTAAACGTCGTTTTGACGTTTTCGCAATCGACGTGAATTGCGCCGTCGTATCCTCCGGCAACGTTCGCTGGAGATGATTTCATGCTCACCAATAGCCGCGACATTATCCGACGACTGGAACGTGAAGGCTGGCGCTCTTACGCGTCAACGGATCGCATCATCATTTCGCAAAGGACGGTAGCACCAATATCGTGACTGTCCCGCATCCGAAACCCGATATACCGATAGGCACAGTGCGCAACATCTATAAACAAGCCCGCTGGCCGAAAGATTGATCAAGCCGCTTGCTGCGTCGAACCGGCGCCCGGAACCGGCAGAGCGATGACGAGAACGGCGCCTTCGAAACTCTCTGTCCACTCGGGGTCGGCCTTGATCTCCGAGAGATCGCGCGTCGGCGGGATCGGCAGCCCCTCTTCGATCATTCCCTCGGTCCACCCCTCTAACGCCTCCGTCGCCATTGCGAACAGATCGTCGAGTTCGTCGGCCGCCGAAAAGCAGCCCAGCGCGTCGGAAAAGCTCACGCCATAGGCGCTCTCGCCTTCCTGGTGAACGATGGCGATATAGGGTTTCATGGCGAGACCATCGTGTTTCTCCAGCGCTCCGAATATATGTCATTCCCATCAAAAGTGTAATCGCTCACAAAAAATCCCGGACCCGCCAATGGCGCGTCCGGGACCGTGGATTACGAGTGTGACAGCGGGAGGAGGAGTTATTAGCCGATCAGCTTGGTGATCTGGTGGATGACGACAATGAAGAAGCCGAGAGCGCCGAGGATGCCGGCCACGGCTTTGACGATTTCGGCATTGCTGTGCATGTGACGTTTCTCCCCAAAATTGTATTTTTCGTTCGACGCCGCATCGAGGCCAAACTGCGCCGGCGCCTCGATCGGCACAAGAAAGCGAGAATGCGTCACAATGGCGCAGAGGTTTCGCAGTTTATTGATTTTGCAGCATGAGTCTCAAAGGAGAGAGGCTGCTACAAAAGGTCGCGGGCTGTTCTCCGTCGAGAGGATCGCAGCCGATCGCGCGCCGCCGGTCCCTCTGTGGCCCGTACGCAACACAATGAAAATTCCATTTCTCGGACAGGCAAAAGAAGGCGACGTCGTTTCCGTCTCTTAAGTATTCGCCGTAAGATATTTCGAAGCGCGTGACGTCACGCGGCGCCGGCGAAGCCCTTTTCGCGGGGAGGAAGCGGCGCGGTTCGATGCGCGAGCGTGGCGAAGATTGTCGATACGAGGCGAGGCCATGGGTTCCGGCGGCAAGAGTTTGTGGGCGGCGAATGCAACGTTCATCGTCGCGCTCGGCTTTTTCCTCGCCCCGGCGCAGGCCGCCGATTTGAGAGCGCCCTTTCGCGCCCCTCTCGTTCAGCCGCCTCCGCCTGTCGTGCAACAGCGCGAGGCGACGCGCTTGCGGGTCGAGCCGTCCGACGACGGCGTTTTCGCCTCACCGGAGGAGGGCTTTCCACTCGTCCGATGGACCAATAGCCCGACGCTCGTTGTCCTCCCGGACGATTCGGCGTTCGACGTCGCCGAAGCTCTGATCACGCCGGATCGACGCGCCTTGGCGGACGCTCTCGACGGCTGGGTCGGCCGAGCGGGCGACGTCGAGCGGCGCAAGCAGCGCAAGGCGATCGCCGCGGCCTATGTCCGCCGCGGATTCCAGCCGCTCTGGCGCGACGGCGAACGTTGGCGCGTCGAGGCGGAAGCGGTCATGCGGCGCATCGGCGAAGCCGATGAGGACGGCCTCGATCTCCGCGCCTATCCGTCGCCGCCGCTCGACCATGCGAGCGTCGCGAAGGAGTTCGAGCTCTCCGAGGCGGTCGTCGCCTATGCGGCTCAAGCCGCCGGCGCGCGAATAGATCCGCAGAGACTGTCGCGTCTCATCGGCGCGCGACCGCCTCTGCCGGAGGCGAACGCGATCCTTTCGGCCGTCGGCGCGGCCGGCGCCCGGGCAGGAGACGTCCTGCAGGATTTCAATCCGCCGCACGCGGGCTACCGCGCGCTCAGAACCAAGCTCGCCGAGCTTCGCGCCTCGCGCATGGCGGACGACGATCTGCGCTTCGCCGAGGCGCGGATCGCCGCGGCGCGCGACGATCGCTCGCCGCCGGGCGGACGCCGGCATTCGGCGCTTCCGCTGAACCGCTCGACCGGACATGTGGAAGCGGAGATCATCGCCAATATGGAGCGCTGGCGATGGCTGCCGCGCGATCTCGGCAACACGCGCATCGAGGTGAATATCCCGGATTTCGAACTCTCCGTCGTGCGCGACGGCGCCGTCGCGCATCGCGCGCGCGTCATCGTCGGAAAGGAAAAGACGCCGACGCCGGTGTTCTCCGACCGGATGCGGTTCATCATCGTCAACCCGTATTGGAACGTGCCGCCGTCGATCCTGAACAAGGAGATGCTGCCGAAATACGGCGGCAATCTCGCGGCCATCGAGCAGAGCGGCTTTCAGGTGACCTATCGCCACGGACAGGCGTTCGTGCGCCAGCGGCCGGGCGAACGCAACGCGCTCGGGCGCATCAAATTCATGTTCCCGAACAACTTCTCCGTCTATCTGCACGATACGCCGTCGCGCGGGCTGTTCGCCGCCGCGCGTCGCGCCTTCAGTCATGGCTGCGTGCGCGTCGATCAGCCGTTCCGTCTCGCCGAGGTGGTGTTGGGACCGGGCAGCGGCTGGCCGGAAGAGCGCGTGCGCCGGCTCATCGGCGGCTCCGAGCGCTACATCAATCTCGCCGAGCCTCTGCCGATCCATATCGAATATTTCACCGCCCGCGTCGACGAATCCGGGCGACTGCAATTGCGCGACGATCTCTACGGCTATTCGGCGAGGGTGCGCGCGGCGCTGGGGCTGGACGGGTAGAACGAAAAACCGCAAGCGATGGGGAAAATGGTCTATACCGCCGTTCGGACCACCTCGATCCCGAACATAAATGGCCCCTCCCCCACTTCTGACGCTCCAGAACATCACTTTGACGCTCGGCGGAAAGCCCTTGCTCGAAGCCGCCGATCTTTCCGTCTCGCCCGGCGAGCGGTCGTGTCTCGTCGGCCGAAACGGCTCCGGCAAGTCGACGCTGCTGAAGATCGCCGCCGGCGATGTCGAGCCGGACGGCGGCGCGCGCTTTCTGCAGCCCGGCGCGAGCCTGCGCTATCTGCCGCAGGAGCCGGATTTTTCCGGCTATTCCACGACGCTCGATTATGTCGTCGCCGGTCTCGGGCCGACCGACGATCCGCATGTGGCGAGGGCGCTGCTGCTCGAGCTCGGCCTCACAGGCGAGGAGAATCCTGCGCGCCTCTCCGGCGGCGAAGCGCGCCGGGCCGCGCTCGCCCGCACGCTGGCGCCCGAGCCCGACATTCTGCTGCTCGACGAGCCGACCAACCATCTCGATCTGCCGGCGATTGTCTGGCTGGAGGAAAAGCTCGCGTCTCTACGCTCGGCGCTCGTCATCATCAGCCACGACCGACGCTTTCTGCAGGACCTCACGCGCGCCACCGTCTGGCTGGATCGCGGCCGCACGCGCTCGCTCTCGCGCGGATTCGGGGAATTCGAAGCCTGGCGCGACCGGGAGCTCGAGGAGGAGGAGCGCCAGCAGCACAAGATCGACCGCAGAATCGTCGCCGAGGAGCATTGGCTGCGCCACGGCGTCAGCGGCAGGCGCAAGCGCAACCAGAAGCGCCTCGCCGGCCTCGTCGAGATGCGCTCGGCGCGGCGCCGGTTCGTCGCCCCGACCGGCGAGGCGAAGCTCGAGGCGAGCGAGGCGCAGCTCTCCGGCAAGCTCGTCATCGAGGCGCGAAACATCGGCAAATCCTACGGCGAGCGCGTCATCGTCGAAAATTTCTCGACGCGCGTGCTGCGCGGCGACCGGCTCGGAATCGTCGGCGCCAATGGCGCCGGCAAGACGACGCTCGTCAATCTGCTGACCGGCGCGCTCGCGCCCGATCGCGGCGAGGTGCGGCTCGGCGCCGCCCTCGCCATGGCGACGCTCGACCAGAGCCGCGCCAGCCTCGATCCGCAGACGACGCTGAAGGACGCGCTGACCGGCGGCGGCTCGGACTTCGTCGAGATCAACGGCGAACGCAAACATGTCGTCGGCTATATGAAGGACTTCCTGTTCGGCCCCGAGCAGGCGCGGACGCCGATCGGCAGATTGTCGGGCGGCGAGCGCGGCCGGCTGATGCTGGCGCGCGCCCTCGCTCTGCCGTCGAACCTTCTGGTGCTGGACGAACCGACCAACGATCTCGATCTCGAGACGCTCGACCTGCTCGAGGAAATGCTCGCCGATTATCCGGGCACGCTGGTCGTCGTCAGCCACGACCGCGACTTTCTCGACCGCGTCGCGACCTCGGTGCTGATGTCGGAAGGCGATGGACGCTGGATCGAATATGCCGGCGGCTATTCGGACATGATCGCGCAACGCGGCGAGGGCGTGCAGGCGAGAACGAACGCCAAGCCGGCGCCGGTGCGGACCGAAGACAAGCCCAAAACTGCGGCGAGGCCGAAAACGGCGGCGAAACCTCGCCTCACCTTCTCGGAGCAGCACGCGCTCGCCGCTCTGCCCGCGAAGATGGAAGAGCTGCGGGCGAAGAAGGAGAAGCTCCAACGCCTGCTGGACGACGCCTCGCTCTACGCGCGCGATCCGGCGAAATTCGCGGAAGTTTCGAAAGCCTTCGCGCAGGCCGAGACAGAACTCGGGGCGGCCGAGGAGAACTGGCTGGAGCTGGAGATCAAACGAGAAGAGATCGAGGGCTGACGTCCTCGATCTTTCGGCGTCATTGCGAGCACAGCGAAGCAATCTAGAGCCGTGAGGAGGCCCCTGGATTGCTTCGCCTTCGGCTCGCAATGACGGCGGGATTTTGCATTACTTCAAAGCGAATCCCAGCGCCTTCAGCGCCTCTTTCAATCGGTCGCGGCCGCTCAGGCTCTCCGGGCCGCGCACGCGCGACAGCGCCTGCCTGATCCAGCCTTGCTCGGGAAGGTTCTGGTCTTTCTGGAAGGTCTTGTATTTTTCGTCATAGACCTGGATCGCGTCGCGCTGCGCGTCGCCCCAGGCATATTGCTCGCGGTGAAGAACCGCCGCTTGTCCGAGTCGCGGCTTGACGCCGGTCGGAACGTCTGGATCGGGGCGGCCGATCGCCATGCCGAACACGGCGAAGACATTGGGCGGCAGCGCGAGTTCCTTCGCCACCTCCTCGGGCTTGTTGCGGATCGCGCCGATATAGACCGAGCCATAGCCGAGCGACTCCAGCGCGACGACGGCGTTCTGCGCGGCGAGCGCGGCGTCGACGGCGCCGGTCAGAAACATTTCGAAAAAGGCGAGCCCCGCGGCGTCGCGGCCCTGATCCTTGCCGATATTCTCGAGCCGCGCGAGATCGGCGAGCCACACGAGAAACAAGGGCGCGTCGCGAATGTGCTGCTGGCCGCCGGCGAGATCGGCGAGCCGGTTCTTGCGCGCCTCGTCCTCGACGGCGACGACGCTCCAGACCTGCAGATTGGAGGAGGTGGAAGCCGATTGCGCGGCGGCGACGATCGTCTCCAGCGCATCGGCCGGGATTTTCTCGGACGTATAATTACGCACGGAGCGGTGCGAGAGAATGAGATCGAGGGTCTCGTTCCATTGCGCGGGAATGGGGGAATCTTCGCGGCGATAACGCTCGCGGATCGCAGCGGCGGCGCTATCGGCGCCGAAAACGGGCTTGTTCATGAGGCCTCCTGAATTTGGCGCGCAGAGTCGGATGAATCGGCCCGATTTTCAAGGCCTGCTTCAGCGGCGCCGCACATCGGCGGCGTCGGAGCAAGGCGGAGCGCGTCCGTTTGCACATCTGAGGTCCACGAGCCGACTGAAGCGGCCTACACCCTCTTCGGAACCAGAATCGCCCGGAAGTCGTTGACATTGGTTCTGGTCGGGCCGGTGACGACGAGATCGCCGAGCTTCTCGAAGGCGGTATAGGCGTCATTGTTGGCGAACAGCGCCTTCAGATCGACGCCGAGCTTCGCCGCGCGCTCGAAAGARTCCGCYGTCATGATGGCGCCGGCGTTGTCCTCGCTGCCGTCGATRCCGTCCGTGTCGCAGGCGATGGCCGCAACGCCGCCGAAGCCTTCGAGCGCGAGCGTCAGTCCGAGCAGGAATTCCGCGTCGCGTCCGCCTCTCCCGTTGCCGCGCACGGTGACGGTCGTCTCGCCGCCCGAGATAATCGCGACGGGCGGCTCGAGCGGTTGGCCGTGGCGAGCGATCTGGCGCGCGATGCCGGCGTGAACCAGCGCCACATCGCGCGATTCGCCCTCGAGGTCGCCGAGGATGAGCGGCGTGAAGCCCGCCTTCCGCGCCACCTCCGCCGCGGCGTCGAGCGAGCCTTGCGGGGTGGCGATGAGGATGTTCTGAACCCTCTCGAAGATCGCGTCGCCCGGCTTCGGCGTCTCGCAATCCGGCTTGCGCAGATGGGCGAGCACGGCCGCCGGAGCGTCGATCTTGTATTTGTCGATGACGGCGAGCGCGTCCTCGCGCGTCGTCGGATCGGGCACGGTCGGGCCGGAGGCGATGACCGAGAGATCGTCGTTCGGCACGTCGGAAATCATCAGCGCGACGACCTCGGCCGGCGCGGCGGCGCGCGCGAGACGCCCGCCCTTGATCGCCGACAGGTGCTTGCGCACGCAGTTCATCTCGGAGATCGTCGCGCCGCTTTTCAGGAGCGCCTTGTTGACGGCCTGCTTCTCTTCGAGCGTCACGCCCTCGGCGGGCAGCGCCATCAGCGCCGAGCCGCCGCCGGAGATCAGCGCGAGGACGAGATCGTCCTCCGTGAGGCCCTGCACCTTCTGCAAGATGCGGCTCGCCGCCTCGCGGCCGGCGGCGTCCGGAACCGGATGCGACGCCTCGACGACCTCGATGCGCGATGTCGGCGCGCCATGTTCGTAGCGTGTCACCACCAGCCCCTCGAGCGGACCCGGCCAATGCGCTTCGACCGCCGCCGCCATGGATGCCGCCGCCTTGCCCGCGCCGACGACGATGGTGCGCCCCTTGGGCGGCGCCGGCAGATGCCTGGACAGGCTGACGGACGGATGAGCCGCGGCGACGGCGGCGTCGAACATGGCGCGAAGAAGAGTGCGGTGGTTTTCGGACATTTGCGAGTGTTACCTCATTTCGGCGGACGCGTCGGGTCAGCCACGCATCCTTCTGCTGTGGGCCCTGAACAGCTGGAAAAGGCTACTGGATGAGAAGGACCTAGCGTCGTCCGCGGTCCTGCGCGCCTACCTCCAAAATGTCTAGCAACGCCTTCACTCGGGATGCCTTCTCCTCCGCCTTTTTCAACAGGTCGTCGTCGAAAAGCCCAGGCGGCGCATTTTGGCTTTTCTGAAAGGCGGCAACCGCCTGCTCCAATATCGTTCGGCTTTTCTCCATCGAAGCCAGATCAAAAAGAGCACTGCCGAGATCGAAATAGAATTGACGCCATCCAAAACTATCTCTCGGAGCCGGCTGCGGCGAAGTTTTCCAGGTCGGAAAACCCGGCACGGCTTGCCCGAACCCGATTATTTGTTGGCGAATCTCACCCAGCTTCATGTAAGCGCTCTCTTCACGCTCGACGTTACGGTAAGCCAAGATCGCATCGTCGAGCCGCTCTCGCATTTTCCCTGTTTTCGCGAACGCCGCTATGATATTAGCGCGAGCCCACTCGTTCCTCATCCATCTGACGAGGTCGTCGTCGTGTGCTTGAACCGAGGCAGCATTCTGAACATGCGTCAGCGCAGCATTCAAGTTCTTCTCGGCGTCTTCTCGTTCAGCCAGGATCATCAGGGTCAGGGCGTATTTACGCTGTGCGTCGCCCCAGGCCGTCGCCGAAACATCCTTCGATGACGCCAGGGCTTGCTGCCTGGCTCCTTCGGCCTGCCGACGCAAGAACTCCGTTGGCAGGTAGCCGGGGCGCGCCCCGGGAACTGCGGAGGCAGGAGGAGAACTGTCCTGCGCGATTGTCTCGCCTATGACGCCCGCGGACAGTAGTACGACGAACGCAATCTCCCGTGTCGCAGTTCGCATACCAATTTATCCCTTTTGAATTCCAGTCATCTAAGCGAGCAATCGAGCGCCCTCATCCGACCCGGCTTCGCCGGGCCACCTTCTCCCGCAGAGCGGGAGAAGGGAGCGCCCAGCCTTGCTGGTTTGTTTTACGCCGCGGCGATCTGGTTCGCCTTGTCGATGAGCGCCTGCGCCATGCGGATGCTGGCGATGTCGATCAGGCGGCCGTCGAGCGACACGGCGCCTTTGCCTTCCTTGGCGGCCTGATCCATCGCCTCGAGGATGCGGCGAGCCTTGGTGACCTCGGCCTCGGACGGCGTGAACACCTGGTTGGCGAGATCGATCTGGGACGGGTGGATCGCCCACTTGCCCTCGAAGCCGAGCACCGCGGCGCGCTTGGCGGCGGCGATATAGCCGTCCGGATCGCCGAAATCGCCGAACGGACCGTCGATCGGACGCAGGCCATAGGCGCGGGCGGCGACGAGGAAGCGCGTCTGCGCGGCGTGCCACTGATCGGCCCAGAAATAGTCGCGCTTGCCGTTCGCGTCCTTGTCGGACAGCACGCCGTAATCCGGATTCACGCCGCCGATGACGGTCGTGCGGGCGCGGGTCGAAGCCGCATAATCGGCGACGCCGAAGGACAGCGCCTCATTGCGCTTGCTGGCCTGAGCGATGGCTTCCACATTCGCCATGCCGAGCGCGGTCTCGATCAGCAGCTCGAAGCCGATGCGCTTGGTGCGCTTCTTATACTGCTCGATCTGCGTGACCAGCATGTCGATCGCATAGACGTCCTGCGGCACGCCGACCTTCGGAATGAGGATGACGTCGAGACGCGGCGAATTCTCGACGACGTCGACGACGTCGCGATAGGCGTAATGCGTGTCGAGGCCGTTGATGCGCAGCGTCAGCGTCTTATTGCCCCAGTCGATATCGTTCAGGGCCTGGATGATGTTCTTGCGGGCCTGCTCCTTGTCGTCCGGCGCGACCGCGTCCTCGAGGTCCAGGAACACCTGATCGGCCTTGGAGGCGGCGGCCTTCTCGAACATTCCGGGAGCGGAGCCGGGAACGGCCAGCTCGGAGCGGTGGAGACGCGGCGTCGCCTGCTCGATCAATGTGAAGCTCATCTTCTTTCCCTTTCTCTTCTCAAATTATCCGGTGGCGCCCAAGCCAGCGGCGATGCAACTGATCGAAAGCAGCAGCGCGGATTTGTATTCTTCCTTCAGCGCCTCGTCTTCCGTCGTGCGGAACAGGCGGAGCAACTCCACCTGCTCGCGATTGACTTCGTTGATGGTGGCCAAGCGGCTCGCCAAACGCGCGTCGTAATCCGAAAAGCGCTCCGCGATCGCCCCGCCGCCGGTGACGCGCAGAACCGTCTCGCGAGTGAGGTGATATTCCGCTTCTATTGCGGAGAAAATCTTGCGTCGCACGGCCTCGTCGGCGACGAGCCCCGCATAGAGTCGGGCGATCGACAGGTCAACCAGAGCGAGCGTCTTTTCCACTTCGTCCAGAATGAGCCTGAAGAGACGCGAGTCCTCGAACATGCGGCGCAGCAACTGCAGCCCGCGTTCGCCGCGAACCTCGACGAAGCTCGAAAGGCCGCTGCCGACGCCATACCATCCGGTGATCGCATGGCGGTTCTGCGCCCAGGCGAACACCCAAGGAATGGCGCGCAGATCCGCGAGGCTGCGCGCGCCGAAACGCCGCGCCGGACGCGACCCGATATTGAGCAGGGAAATCTCCTCGAGCGGACTGGCCGCTTGAAAGTACGCGACGAGATCGGGATCGGCGACGAGCTTGCCATAGGCTGCGAGCGAGGCGCCGGAGAGCGCCTCCAACGCGTCGTCGAATTCGGCGCGCGGCACGAGCGCGTCTTCGCGCTCCGACTTCAGCGCGTGAGCGAAGACGCTGCTCGCCAGGAGCTCCATCTGATAGGCCGCCGTGCCGCGATTGGCGTATTTGAACGAGACGACCTCGCCCTGCTCCGTCACGCGGAAGCGGCCGCGGATGGAGCCCGCCGGCTGCGCCGCGATGGCGTGGCCGGTGGGCGCGCCGCCGCGGCTCACCGAGCCGCCGCGCCCATGGAAGAAGGCGATCGCCACGCCGAGCTCCTCGCCCAGTCGCGTCAGCTTCGATTGCGCCTTGGCGAGCTCCCAGTTGGACGACAAAAATCCGCCGTCCTTGTTGGAGTCGGAATAGCCGATCATCACTTCCTGCACATTGCCCTGCCAGCGCGTGCTGCGACGCACGACGGGGATACGCAGCAATTCGCGCATGATGACGGGCGCCGCGCGCAGATCGGTGATCGTCTCGAACAAGGGCACGATCGGCAGGGTGCAGAGCTCGAGGCCGGCCTCGTCCAGGAACAAGCCGCCTTCCTTGGCCAGCACATAAGCGCCGAGCACATCCGACACCGAATGCGTCATCGACAGGACGAAACTGCCGAAGGCCTCGCGATCGAGCTGCGCCCGCATGTCGGCGACGAGCGCGAACATGGTGAGCGTGTCTTGCGACTCGTCCGACAGCCCCGCGAGCGGCGCGCCGGTGCGCGGCTGCGCCAATTCGGCGAGCAGCCAGGCGCGCCATTCGGCCGATTCCACGTCCGGCGGCGCGTCCTTGCCGGTCTTGGCGCGCCAGATGTCCTGCAGCGCCTTTGTCGTGCGCGTCGTGTTCTCGCGCAGATCGAGACGCACGGTGCTGAAGCGGAAAATCTCCACCGCGCGGCGCACCGGACGCACCAGATCGACGGCGAGCGAGGGGCTGCGGCTGTCGATCAGCGCTTGTTCCAGAATGCGCAGATCGCCGATGAATTCGTCGGCGTTGGCGTAGCGCGGCTTGCTCTGCGGCTCGCCTCTGGTGGCGGCGATCGTTTCGTCGAGCTTGCGCAGCACGAGGGTCAGATATTGGCGGAACGGCTCGCCGTGATTGCGCGTGCGGATTCGATCGGCGTCCTCCGTGAGGGCGAGCTGCCCCTCGAGAGCGGCGCGAAAATCCGCCGGCAGCGAGATGGCGCGTTCGCTGATCGACAGCACGCGCGCGAGTTCGAGCAGGCGCTGACGATAATGGTTCAGGCTGGCGAGCGCATTGACGCGCATCGTATTGCGCGTGACGTCATTGGTGACGAAAGGATTGCCGTCRCGATCGCCGCCGATCCAGGAACCGAACTGGAAGAACGGCGTCACTTCGAACTGTTCTTGCGGATAATGCGCGACGAGCGCGCGCTCGAACGATGCCAGCACTTCGGGCGCGAGATCGAATAAATTCTCGGCGAAGAAATGCAGCCCCCAGGAAACTTCGTGTTCGACGGTCGGCTTTTCGAGATGCAATTCGCCGGTGAGCCACAAGAGCTCGATCTGATCGCGCACGCCGTCGACGAGAGCGGCGCGCTCGCGATCCGTCCAACGCGTCGACTCGAGTTCTTTCAGCAGCAGATAGATCTTGCGGTTCTTCTCCAGCACCGTGACGCGCTTGGCCTCGGTCGGATGCGCCGTGATGACCGGACGAATGCGCAGCGTCTTGAGCTGCGCGTGGATTTCCTCCGCCCTGACGCCGGCCTTGGCGGCGTCCGCCAGCACATGGGCGAAGGCGCCGAGCAGCTCCTCGCGGCCTTTCGAGCGCTCGATCTGGCGGCGCCGCCGCATGGCCGACGCCTGTTCGGCGATCGACAGAAGCTGAAACAAAATGCCCTGCGCCTGCAGCGCGCGCGCCATGAGCGCGGGCGGAAAGCCGGCGCTCGAGCCGAAGCCGCGCAGCACGGGCTCGATCTCCGGCTGGTGGCGCTTCACCACCGTGACGAGCTGATCGAACAGCAGCGCCGACGCCTCCTTGACGGACCTCGTCGCGAGCGCCGACGGGGTCGCAGAAAGGATCGCATCGGATGAGGCCTGTGGGTCGGCGGTCATGGGACGTTCCTAATTGCGCGGCGCCAGGCAGTCATGTCGGACGCACGAGATGCGGCTTCGTCTCGCGCATCGCCTTCGCGGGCGGCGCCGACGCGAATGTGAGCGCCGCCGACCGTCATCTTGGAAGCGAAGCCACGAGGCGGCCTCGCATCATATCTGGGCTCTTTTGCATTTCGGCGAAGCGGGCGCCTCGCCCGCCGCGCCGAAATGATTTCAAAACGTCACGCGCGCTTCAACACCGAGGCGACCGTCGTCCCGAACTCGGCCGGGCTCGGCGCCACGGTGAGGCCGTAGGACTTCATGATTTCGGTCTTTTCCGCCGCGCTGTCGCCGGTCGCGGAGATGATCGCGCCCGCATGGCCCATGCGGCGGCCCTTGGGAGCGGTCAAGCCGGCGACGAAGCCGACGACCGGCTTCGAAAAATTCTCCTTGATCCAGGCGGAGGCCTCGGCCTCCTGCGGACCGCCGATCTCGCCGATGATGAGCACGGCCTCGGTCTCCGGATCCTTGTCGAACAGGACGAGGTGATCGAGGAAGGACGAGCCGTTGATCGGATCGCCGCCGATGCCGACCGAGGTCGAAATGCCGAGGCCGAGCTCCTTCAATTGCGAGGCGGCTTCGTAGCCGAGCGTGCCGGAGCGCGAGATCAGCCCGACATTGCCCTGCTTGTAGATATGGCCGGGCATGATGCCGAGCATCGCCTTGCCGGGGCTGATGATGCCGGCGCAGTTCGGGCCGACCATGACGGGACGGCGCTCGCGCGGATAGCGCAGGAAGTAGCGCTTCACGCGCATCATGTCCTGCGCCGGAATGCCGTCGGTGATGGAGCAGATGAGGCGGATGCCGGCGTCCGCCGCCTCCATGATGGCGTCCGCCGCGAAAGGCGGAGCGACGAAGGTGATGCTCGTCGTCGCGCCGGTCTCCTTCACGGCCTCGCGGACCGTGTTGAAAATCGGCACGCCGTGAATGGTCTTGCCGCCCTTGCCCGGCGTGACGCCGGCGACGATGTTCGTGCCGTATTCGATCGCCTCCTTGGCGTGGAAGCTGCCTTTGTCGCCCGTAATGCCTTGGACGAGAATTGGCGTTTTTTCGTCGATGAGAATGCTCATTGTTTCCTCCCGGCCTCGCTTGGGCGTCTCGGCCGATTACTTGACGGTGCGATAAGCGGCGACGGCCTTCTGCGCGGCGTCGGCCAGCGTGTCGGCGGTGATGATGTTGATCCCGCTCTCCTGCAGCAGCTTGCGGCCGGCTTCGACATTGGTGCCGGCGAGGCGAACGACCAATGGCGCGGTGATGTTCGTCGCGCGCACCGCATCGATGACGCCCTGAGCGACCCAGTCGCAGCGGTTGATGCCCGCGAAGATGTTGACGAGCACGACCTTCACATTGGAATCGGACAGCACCAGGCGGAAGGCGGTGGCGACGCGCTCGGCGGAAGCGCCGCCGCCGACGTCGAGGAAGTTCGCCGGATTGCCGCCGGCGTGCTTGATCATRTCCATCGTCGCCATGGCGAGGCCGGCGCCGTTGACGATGCAGCCGATTTCTCCTTCGAGGCCGATRTAGTTCAGCGAATGCTCGGCGGCCTGCGCCTCGCGCGGATCGGACTGCGACGGATCGTTCATGTCGACGATATTGGCGCGGCGGAACAGCGCATTGTCGTCGAAGGACATTTTCGCGTCGAGCGCGAGCACGCGGTCGTCCTTGGTGACGACGAGCGGATTGATCTCCAGCATCGTCGCGTCATAGTCGCGGAAGGCGCGATAGGCGCCGAGAATCGACTGCACCGCGCGCGACACCTGCTTCAAGTTGAGGCCGAGCTGGAAGGCGAGCTCGCGGGCCTGGAACGGCAGCAGGCCGACGGCCGGCTCGACGATGACTTGCAGAATGGCGTCCGGGTCGGTCTTGGCGATCTCCTCGATCTCCATGCCGCCGTGCTTCGACGCGATGACCCGGACGCGCTCGAGCTTGCGGTCGAGAACATAGCCGAGGTAGAGTTCGCGCTCGTAAGGGTCGGCGAGCTCGACATAGACGCGCTGAACGGGCTTGCCTTCCGGCCCCGTCTGCTTGGTGACGAGGCGCTTGCCGAGGAGGTCGCGCGCGGCCTGCTGCACCTCGTGATAGGTGCGGCAGAGCTTGAT
>PQAN01000064.1 GCA_003105285.1 Methylocystaceae bacterium
TGATCGGCCAGATGCAGATGCTCGACAAGGAGCGCGCGCTGGCGCATTGGAAGGCCGAGGGACTGGATTTCACGCGCCTGTTCCACAAGCCCGCGGGCGAGGGCGGAGCCATCCGCCACAGTGCTTTTCAGGACCACGGACTCGACAAGGTTCTCGACAACAAGCTCATCGGCGAGGCGCGCGCCGCGATCGATCGCGGCGCGAAGGTCTCGATCGAGACCTCGATCCGTAACGTCGATCGCTCGACCGGCGCCATGCTGTCCGGCGAAGTCGCGCGCATCTACGGCCATGCGGGCCTTCCCGAGGACACGATCGACATTCGCGCGACCGGCACGGCCGGACAGAGCTTCGGGGCCTTTCTCGCGCGCGGCGTGACGCTGCGTCTCGAGGGCGAGGCGAACGACTATGTCGGCAAGGGACTTTCGGGCGGCAAGGTCATCGTCTATCCCTCTCGCGACGCGAAGCAGATCGTTCCGGAGAATTCGATCATCGTCGGCAATACGGTGCTCTACGGCGCGATCGCGGGCGAAGCCTATTTCCGCGGCGTCGCCGGCGAGCGTTTCGCGGTGCGCAATTCCGGCGCGATCGCCGTCGTCGAGGGCGTCGGCGATCACGGCTGCGAATATATGACCGGCGGAGTCGTCGTCGTGCTCGGCTCGACCGGTCGCAATTTCGCGGCCGGCATGTCGGGCGGCATCGCCTATGTGCTCGACGAGGACGGCTCGTTCAGCGAACGCTGCAATCTCGCCATGGTCGATCTCGAACCGGTGCGCGAGGAAGAGAACGCCATGACACAGAACTATCACCAGAGCGGCGATCTCGAGCAGCACGGCCGCGTCGACGTGATGAGCGACATGACGCGCTTCGACGCCGAACGCCTGCGCCAGCTCATCGGCAACCATCTCCGCTACAGCGGCTCGACCCGCGCGCGGCAGATTCTCGACGATTGGGAGGGCTATAAGCCGAAGTTCCGCAAGGTGATGCCGGTCGAATACCGGCGCGCGCTGAACGAGCTGCTGGCGAAGAAGAAGGCCAAGGCGCCGCTCGCGGCGGCGGGGGAGTGAAACATAGCGCGAGGCGCAGCGGCTCACGGCTGTCTCAGCAGTCGGACCGCTTCCCGACAATTTATGCGTAAGGATCGACTATCCTCAATCCGCCGAGGGCGAGCCCATTATGCATGTCCTCGGTATACAGCGTGCTGCAACCGGAAAGCTGCGCTGCGGCGACGATCATGGCGTCATAGATCGCGAAGTTGTGGCGTTGGGCCAGCGCGAGTCCTCGCTCGTGCGTTTCCAGAGAAATGGGCAGAATGGTCAGCGTCGATTTGAACGCCGCGATCGTTTCGAGGACCGCCTCCCAAGGGGCGCGATGCTTGCGGCGGCAGACACTGACATATTCGTTCAGGACTTGAACGCTCGCCATGCCGCCACGCGCAAGAAGGCTTTCCGACCTGCGGGCCTTTTCGATATCTCCCGAAAGGAGATAGACGAGGATGTTGGTGTCGAAGAAGACGTCAGTCCTCGTCATAAGCGTCTTCGCGCTTGAATTTGTAGTCGGCCGGAATCAGACCACGAAATTTCCGCATGCGCGCCAACAATTCTTCAGCCGTGGGCCGTTGCGACGTTTCGATCTCGATCGTCGCTTCTCCCTTCGCCGTGAGCGACACTTCGTCCCCTTCCTTCACGCCGAGTTCTTCGACGAGCTTGGCTGGCAGGCGGACGGCGAGGCTGTTTCCCCATTTGGCGACGCGCATTTTCGTCTCTGGATATACATTTGCAGTTACGTATATCTATGCGGCGCCCATCGAAGCGTCAATTGCCTTGTTCCAGCGCTTGACGCCGCCAGAGCGAAAGCGTTTACAACAAAGAGGGGATCGGCGCCGGCGATCGGCTCCAGCGGGAGGTTTTACGACGCAATGGGCAAGGTGACAGGCTTCCTCGAGATCGATCGGCAGGACCGCAAATACAAGCCTGCGGCCGACCGCATTCGCCATTACGACGAGTTCGTCATTTCCCTGTCCGAGGAGGCGACGCGCAATCAGGCGGCGCGCTGCATGGATTGCGGCATTCCGTTCTGCCACAACGGCTGCCCGGTCAATAATCAGATCCCCGATTGGAACGATCTCGTCTATTCCGGCGATTGGCGCCGCGCGCTCGCCAATCTCCATTCGACCAACAACTTCCCCGAATTCACCGGACGCGTCTGCCCCGCCCCCTGCGAAGCGTCCTGCACGCTGAACCTCATAGACCAGCCGGTCACGATCAAGACGATCGAATGCGCGATCGTCGACCGCGGCTGGGAAGCCGGATGGATCACGCCCGAGCCGCCGAAGAAGACGACGGGCAAGCGCATCGCCATCGTCGGGTCTGGCCCTGCGGGCCTCGCCGCCGCGCAGCAGTTGGCGCGCGTCGGCCATGACGTGCATGTCTATGAGAAGCACGCCAAGGCCGGCGGATTGCTGCGCTACGGCATCCCCGACTTCAAGATGGAGAAGCATCTCATCGACCGCCGCGTGGCGCAGATGGAGGCCGAAGGCGTCGTCTTCCACTATAATGTCGATGTCGGGGTCGACCTCGAGGCCGCCTCGCTCGTCGAGGGCTTCGACGCCGTCGTGCTCTCCGGCGGCGCCGAGCAGCCGCGCGATCTGCCCATCCCCGGGCGTGAGCTGCGCGGCGTCCATTTCGCCATGGATTTCCTGCCGCAGCAGAACCGGCGGGTCTCCGGCGAGCCGGTCACGACCAACGAGACGATTCTGGCCTCCAGCAAGCATGTCGTCGTCATCGGCGGCGGCGATACCGGCTCCGACTGCATCGGCACCTCGGTCCGCCAGGGGGCGCTGTCGGTGACGCAGCTCGAAATCATGCCGCGTCCGCCGGAAAAGGAAGACAAGCTCTTGACCTGGCCGGACTGGCCGTTGAAACTGCGCACGTCCTCGTCGCATGACGAGGGGTCGCTGCGTGACTTCGCCGTCATGACGCGGGAGTTCGTCGGGCAGGACGGGGCCGTCAAGGCTCTGCGATGCGAGCGGGTCGACGGCAAGATGCAGCCCGTACCGGGCAGCGAGTTCACGCTCAAGGCCGATCTCGTCCTGCTGGCGATGGGCTTCGTTTCGCCGGTGCGCGAGGGACTGCTCGAAAAGCTCGGCGTCGAGCTCGACAAGCGCGGCAATGTCGCCGCCGATACGCGATCCTACAAGTCCTCGCGCGACAAGGTGTTTGCCTGTGGGGACATGCGGCGCGGACAGTCGCTTGTCGTGTGGGCGATCCGCGAGGGCCGTCAGTGCGCGGCGGCGGTCGACGAGTTTCTGATGGCGGAAACGAACCTACCGAGGTGAGAAGAAAATGCCGACCGCATTGTGGTACTGCGAAAATATCGGGAACTCGGTCTGGCCATTCGTGCTGCTGGCGCTGCCGCTCGGCGGCGCCTATCTCTACGGGCAGAATCAGAAGCGTTCCGCGTGGATCCTGATCGGCGTCTGGGCCGTGATTCAGACGATCATCTCGTCGCTGACCAATATGAACTGCCTGGGCTGAAGGCCGTAGGCCCTGTGCGGGCCCGAAGGCTCGCTTTCGCCGATCTCTATCCGAATGGACAGGAGCAGGCGCCATTGTGGCGCCCGCCTCTTGCGCTCACAGCACGACGACCGAAGTCCCCACCCGCACGCGGCTGTAGAGGTCGGTGACGTCGCCGTTGAGCATTCTGATGCAGCCCGAGGACACGGCGTGGCCGATGGTCCAGGGCTCGTTGGAGCCGTGGATACGAAACATCGTGTCGCGCGCGCCGGAATAGAGATACATGGCGCGGGCGCCGAGCGGATTGTCCTGGCCCCCTGACATATGGCGCGGCAGATCGGGCCGGCGCCTCAGCATGGCCGACGGCGGCGTCCAGCCGGGCCAAGCTTCCTTTCTCCCGATATGAGTGTGGCCGCGCCAAGTAAAGCCTTGGCGACCGACGCCGACGCCGTAGCGGATCGCCTGGCCGCCGGCCAGGGACAGATAGAGATAGCGGTTCTGCGTGTCGACGGTGATCGTGCCGGGCCGCTGGCGGGTCGGGTCGGCGACCAAGACGCGCGTCGAGGAGGCATAGTCGCCGGCGAGCCGGGCGTCGTAGGCGGAGGCGGGCGCGGCGACGGAGCGCCCCTCGAACAGCGCCAGGAACGGATTATCGAAGGCGTGAGCCGCCGTCGAAATGGAGCCCGACAATAAAGTCAGGGCGAGTGTCGACAACAAATGCTTTGCCATGGCCGTTTCTCCCTTCGAGCCATTTCGGCTGATCCAACGGGAGAACAATGCGTCGGCCTCGCTCAGGGTTCCACGGAGACGGCGTGGCGTCGACGCCGCATTTTGCGTAAATTGAATTTCTTATCGACTCCAATCGTCTGATTTGACGAAAGCTCGAGCCTCGGGGATCGGGCATTTCTCAACCATGCCGATTTTGTCTCGTCGGCGCGGCGGTTCGTCTCGGCTCACTGCGGCGCGGCGCTCTTCGTCTCGCCCTTCGGCCAGGAGAAATCGTCGGCGCGGCCCGGCCGGCTCGGCGGATCGCCGCCTTCGACGAAAATATGCTCGACGAGCGCGCGGGCGGCGGCGGCATGGGGATCGCTCGAAGCCGGCGTCGTCTTACGCCGTCTCGCGAGTTCGCTATCGCCGGCCGCCACGGCCGCAGTCAGCGGTTGGACGGGGCCGATGGCCGGTCGTTCGGGCAGAGCGGGCGCCGCGCCCAGCGCCGGCTCGCCGGGAGCGACGATCTTTGGCGGCGCGACGGCGACCGGCGGCGACGCCTCCTGAGGTGGGCCGGCGGCCTCCGCGGGCGGCGGCGCGCCAGCCTCGGCGCCCGCCGGATGCGACGTCTCGAACACGCGCTTGATCTCGCCTTCGACGAAATGCGCGACCTTGCGCGCGCCGACGTCGGTGAAATGGACGCCGTCGCCCGACCGCAATTTGACGATCCGCCCATTTATATCCGGACCGAACGCCTGATACTGGTTCTTCTCGTCGGCGAAGGCTTCCCACACGTCGATGAACGGCGCGCCGTCTCTCGCGGCGGCCTGGCGGTAGATTTCGTTCAACTGCGCCATGCCGGCCGAGAAATTCTCGCTCTTCATGACCGGCAGGCCCACCCAGACGAGCGGAATTTTCTTTTCCCGGAAAACCGCGCGAATGGCTTCGACGCGCGCGGCATAGAGCTCTCGCCAGCGCGGCGACAATGACTCGAACGTCTCCGTCGCGTCGTGGATCGCCTGCCGGTCGTTGCTGCCGATCATGATGACGGCGAGATCGATCTTCTCGCCCTGCGCCGCCAACTCGCGCGCCGCCTTCGGCCAATCATAGAAATCGTCGCGCACGAGACCCGAGCTTTCCTTGGCCTTGTGCAAAATGCGGATTTCCGGCCGGTCGGCATAGGCTTCGTCCAGACCGTCGGCGAGCATCTGTCCGAGGCTGTCGCCGATGACGGCGACGAAGAAGGAAGGAGCGACGGCGGGGTCGGTCGCGGGCTTCTGCGGCTTGGTCTTTTTCGCCGACCGCGATTGACCGTGCCAATAGGCCGGCGGTGCGCCGTAATCCCGGTGAGGAACCAAGCGGCGCATGCGCTGGCCTTCCTGAGGCGGCGGGCGATGTTGCGGGCGATATTGCCGGCCGCCGCCGAACAGCCCCTGGAAGAAATCCGCGACAGGATCCTGCGCGCGCGCGACATCGCCGCCGCCGAACATCAGCAGCGTCACGATTGCCGCGAGCGCGGCTGGAGCTCGCAGCAAGCGTCCGAGACGAGCGATCATGTTTTTCAATATAGCGCGGTTCATGTCCGAAATCGACGCGCGCTTTCGATCGGCGCCGCCCAGGAAAATGCCGTCTTGACGCGGGGCCGTTCGGTCCGGCATCAGTTCCATCCGCCAGCGCTTTCCGCGGAGGCCCACGATGCGGCTCATTGGTCGTTTCCTTTTCGCCTGTCTCGTTCTTCTCGTCGGCGAGGCGCAGGCCGCGCCGGAATTGCGCCGCCACGCGCCTCCCGCGGAGGAGCGAATCCTCCCCTATACGGGCCTCTTGCCGTCCTGCGGCGACTCTTCCGTGCTCACGCAGATTTCCTGGGATTTCAGGGATCGCGAGAGGACCTACTGGAGCTCGGACCTCGCCATCGCCGGTTTCGTCGAGGTTCGTGAAATCGGCTATCGCGACAATGGCGAAACCTATATTCCGAGACGCTATTGCGCGGCTCTGGCCGACTTCAACGACGGCCGCCGTCGGCGCGTGGGATATAATCTCGGCGAAGGCCTGGGCTTTTCCGGCGTCGGCTGGGGAGTGGAATGGTGCGTCGTCGGCCTCGACCGCGACCTGAGCTTTGCGCCGGCCTGCAAAATGACCGGGCCCTGATCGGCCGCTGGGAGCGTTGTCGTGTTCAGATCGATCGTGTCGTGTGGATTGCTCGTCGTCGGACTTTGTCTCTATCGCGCGCCTGTGGCGGTCGCCGAGCCGGAGTCGGCGCCGCGCGAAACGGAAATGGCGCAGGTAGGCGGAGGAAGGGCGTTCCGAGCGTCCGTCGCCGGCGATTTCGACTTCTATGTGCTCGCTCTGTCCTGGTCGGCGGGMTTTTGCGAGCTCGAGGGCAGGCAGAAGCATCGCTCTCAATGCGACGCGGGCGCCGGCCGAGGCTTYGTCACCCATGGCCTGTGGCCGCAATATGAGCGCGGATTCCCGAGCGACTGCGACGGCGCGGCGACGCCCTCGCGCATCGCGCTCGCGCATGCGGCCGATGTCTATCCCGACGAGGGGCTGGCGCGTTATGAATGGCGCAAGCACGGACGGTGCTCCGGCAAGAGCCCGAGCGATTATTTCGCCGATGTGAAGCGCGCCAAGGAGAGCGTCGCCATCCCTTTGCCTTTCGAACGGCCCTCGGTCGCGCAGAGCTTCTCGCCGATCGACATTCAGCGCGCCTTCGTCGCCGCCAATCCGCGCCTCAGGCCCGGCATGCTGGCCGTCACTTGCCGCAAGGGCGTGCTGCAGGAGGTGCGGATTTGCTTCTCCAAGGATCTACGCGAATTCCGCGCCTGTCCGGAAGTTGCGCGGCAGGCCTGCCGCGCCGGCGAAATCTCCGTGCCGGCGCCTTTGTGAGCGCTCGAAGAGGCGATGAACTACCGCCACGGCTTCCATGCCGGCAATTTCGCCGACGTCTTCAAACATGCGCTGCTCGCGCGGCTCATTGTCTATCTGACGCGCAAAGAGACGCCGTTTCGCGTCATCGACACGCATGCCGGCGAAGGCGCCTACGACCTTTCGGCCGACGAGGCGGAGCGCACCGGCGAATGGCGCTCAGGGATAGCCAGGCTCGCCGAATTCGACACGACCGAGGCGCGAGCGCGCGAATTGCTCGCCCCTTATCTCGACATCGTCGGCCCGCTCGACGCCGATGGACGGCCCAAGCTCTATCCCGGCTCGCCGCTCATCGCGCAACGGCTGATGCGTGAGCAAGACCGCGCGATTTTTTGCGAGCTGCGTCCCGACGCTTTCGAAAATCTGCAGACGCGCTTTGCGCGCGACAAACGCGTCAAGGCGATCCACATCGACGGCTATGTCGGCCTCGCCGCTTATGTGCCGCCCAAGGAGCGGCGCGGTCTCGTCCTCGTCGACCCGCCTTTCGAGAAGCGTGACGAATTCGCGCGCATGGGCGAGGCCTTTCTGGAAAGCCATCGTAAATGGCCGACGGGCATCTATGCGCTCTGGCATCCGATCAAGGACGAGGCCGACACGCGCCGCTTCCTCGGCTCTCTGCGCGCGAGCGGCGTGAAGCGAATTCTGCGTCTCGAACTGTCGATCGGCGGCGCTTCCGACGACGAGCGACTGCGCCGCACCGGCCTCGTCGTCGTCAATCCGCCGTTCACATTCGAGGAGGAAGCGCGCGTCATCTGCGCATTGCTCGTCGAGCGGCTGGGGCAGGGGGAGGATGCGAGGTTCGAGATCGAGTGGGTGAGCGGGGAGTGACGATGCTAGAGTCTTTTTGCTTTTTGCGCGTTTCCAACGCCGGTCAGCATCCGTGTCGTATAGGGACCCAGGGCAATTGGATGAAGGACGTCCTCATCCTGAGTAGGCGGCGTCTCGAAGGACGAGGACGTCCGCTCGCGACGTGTTTTCCTCTCCTTCGTCCTTCGAGACGGCCTCTTCGAGGCCTCCTCAGGATGAAGGAGAGGAAAACACTCCTTCACCCTATCGCCCTGTATAGACCGCTTGTCCAGCGGCGACCTGTTGGGGCATGACGCTCATGCGTTTAAAGGTCTTTTCGACGCTTCGAAAAATGCCGCTGAACGGCCGCCGACCGCCACGACTCTCGAGGACTTCTCTCCCATGCCCATCCTACGCTATTCGCCTGCTTCGCCCTACGCCCGCAAAGTGCGGATCGTCGCTGAAATCCTCGGCTTCGGCAAAGACGTCGAGCTCGTCGGCGCCGATCCGAGCGATCCGGCCGACACGGTGCGCGAGCAAAATCCGCTCGGCAAGATTCCGATCCTCGTCTTCGCCAATGGCGACACGCTCTACGACAGCCGCGTCATCGCCGAATATTTCGACGTGCTCGCCGGCGGCGGAAAGCTGTTTCCGAGCGATTCCGCATCGCGTTTCGAGGCGCTGAAGCAGCAGGCGCTCGGCGACGGGATCAACGACGCGGCGCTGCTCATTCGTTATGAGAGCGTCGTGCGCCCCGAGCATCTGCGCCATCCGGAGGCCTCGGCGCTGCAAGCCGGCAAAGTCGAACGCGGATTGGCGCAGCTCGACCGGCAGCCGCCTTCGGGCGCGGTGACGATCGGTCATATCGCCGTCGCATCGGCGCTCGGCTATCAGGACCTGCGCTTCGGCGGCGCTTGGCGCGCGAAATATCCCAATCTCGTCGCCTGGCTCGACGATTTCGCCAAAAAGGTTCCGGCCTACGAAGCCACTCACGTCGCCTGAGCGGCGCGGGGTCAAACTCCTCTCCCCACTTGCTGCGCAGACGGGGAGAGGCGGCGACCGGAAGGCCCTATCAGTCCTGCAACGGCCCCCAAGCGGGGTCCGAGCCGTAAGAGGGAGTCGGCACCTGGAATTCGGCTCTGCCGAAGACGTCGACCATATGGATTTTCGATCCCGATTGCCCGCCCGGATCGCGAAAGAACATCAGGAACAGGCCGTTCGGCGCCCAGGTCGGGCCCTCGTTATGAAATCCCTCGGTGAGGATGCGCTCGCCCGAGCCGTCCGGCTTCATCACGCCGATGCTGAAGGAGCCGTTGGACTGCTTGGTGAAGGCGATGTAGTCGCCCTTCGGCGACCATACGGGCGTCGAATAATGACCGGCTCCGAAGGAGATGCGCTTCGCGCCGCCCCCATTCGCGCCCATCACATAGATCTGCTGCGAGCCGCCGCGATCGGATTCGAAGACGACTTCGCCGCCGTTCGGCGCATAGGAGGGCGACGTGTCGATGGCGTTGGTGTCGGTCAGGCGCGTCGTCGTGCGCGAGCGCAGGTCCATCGAATAGAGATTGGTCGACGACCCTTGCGAGAGCGACATGATGATCTTCTGCCCGTCCGGCGAAAAGCGCGGCGAGAAGGTCATGCCGGGGAAGTTGCCGACGATCTCGCGCTGACCGCTCTCGATGTTGAGCAGCAGCACCTTGGGGTCGCTCGAACCGAAGGACATATAGGTCACGTCCTGCGAGGACGGCGAGAAACGCGGCGTGACGACGAGTTCGTCGCCGCGCGTCAGATAGCGCACATTGGCGCCGTCCTGATCCATGATGGCGAGCCGCTTGCGCCGGCGCTCCTTGGGACCGCTCTCGTCGACGAAGACGACGCGCGTATCGAAAAAGCCCTTCTCGCCGGTGACGCGCGTGAAGACGGCGTCAGAGACGAGATGGGCGACGCGACGCGTGTTGGCGGAGTCGGTGACATATTGCTGGCCTGCCGCCTGCTCGCCCGTCGTGACGTCGAACAGGCGGAACTCCGTCTTCACGCGTCCATCCGGCCCGCGCTGCGAGCGCCCGGTGACGACATATTGCGCATTGATCGCTCGGAAGGCGTCGAGATTTGGCGCGCTGTCGGGTCCCGCGGCCTGCTCCGGGAAACTTCCCGGCTCGATCGGACGCAGAAAGACCGAGCGCTTGAAATTATTGACGACGACGCTCGTCAGCGTGCGCGCCGCCTCGTCTCCGGCAAAATGCGTGACGGCGACGGCGATCGGCTGGAAGCCGCCGCCGGCGCGCAGATCGAGAACGCGCCCGGCGCGCGCCGGCGAGAAACCGAGGGGAGCGAGAGCCGCTCCGGCGATGAGGCCGGCGGCGGAACGGCGGGTGAATATTGTCGTCATGACAAGCGATCCTGGACGTTTGGCGCAGCGGTGGAGGGGCGAAGAAACACGAATCGCTACATATCTTCCCTCATGTCCAATTCCGTGACGCGCCAATAATCGTAATAGGGCGCGAAGGCCGCCGGGATCGGCATGGGGCTGCAGCGCCGCACCGCGCCGAGCGCCTGTTCTCCGCGGCTTTTCTCCACCGGCTCTGGCGACGGGTTGAGCAGCCGCGGCGGTCCGTCCAGCGCGCCGTCGCGCGTCAGGCGAAATTCGATGCGCGGCACATAGCTGCGCGCGTTCATCGACAGCGACGCCTGCCAGCATTTTCGATAATGCTCGATCGTATAAGCGTCGATCTGCGCCTGCAGCGTCGGCGACATGCGCGCGGCATTGGCTGTCGGCGCGCCCAGCGACGCCGTCTGAGTCATGTCCCTGCCCGTCGAAGCGCGCCGCTGCGGCGCCTCATGGCTCAGCAGGTTGGCGATGCTCGCCGCGTTGAATTTCGACTTCGGCGCCGTCTCGTCGCCCGATCGCGGTTTGGACGGCGGCTTGTCGGACTTCTTGTCGTCTTTCGACTCGGAGGGGTTCGACTTGTCGGCGGCCTTTTTCTGCTCGAGGAGTTTGGCCACTTCGTCGGCCTTGAGGCGCGGCTCATCCTTCGGCTTGGGCTTTTCCGGCGGCTGCGGGCTCTCCTTGGCCTGTTTCTCCGGCTTTGGGCGCGGCGGAGGCTTCGGCGCGATCACTTCCGCTTCGTCCGGCTTGTCTTCCTCCGGCTCGGGCGCGGCTTTCGCCTGCGGCTTGACGGGGGGAGCAGGCTGCTGCGGAGCGGGACGAGCGGGCGGTTCGGGAGCGGGCGGCAGCGCGGCGACGCGTTTCGGCGGGGGAGGAGTCTCGGGCTTGTCGTCCGTTTCGGCCTCCTGGCG
>PQAN01000065.1 GCA_003105285.1 Methylocystaceae bacterium
TCTCTCCTAGACGAGGCGGGTCCTCCGCCGTTCGAGAATTTGCGGGGCGATCGGGAAGAGCCTGGTTGCTCGCCGCTCATCGCGCGTATGGCGAGGCCATGCGCGGCTGCAATGAGCGTGTATCATCACGAGCGCCTCCGCCGCCAGAAAATCGTAAGGCGTCGGCGTAGCGTGCGTCTTCTCGCAGGCTCCCCGCACTCTGCCAGCAAAGCGGCGAGAGTAGGGCGACCTTCGCCTTTCTACTTTTTTACTTTTTTTGGGCCGCCGTTTCGTCGCTCGATTTGCCTGCGGCCGTCGGCGTTCCGAAAAAACGGAAGAAATCGCTCCGTGGGCTGACCAGGAACCGCGTATCGTGCGATTTGAAAGCCGTCTCATAGGCTTGCATGGAGCGGTAGAAAGCGAAGAAATCCGGGTCCTTGCCGAAGGCTTCGGCGAAGATGCGGTTGCGCTCGGCGTCGCCCTCGCCCTTGGTCTGGTCGGCCTTGCGCTGCGCCTCGGCCTTCAGCACGATGACGTCGCGATCCGCCTTGGCGGTGATCTTTTGCGCCTGCTCGGCGCCTTGCGCGCGATATTCGGCGGCCTCTCTCGCACGCTCCGTCTGCATGCGGCCGTACACCTTCTCGGAAATCTGCTGCGGCAGGTCGACCCGGCGGATGCGGGCGTCGACGACCGAGACGCCGAATTTGCGCGCCTCTACATTCGCCTGTTCCTTGATTCTCACCATCAGCGCGGCGCGCTCGTCGCGCACGATCTGCTGCTGGTTGGCTTCGCTCAGCACGCGCCGCACGGCGGAGTTCAGCACCGAGGCGAGCTGATTATTGGCGCCTGCGACGCCGCCGACCGACTGATAGAAGCGCAGAGGATCGACGATGCGATAGCGGATGAAGCTGTCGACCTCGAGCCGCTGATTGTCGGAGGCGAGAACCTCGAGATTCGGGCTCTCGACGTCGAGAATGCGGTTGTCGAGGACGATGACGTTCTCGATCAGCGGAATTTTGAAATGCAGACCGGGCTCGGTGATGAGGCCGCGGCCGGCGACGGGCTCGCCGAAACGCAGGACCAGCGCCTGCTCCGTCTGCGAGACGGTGAAGAGCGAGCCGCCGGCCAGGATCAGCGCCGCCAGCAGCGCGATCACGCCGAGGAAAAGGATCGAACTCCTCACTTGCGGCCTCCGGTCGTCGAAGAAGAAAATCCCGGCAGCGGTAGGTAGGGAAGCACGCCGGCCCCGCCGCTCCCCGACTCGTCGACGATGACCTTCTCGGCGCCGCCGAGGACCCGCTCCATGGTCTCGATATAGAGGCGCTGGCGAGTGACGGCGGGCGCCTTCTTATATTGGTCGTAGATCTGATCGAAGCGCGCGGCCTGACCCAGCGCCTCGGCGACGATCTGCTCGCGATAGGCTTCCGCTTCCTGCACGATGCGCGCTGAAGCGCCGCGCGCCTCCGGCACGACGCGATTGGCGTAGGCCTCGGCCTCGTTGCCGAGCCGCTGGAGGTCCTGCTGCGCCGCCGTCACGTCGCGGAAGGCGGCGATCACCGAAGCCGGCGGATCGACCGACAGGAGCAGCACCTGCAGCACCAGAACGCCGCTGTGATAATCGTCCAGCACCCTCTGCATGAGCTGCTGGCTCGCCGGCTCGATCAACTTGCGGTCGGCGGTGAGGATTTTCTGGATTTGCGACTGGCCGACGATCTCGCGCATGGCGCTTTCCGCCACCGCCTTCACCGTCGCCGGCGGATTGGCGACGTTGAACGCGTAATCCTCGGGCTTGGCCGGGTCGATCTGCCAGAAGACGCGGAATTTGACGTCGGCGATGTTCTCGTCGCCGGTGAGCATCAGGCTCTCCTCGGGCGCCTCGGGGAGCTGAGGCCCGCCTGTTCGACGCGTCGGCTGCTCGCGGAAGCCGATGTCGATGGCGTTGCGGTCCGTGACCGCGAGCTTGATGATCGAGCCGACGGGCGCCGGAAGATTGTAGTTGAGGCCAGCCTGCGTCTTGCCCCGGTATTTGCCGAAGATCATGTTGAGGCCGACCTCGTTGGGGCCGACCGTATAGAAGCCGCTCGCCAGCCAGGCGAGCAGCGTCAGCAGCGTCAGAATGGCGACGCCGCGTCCGCCGAAGCCCGAGGGCAGAATCTGCCGCAGACTGTCCTGGCTGCGCCGCAGCAGCTCCTCGAGATCCGGCGGCGCGCCGCCTCCGCCGCCCGAGCCGGAGCCCCAGGGGCCTTGCTGCCCCCAGGGGCTGTTGTCGTTCGGCTTTTTCGAACCGCCTTGATTGCTCCAGGGCATGTCTTCTCTTCGATGTGGGTCGAGACGAGGGACCGATGCGGCGCGCTCATGGCGCTGGCCGATTTATAGGCATTCGCCGGACGAACGGCAATGAGCAGTCTAGACTCCTACTCGAAAATCGCCTGTGGCGCAGAGCCGAGAGAATAGCTGCGGGCTTTCCAAAAAAAAAATCGGCGGATGGCGACGTGCGGTTCGAAAGCCATGGGCCGGCGACATGGAGCCGGGCCGTGACGAGGCGCTATCGCGCCGCGAACAACGGCGAGACGCTCTCGGTGTCGACATAAACGACCCCATCCTCGATCTTGACGGGATATTCGGCAAGCGCGCTTTCCTTGGGGTGGATCGCCTCTCCCGTGTTCATATCCCAAGTCCAGGCATGAACGGGACAGGTCAACACTGTCCCGTCGAAATCGGCTTCGGCCAAGGGCTGGTTGGTGTGGGGGCAGACCCCTTGAAAGGCCTTTATCGCGCCGTTCTCGGGCCAAGCCAGAATGACGATGTGCGAGCCCGCGATAACGACCCGTATCCCGCCCTCGAAGATCGTGTCCTCTTTGCACACTCTGGTGAACATAGGAGGCTCCCGATATTCAAAGGCCGCTTTTTCCCATGGCGCGCCTATTCTGGCGAGAAAAAACGGGCGTCTCGCCGCAAATCCAGCGCCGCACGGCACCTCGTCGCCGCGCGCCGGAGATCGAGCTTCGGGCGGACCTGCCGGTGACGTGAGTTCCCGTTACGAATTCGGCCAGCGGAAACGCCGTCGAACCGAGAGCGTGAGCTGATTGTGTTCCTCCCAGTCGTCCGGCGGCATCAAGCAGAAGCTCGGGCTCGCCTGCTCGCTCATCCATGCGCCGAAAGTGCTTCTCCTCGACGAGCCGACGGCGGGCGTCGATCCCGTGTCGCGACGCGATTTCTGGCGCATACTCTATGACCTGCATAGCCAGGGCGTCACGATCGTGCTGGCGACGTCCTATCTCGACGAGGCCGAGCGTTGCGCGCGGCTCGGCCTGCTGCACAATGCGACGGATCAGGGCGATTGCAAAAAAGGAGCTGATTCAGGTCTGGCGCGACCCGCGCAGCTTGATGATCGCGCTGCTCATGCCGCTGGTACAGTCCACCCTTCTCGGCTATGGCGTGAGCCTCGACATAAAGCATATCCCTGTCTGCACGTTCGACCGGGAAGAAAGCCTTCGCAGCCTCGCCCTGTTGAAGCGCTTCCAAGCGTCGAAATACTTTCATATCGTCGAGGCGGACCGATCGTACGGCGAGCTGACGAAAGCTCTGGACTATGGACGATGCAAGATCGCCATTGTCGTGCCGCCGGATTTTTCGGAACGGCTCAACGATCTCGGCTCCGGTTCCGTGCAGGCGATCGTCGACGCGACCGACGACAATACCGCCAATATCGGACTGGGCTACGCCCAAACGGTCGTCTCCGGCTTTTCGGCGACGATCGAAGCGCGATGGGCGCAACGACGCGGCGCGCTCACGCAAGACGAGGCGTTGAGCGTGCAGTCGCGGGTCTGGTTCAATGAAGATCTCGCCAGCCGCAACTTCGTCATTCCCGGCGTCGTCGCAATGGTGCTGGCGCTGGTGGGCGCGCAATTGACCTCCCTGACGATTTCCAGGGAGTGGGAGCGCGGAACGATGGAGACGCTGATTTCCACGCCGGTGACGCCCATGGAGATGCTGATCGGCAAGATTCTTCCCTATTTCGTGATCGGAATGCTCGACGCCTCCATTTGCCTGGCGGTTGCAGTCTTCTGGTTTCTCGTTCCATTCCGCGGCGCGCTCGTTACGCTCTTCGTCACGACGTCCTTGTTCCTCGTCATCGTGCTGGGACTCGGCTATCTGATCTCTGCGACGATCTGCAGCCAGGTCGGAGCGAGCCAGGTCGCGCTCCTCGTCACGCTTCTGCCGACGTCATTGCTCTCCGGTTACACTTTTCCGCTCGATCAGATGCCTGCGCCAGTGCAAGCGCTGACCTACCTCGTGCACTCCCGATATTACGTCACGATTCTGAAAGCCGTCTTTCTCAAGGGTTCCAGTCTGATTCAGCTCTGGACTCCCATCGTGCTTCTCGGCCTATATGCGGCGACTGTCGTCTTTCTTGCCGCGCGGGCATTCCGCAAGA
>PQAN01000066.1 GCA_003105285.1 Methylocystaceae bacterium
GCGCCGGAATCCTGGCGCAGAGTGTAATTGGCGGCCCGTTCGCTCGCCCAATTGATCGCGCCCGGCTGCACCTCCGCGCCGCGCCCGTCGAACACGCGAATGCGCGCCTTCGCGAGATAGGACGGGTCCTTCTGCATCTTCGGCATGATCTCGTTCTTGATGATCGAGACCGGCACGGTCCAGGTCGGATTGAAATTGACGGCCCCGATCCTCGCCTCGACCTCGGGCGACGGATGGTCGACGCCGCCGACGATCGCCGTATAGCGGCGCACGACGCGGCCGTTCTCCACCGCGTCGACGGCGGCGGAGGGAATGTTCACGACGACATAGCGAGGGCCGAAGGGAAAATCGACGCCTGCGAGCCGTTGCGCGGAGGAGGCGAGCTGACGGAAGCGCACGGAGGCGGGGATGTTCAATTCGCGCAATGTCGCGCCGGCGACGACGCCGGTCTGCCGCAGGCCCATTCGGAACTGGAAATGCTTGACGGCGGCGGTCAGCGCGTTGTCCCAGTGGTCGCCGCCGGCCGCGCCGCTCGGCAGATCGCCCTCGCTCGCGAGCCGCTGTCGCAGCGCCGCCACCGCCTTGCCGCTCGAGCCGGGCTTCAGCGGCGCCGCGAAGCTCGCCCAGCCGCCGGCGTCGGCGATCGCCGCATAGCGCTCGGAAGCGAGCGAGGTGGCGAAGAAGGTCTCGGCTTGCAGCGCCGGAGTCGGATCGTCGGACAGCGCCGTCTCGCGCGGCGGCGGCGGTTTGGGCTTGGCTTTCGGCTTGGGCTTCGGCAGCGGCGCGGGCGCCGCGCCCGGCTCGAGCGCCGCGCCGCCCGGAGCTTGGCCTTGTGAAGTCGGAGCCGCAGCGGGAGGAGGAGCCGCCGGCGCCGTGGGGGCGACGATCGGGGACGGAGAGAAGACAGCCGCCGGCGGCGTGTCGGGCGTGTTCTGGCTCTGGGCGTACGCCGCGAGGCTAAGGGTCGCGGCCGCGAGAATCGCCGAGGCCCTGGCGCTCACCTTCCCAAGTCGTTTCGCGCGTTCCATCGTCGGCTTTCATTCAAAAGGCGGCACGCGGCCTTTTCTGCTCGGCCGAGCTCGCGGTCAACCCATATCCACGCGCCCAGCCGACTTTTTCGAGCGGCGCGCCCAGGCTCGCGCCCCTTGCCTTTTGGCCGCTTCCCCCTCATACCGCGCCGCAACAGCTTTCTTTTCGACGAACGTGGGACGCACATGGGCTTCAAATGCGGCATCGTCGGCCTGCCGAATGTCGGCAAGTCGACCCTCTTCAATGCTTTGACGCAGACGGCGGCGGCGCAGGCGGCCAATTACCCGTTCTGCACGATCGAGCCCAATGTCGGCGAGGTCGCCGTGCCGGACGCGCGTCTCGAGGAGCTGACGAAGATCGCCGGCTCCAAGCAGATCATCCCGACGCGCCTGACCTTCGTCGATATCGCCGGCCTCGTGCGCGGCGCCTCGAAGGGCGAGGGCCTCGGCAATCAGTTCCTCGCGAATATTCGCGAATGCGACGCGATCGCCCATGTCGTGCGCTGTTTCGAGGACGGCGACGTGACGCATGTCGAAGGCGGCGTCGATCCCATCCGCGATATCGAGACGATCGAGACCGAGCTGATGCTCGCCGATCTCGAGAGCCTGGAGAAGCGCGTCATCCCGCTCGAGAAGAAGGCCAAGGGCGGGGACAAGGAGGCGAAAGAGCTGCTCGATCTGATGCGCCGCTGCCTCGACCTGCTGCGCGAGGGCAAGCCGGCGCGCCTCGTCGAGATCAAGCCCGAGGAGAAGGGCGCGCTCGCGGGCCTCGGCCTGTTGTCGTCGAAGCCGGTGCTCTATGTCTGCAATGTCGAGGAGAGCGCCGCGGCGGACGGCAATTGCTTCTCGCGGAAGGTCGCCGCGCGCGCAAAAGAAGAAGGCGCCGTGGCGGTCGTCGTCTCCGCCAAGATCGAGAGCGAGATCGCCGTCCTGCCGGCGGACGAGCAGAAGGATTATCTCGAGGCGGTGGGGCTGGAGGAGCCGGGTTTGAACCGCGTCATCCGCGCCGGCTATGATCTGCTTCACCTCATCACTTATTTCACCGTGGGGCCGAAAGAGGCGCGCGCCTGGACGATCGAGCAAGGCACACGCGCCCCGCAGGCGGCCGCCGTCATCCACACCGATTTCGAGAAGGGTTTTATTCGCGCCGAGACGATTGCGTATGACGATTATGTCACGTTTCGCGGCGAGACCGGCGCGAGGGAGGCGGGGAAGTTTCGGTTGGAGGGGAAGGATTATATCGTCGCGGACGGCGACGTGCTGCATTTCAGGTTTAATACGTGAGGGGGAGTTGCGTCGGCTCGTCGCGAGGAGGGACCGATCGCATTTCATTCTATGGGGCGGCAGCGGACGGCTTCCGGACAGGCTGTCGGCGGCGCCATGAGCAAATCGGCCAACAAGGATGCTTCTCGCCTGCAAGGTCTGGATGCAGCGGCGCATAGGTCTTTTCGCTCGTGGAGCGAGCGACGTGAGCCGATGGCGTCGTTCGACCTGGATGAACCGATCACACTTCTCGCCGCCGATCCTCGATGGCCGGCTCGGTTTCAGGAGGAGGCTGCCCGGTTGCGACGATTGCTGCCGAGTGATTTGGCGCCGGAAATCCAGCATATCGGTAGCACCGCAGTTCCTGGGCTGGACTCCAAGCCCGTCATCGATTTGATGGTCGGGCTCGGCGAACCGGCGCGCATTGCCGAGATCGTCGCATATTTGGAACAGCTCGGCTATGAAAGCTTCGGGGAGGCCGGTGTGCCCGGTAGATGGGCTTTACGCCGGCGCGACGGATCGCAGCACTATAACATCGCAGTCATCGCTTTCGATGGAGAGCGTTGGAGGCTCAACCTTGCGATCCGCGATTTCCTGCGCGCCAACGCCGAGGCCGCTCGAACTTATGCCCTGGCCAAGTGGCGAATTGTCGACGGTGGCGCGGATACGCTGCTTGCTTATTCGGATGCAAAGCAAGCCATCATCGAAACGATCGCTGAACAGGCGCGCCATTTCAAGAAGTGAGCTCGCAGCCTCTTGATGTGCATATGTTACATATAGCATATGTCATCCGCGACTCTGATCGAGAGCCAGAAATTCATCTTGGATGATGGCGATCGTTCAGATCAGAATATGGCGGCTTCCGAAAGAGCGTACGGCCTCAAATACTCGTTGTTTTATGGTCGAGCTGGCGAGCGGATCATCGGCTATGACAACGAGAGCGGGAAGGGCGACCATCGTCACTATCGCAACGAAGAAGAACCGTACGCATTCACGACCTTCGAAAATCCGCTTTCTGATTTCTGGCGCGACGTGAGACGTGAGATCGAAAATGAGAGAGGTTGGGCTGCATGTCGAAAGCCTCGACGATTTCGCCCGTCGCTCGGTGGAGATGGCGCGGCGGTTGGACCGAGGCGAGCGCAAGGCTCAGAGCGCGCATACTTCGAGAGCATGGAAGGTCTGTTGAAGGCGCTGACGCCCAATCGCTGGCGCTTGTTGCGCGCTCTGCGTCGTCGGGCCCTTCGTCCATTCGTGCTTTGGCGCAAAGCTTGGAGCGCGATTATCGCGGCGTTCACGCGGACGTCGTCGCTCTGATCGACGTGGGCTTGATCGAACACAGTCACGATTCCCTGGTCTCGCATCACGGCCGAAATCGACCTCGGCGCCGCAGCCTGACTCGTTCCGTCATTGCGAGCGAAGCGAGGCAATCCAGCGGACGTGAGGCGGGTTCTGGATTGCTTCGTCGCTTCGCTCCTCGCAATGACGCGCGTAGGACCGGCTTCTACTCCCTTCCCACGCTCACATAAGCGAACCCGCGCTTGCGGATGTCTCCGGGGCGGTAGATGTTGCGCAGGTCGACGATGACCGGCGCCTTCAGTAGCGTCTTGATGCGGTCGAGATCGAGCGCGCGGAACGCGTCCCATTCCGTCACGATCACCAACGCGTCCGCCCCTTCCGCCGCCGAATAGGGATCGTCGACAAACGTC
>PQAN01000067.1 GCA_003105285.1 Methylocystaceae bacterium
GCGCCTCGCAGCGTAAGGAGCCGCCCGCCTTCAGTTGGGCCGGATTCCACATCGGCGCCAATTTCGGCGCCGGCTTCCCGAGCTGGAGCGGCGGAAGGCTGGAGGCGGGCAGCGGCTTCGTCAGCAACGCCTTCGATCTCTATGCGCCAAACCACGATCGCGCCGGCGCCTCCTTCGGCGCGCAGGTCGGATACGACTGGCAGATCGGTCGCTGGGTCTATGGCGTCGAAACCGATTTCAACTTTCTCGGCGTCCGCCATTCCGCGAACGGCCTGTTTCCGGCGCCGGCGAGCTATTCGCCTCTGGGCGTGACGGGGTATGGCCTCACGACAGACGAGAGCGGCAATTATTTCGCGACCTTTCGCGGCCGGCTCGGCTTCGCCGTCGATCGCTCGCTGTTCTACGTCACCGGCGGCGTCGCGGCGGGCGGCTGGCGCGGTGCCTCGAGCTTGACATTCTCGAATCCGGCACCCGGCTCGCTGTTCTACGCTCCGCTGTCGCAATCCTCGCGCATGAAATATGCGGTCGGCGCCGGATTCGAATATGCGCTCTACGACCAATGGTCGGCGCGTCTCGAATATCTCTATCTGAACCAGCAGTTGCAGACGCAGGTCTTCGACAATGGTCTTTCCGTCCAGTTCGGCGCGCGCCAGCGCAGCGAAGCGCATCTCCTGCGCTTCGGCCTGAATTATCGGTTGGCGGCCGAGGACGGGGCGGGCGCGCGAAGCGACAAGGACCAGAGCGACGACAAGAAGAGCGACGAAGCTTCGAACGGAAAAGACGCGGAGCGTTACAGCGTGCACGGCCAGACGACCGGCGTCGTGCAGGGCTATCCGAAATTTCCGGCGCTCTACAGCGGGCCGAAAAGCTTCACGCCGAAGGGGCAGGCGCGCTTCGGTTCGACCACCAATCTCTTCGCCGGCGTTCGCCTGTGGGACGGCGCCGGCGTCTATATCAATCCGGAGATCAGCGAAGGATACGGCCTGTCCAATTCGGCCGGCGCCGCGGCCTATGTGAACAGTTCCGTCGCCAAGGTCGGGCGCGCCGCGCCGTATATGCGTTTCCAACGCTATTTTCTTCGTCAGATCATCGGCCTGAACGGCGGCGCCAAAGAAAGCGACCCCGATACCGGGTCTTTCAACGAGACGCTCGAATCGACCCAGAACCAACTCGCGGGCAAGGTCGATCGCGATCGTCTGATCCTGACGGTCGGCAAATTCGCCGTGGGCGACGTGTTCGACGACAATGTCTACGCCCACGATCCCACGACCGGCTTCCTGAATTTCGCCTTCAATACGATGGGGGCTTTCGATTACGCCGCCGACGCGTGGGGCTACACCTATGGCGCGGCGCTCGAGTGGAAGCAGGACTGGTGGACCGCGCGCGCCGGCCTCTTCCAGCTTTCCGATGTTCCCAACAGCGAGAAAATCGAGCCCGTGCTGGGCCGCCAATTCATGGGCGTCGCCGAATTCGAGGCGCGCTACGATTTGTTCGAGCAGCCGGGCGTCGTGAAATTTCTGGTCTATGGCGACAACGGCTATCTCAACAAGGTCGACGAGGTCGTCGATTTCGCTTTTCTGACCGGCAATTTTCCGCCGGACATCACGAACAACGCGCTGCGCAAGAGGCGCGTGAAGCTCGGCGGAGGCGTCAACGTCCAACAGCAGATCGCGCCCAATCTCGGCTTTTTCCTGCGCGCCAGCATGGCCGACGGGCGCTACGAGACAGTCGATTATACCGATGTCGACCGCCAGCTTTCGTTCGGCCTCGTGGCGTCCGGAAAGCTGTGGGGGCGGTCGAAGGACGAGATCGGCGCCGCAATGGCGTTCAGCGGCCTGTCGGGTCCGCGCGTGCGCTATTTCGCGCTCGGCGGCGCGAGCGTCTATATCGGCGACGGCGCGCTCTCCTATAGCGGCGAGAAGGCCCTGGAAGCCTATTACAAATATAATCTCGCCGAGGGAATCGATCTCACCCTGGACTATCAGTTCTTCGGCAATCCGGCTCACAATGCCGCGCGCGGGCCGGTGAATGTCTTCGGTCTGCGGGCGCACGCGCAGTTTTGACGAGACCGGTCGCCTCGAAGACGTCTTGCGGGGCCGTTCCGACTTATTTCTGAAGGTCGCCTTCATCGCCGAGCGTGGCGGAGACCACCAGCCCCTCCTCGAACCAGCTCGTCAGAAATTGCGCGATGCGCTCCGGCGCGGCGTCGCCGGAATCGCGAAATGCCGCCATCTGGCAAATGTCGCCGAAGGCGTGGCCGGCGGCGGCGAGAGACAGGACGAGGAACTCGTCCGCCTCCATCTCGCAATAGACCGAATCCTCGTTGGAGCGCCACACGGCGACTTTTTCCTCACCGTCGCGCGGGGCGGGAAGGGCCTCGCCGGCGGTCGCCGCCTCATGTGTTGCGAGCGTGCCCGCGCGCAATTCGAGCAGAATGAGGCTCGGATGAAAGGCGAAGGCGACGCGCGGCCAAAGCGCCGACTCGAAAGAGGCCAGCGCGTCGAGCGAGAGGGCGGCCGCCTCGGGCGCGTCGAAGGCGTCGGTCAACGCGCGCTCCAGCAGCGCCACATCGACGGCGCGCCTATCGCGCCATTTCTCGCTCGCGCGCATGAAATCGGGAAGCCGCGCCGTATACCAGCGCGCATTGCGTTGGCGCGACGGCTCGGAGGCGATATAGTCGGCGGCGAGCGCATCGAAGGCGTCTTCGCCCAGCAGCGCGCGCAGCGCGGGAAAGTCGTCGATCAGAAACTCGGTCAGGCGAACGTGATAGGCGTTCACATAGACGCCGAACAGCGTCGCCCGGTCGGCGCGCTTCGAATTCTTCACGCTGTCGAGGACTGAAGCGCCGTCGGACTCGAGCCCGGCCAGCACGCCGGCCTGGAACATCGCCTGGAGTTCGGCGAGCTTCATGCGGCGCTCCGCGCTTTTTCGGCGTCGACCGCGGCGGAGATGTCGCGCATCCGCTGGAGCTCGGCGAGCAGGTCGCCGAACGGCGGAAAATTGTCGTCGCGCTCGATCATCGCCGATACATTGCCGAAACGGCGCCGGGCGCGTTCGTAGAGAGCCCATACGTCTTCGCAGATCGGCTGGTCGTGCGTGTCGATCTTGTGCGTTCCGCTGTCGGTGTGCCCGGCCAGATGAAACTGCGCCACGCGGTCGACGGAAATAGCGTCGATGAATTCGGCGGCGTCGAAATCATGGTTGAAGCTCGAGACGAAGACATTGTTGATGTCGAGCAGCAGCAGGCAATCGGCGCGTTTCGCCAGCTCCTCGACGAAGGTCCACTCGCTCATCCGCGACTCGCGGAAGGCGACATAGGTCGAGGCGTTTTCGACGACGAGCCGGCGGCCGAGAAAATCCTGCACGCGCGAAATGCGCTCGGCGACATGGGCGAGGGCTTCCTCAGTGTAGGGGATCGGCAACAGATCGTGCAGATTGACGCCATGCACGCCTGTCCAGGCGAGATGATCGGAGACCCACGCCGGCTCGATGCGTTCGGCGAGAGCTTTCAAATCGCGCAGATAATCGAAATCGAGCGGGTCGGTCGAGGCGAGCGACATCGACACGCCGTGCATGACGATCGGATAATCGGCGCGCACGCGTTCGAGCGTGGCGCTCGGCCGCCCCCCGCCGGTCATGTAGTTTTCCGAGATGATCTCGAACCAGTCGATGTTTTGACGCTTCGAGAGAATTTCGTCGTAATAGGTCGGCCTCAGTCCGAGGCCGAAACCGAGCGGCGCGGGTCTCGTCATTCTCGTCCCTCCCGCCGTGCTCTCGAAAAGACGGCGCGAGCGACCGCGCCCCGAAGGGCGCGATCGCGTTTCTCTCAACTCATCTTCCCTTGCAGGAGCCCTTGGCGCTGCAGGAGTTCTTGTGATGCTTGCAGACGCCCTTTTTCGTCATGCACTTGGCCTTGCCGCCGCACTGGCCTTTCTCCATGTTGCAATGATGGCGGGAATGCTTGGCCGCCGCCGGCGTGGCGACGACGCCGCTGAGGGCGAGAGCGATCGCCGTCGCGGCGATCGTCGAGCCGGAAATGATTTTTGCTTTCACGTCGTTCTCCCAATTTTCGCCTTCCGCGGGTCTGCGGAAGAGAGCGGCATGGGCCTCCCCAGGCCCAGCGGAACCATAACATTCGGCAAAGGATTTGAAACGCCGTTCTTGTAGCCGTATCGTTCTGCAGAGCCTATATTTTTCTATCGGGTCCGCGACGCCGGACAAGGACGGGCCGAGGTTCGCCCGCCCGAGAAGAGAGCGGGAATGAATGTCCGCAGCGCCGCGCGGACCGGATATTTTCAGAAACGATCGACGCGCTTGCTCTCGGCGGCGCGACTTGGTAGATAGGCCATTACGCCGTCGTCTGGGTTTTTCCGGCTTCGGCGTTTTCGAAAAACCCGAGCTTTCGACGATCGGGCCGCGCCGGCCAGTTCAGAGCGAACTCTCGTTTCCCGAGCGCCGGCCGCACGACTGCGGCCCGCCGGGGAGACGTCCGATCTGCGAAAGCCCTTCCGCAACGCCAACCCCGCCGGCGCCCGCCCGATAAGGGTCCTTCAGGAGATCAAATGTCATCTGCCGCAACAGAGCGCGCGCCGACGCGCGACGATTTTGCCGCCCTGCTCGACGAAAGCTACGGCCAGAACGAGGCTTTCGAGGGGTCCGTCATCAAGGGCCGCGTGGTCGCCATCGAAAAGGACGTCGCCGTCATCGATGTGGGCCTCAAGACCGAAGGGCGCGTCGCCCTCAAGGAATTCACCGGCTACGGCCGCGACCCCGCTCCGAAGGTGGGCGAGGAGGTCGAGGTCTATCTCGAGCGCATCGAGAACGCGCTCGGCGAAGCCGTCATCTCGCGCGACAAGGCGCGCCGCGAGGAGAGCTGGGTCAAGCTCGAGAAGGCCTTCGAAGGCAATGAGAAGGTCGACGGCGTCATCTTCAATCAGGTGAAGGGCGGCTTCACCGTCGATCTCGACGGCGCCGTGGCCTTCCTGCCGCGCAGCCAAGTCGACATCCGCCCCATTCGCGACGTCGGCCCGCTGCTGAACGTCCCGCAGCCCTTCCACATCCTGAAAATGGATCGCCGCCGCGGCAATATCGTCGTGTCGCGCCGCACCGTGCTCGAGGAGAGCCGCGCCGAGCAGCGTCACGAGATCGTCGCCAACCTCGAGGAAGGTCAGGTCATCGAGGGCGTCGTCAA
>PQAN01000068.1 GCA_003105285.1 Methylocystaceae bacterium
GGGCGCGAAGAAACCACAACGCGCTGGCTCCTTCGAGGCGCACTTTGCGGAAGCGCAAGTGACCCGCGCCAAGGGTAATACGTCACCAACTCGGAGGTTCGGCCAGCCGGCCTTTGCGAACATAAGAAGGCTGAATATGTGGCGTGGGGCAAGAGCAAGTTCGAGCAAGGCGAAATCACGCTCGATGATCTGTTTCGGATTCAGTTCGCCGGCGGGGATTTCGATGGAAGCGTTCCCTCCGACACGGGAAAGCACGACTTCGTGGCGTCTTTCGAGGGCCTGATGGAGAACGAAATCAAGGCGCGTCGGACGTCGGATCCGCAGTCGATGATCCCTGCATATCGTCATGTTCTGGCGTCGATGTCGCGGGACGATCGAGGATGAGGGTCGAGGTTCAGCGCAAGCGAGAGAAAGCAGTGCGGGACGCCATGCTACGCATTCGATGCTCTGGCCGTATCGTCGCGACACTTCTCGTCACGATTCTCGCAGTCAGCGGTTGCGCCTCGATGGACGGCGTCGCAACGTCGGTCCTTGCCGAGCGAAAGGTCGAGCACGTCGTCGCAGGAAAGGGCATGCCGGCCGTAGTGTTCGAAAACGGGCTCGGCGGTCGATTGGAGTGGTGGTCGAAGGTTCTGCCGGACATCGCGACGGAGACCACTGTCTTCGCCTACAATCGTCCCGGCATCGGCGCGAGTGCGCCGGCGACGACGCCGCGCAGCGGCGTCACCATCGTCGAGGAACTCCGCGCGACCCTTCGGGCCAAGGGGATCGCGCCGCCCTATGTGTTGGTTGGCCATTCCATCGGCGGTCTTTACGTCCAACTCTACGCGCGCCGTCATCCCGACGAAGTGGCCGGCCTCGTGTTGGTCGATTCGACACATCCGGAGCAGTTGAGCGGCGCTGGCGCGCGCGAAAAATGGCCGGGCTGGGTCAAGCTTGTCGTCGACCTGACGTCTCCAGAAGTCGCGCAAGAAGAGCTGGACGCCCTGCCGGCGACCGGCGCGGCGCTCCTCGCCTTGCCGCCGTTCACCGGCAGGCCCGTCACAGTCCTGAGCGCGGCCAAGCCTATGAGCGAGGACTCCGAACTCGCCCGTGACGGCAACGCCAAGCGGATCGACATCGTCCGCCTCAATCCCGGAGCCCGCCAGCTGTGGGTCGACAGCAGTCACGCCATTCCGCTCGAGAAGCCGGAGGCGGTCGTCACCGCAGTACGCGAGATCCTGTCGATCCTGCGTCGCCAACAGCGCTGAAGGAACGTGGCTATGACCCACGGCAAGAGCCTGACGAACTGTATCTCGTCGACAGAGTCCTACCATCCGTCTAATAAGAAGAGTGAATGGCCCTGTGTGATTTCAGGCGCCTTGATCGCTTTGGCAGGCTTCGCCAGTCCTGCCGCAGCCTGTTCCAACCTCCCCAGTATCTGCGAACAACATGAGCAGGTGCACAACTGGAACATGGAGCGCGCCCGCGAGGCTGCGCAGGACTATTACGAACAACAAGAAGAAGAACGCCAACGTCGTCGTGATCTCGCCGCAGAGGCGGCGCAGCTGCCTGACAAAACCCAGACGCTGCTCGACTCGACGCTTGCGATGGCCAACATCGCCAAGAACACGATCGAGGAATCGGCGCGCATGTCAAAAGACCCGCGCTATTCCTGGGTCAGGAACGGCAAGTGGGAATTCTTCCAGGACACGCACACGAAAAAGCCTGGCGAGTTCTGCGCCGCCATGTTCATCAATGTCCACGGCGCGGTGCGCGTCTCCGGGCCCGGTGACGACTACCGAGGGGCCATGCTGACGTTCTGGGGTCCGAACATTCCGAAGCCGGCCGCCGTGCGCACGATTCAGGTTTCGCTGACCCAGTCGGACGACGGGCAGACGCAGACGGTGAACGCCTTCAACTACACTGATCGCAGCTACAAATACGAATATGGCGTCATCGCGCTCGCGGTGCCGACCGCCGATGCGCTCCTCTCCAACATGCAGGACAAACTGGGCTTCCGGCTCGATGTCAGCGGCGAGACCGTGCTCGACATCGGGTGGCGCAGCGGGTTTATGGCCCGCGATAAATTAAGCCGTTGCATCGGTAAACGCAGTTGAACGAGACATTCGTGTCCTTGCGGAACACCGCATGTTTTCGCCATTGATGAATCTGAAAAGAACGACTGCGAGATGGTGGAAACTTACGTGACTTGCAAAATATCCACCCGGTTCGTCACTCGTCTTTGCGCCTTGGCCGTTTTTGCGCAAACCTCGGCCTGCAGCGCAGAATTGCCGCTGGACGCTCCAACGGTGCAAGACGCGCGCAAGTTCGTCACTTCACATACCGAYGCCGGATGTGACGATACCGATAACGTACACGTCATCGAGGATGACCGAATAATCGTGGCCTCGCAGAGCGGCAAGGTYGCCACGATCATCTACGATCTCTATTGCGAAAATAATGCAGCCTTACATGCGTGTTCCTCGAGTGGCGGACTTTCCATGGCTACCGGCTGATGCACTTCGCAAAGCCTGTATATGAACTTCGCTGGGCGCCACGGGCTTTCGTCCTCTGAAAGCCTGACATACCGGTCAATTCTTAAGCTCGCCGCCGTCCGGCTCCGGGGGCCTACTCCATATGGGGGTCAAATTTGCACGCCGAATAACAGTAGATGCAGTCCGCGTTCGGCAAAAAGTCGGTGACGCCGCTTTCCAGCGCCATCGTGTATTTTTCGATCGGGAGATAGACCAGTTCGAGTTGCAGGCCTTCCTTGCGGAAGAAGCCTTTGACGTCCGCGACGATGACCGACCCCGAGGAGCCCCACCCGGCCGATTGCCCGAGAATGCGTATCGGAATGAGCCCGCCGGCTTGCGCCGGGGGCGCCGAATGGGCGCTCGCCAATCCTGCGCTCGCTCCCGCGAGGAGCCGAAGAGCGGCCCTTCTGGTCGGGCGCCCTCGTCGAACGGTCGGCGTCTGTCCATTCGCTCTGGTCATATCGAAATCGCTTTCGGGGAGGAGGACTCGCCCGCGATCCGCGCGCCGATCGCGGAGCGCGTGGCCCGCGCCGACGAACCGCCGCGGGCCGCCAAGCGCATATCAAAGGCCAGGCTAATTGTCTATAAATATCATCGACAACATGTATTGAAGCGACTGCACTCCAGCGGCCGCTCGGAATCTCGCCGCCATCGCATCGATCCCCCGGTCGAGGCGCGCCGCCTGTTCGCGCCGGGCCTGCCGAGAACGATCAGACCCGTCGCGAATTCGACGGCGCCGCTGGAGAGCGCGACCGCCTTCGCAGGCGTCGACAGATTTTTCTGCAGCCAGATCGAGAGCAATGACGTCGTTCTCCCCGCCTCTTGCAGCGATCGGACGCAAGAGAAACCAGCCTTCCTGACGTAGCTCCTCGTCGGCATTCGCGGTTTGCTTGCTCCGAGTATGACATTAGTCTAGTATATTAATGTTTTTATTTGATACCCGGCTCCTGCCGGCTGATTGTCGGATTGCTGATAGGCGCCGCCGCGCCCAGGACAACGATCGGGGGCTCGAGACATGCCGAGCAGACAGCTTCATTTTGGACTGAACACCCTGTCCGCCGGGATGCATCCGGCCGCCTGGCTGACGCCGGAGGCCGACCCGATCGGCTATATCAAGCCCGAACAGTGGCTGCGCCTCGCGCAGATCGCGGAAAAAGGCGCGCTGGACGCGATCTTCCTCGCCGACGAACCGGGACTGAACCTGTCAGAGGACGGCACGCTGCCGGGCCCCTCCTTCGCGGCGCTCGATCCGCTGATCCTGTTGTCCAGCCTTGCCGCGGTGACGACGCACGTCGGCCTGGCGGCGACAATCACCACGACATACGAGGAACCGTACAATGTCGCGCGCCGGGTCGCTTCGCTCGACCATGTCAGCCGCGGTCGTGCGGCATGGAACGTGGTGACCACGGTCGACGCCAGCGTCGCCGGCAATTTCGGGGCGCGGCCGCACGCCCCGCGCGAGGAGCGTTACGAGCGGGCCGGCGAATTCATCGAGGTCGTCCGCGCACTGTGGGACAGTTGGGACGAAGATGCGCAGATCGCCGACAAGGCCACGCAGCGTTTCACGCGTCCGGGCGCCATCCGCGCCATAAATCATCGCGGCAAGCATTTTCATGTCGATGGGCCGCCGAATGTCCCGCGCTCGCCGCAGGGTCGGCCGGTCGTCGTGCAGGCCGGCGGCTCTTCGCCCGGCATCGACCTCGCGGCGCGATATGCCGAGGCCGTGTTCGTCTCCGCCGCGTCGCTCGAGGATGCGTTGGCCTATACGAAAGAGCTGCGTCGCCGCACCGCCGCCTATGGCCGTCCGGCGGACGCTGTGCGCGTACTGCCGGGTTTCTCCTTCGTCCTCGGGGGCACCGAGGAGGAAGCGCGGCGGCGCAACGCCGAGCTGAACGAGTTCGCCGGCGAACGCCGTCGGCAGTGGCTCGCATGGCAGATCAGCGTCGATCCCGCCGAGCTCGACTGGGATAAGCCGCTGCCCGACTGGCTCTTGACTTCCAAGGAGCCGGCCAGCGGCTCGCAGGGCGCGCGCGATATCGTGCTCAACCTCGCCCGCCGCGAATCGCTGACGCTGCGCCAGATATTGGATCGGGTGCTGACGTGGCACCGCCTGGTCATCGGCAGCCCCGAGCAGATCGCCGACGCCATCGAGGAATGGTTCGTCGTCGGCGCGGTCGACGGCTTCAACCTGATGCCGGACGTCAATCCCTTCGGCATCGAGGCCTTCGTCGAGCACGTTGTTCCGATCCTGCGCCGCCGCGGCCTGTTCCGCAGCCAGTACGAGGGCGTCACGCTGCGCGACCATCTCGGCCTGCCTCACCCGGAACGCTTAGCCGCCGTGGCGTGAGCCTGCTCGTTCGGCCTGTCCGCAGGCGATGAGCAAACGGGGGGCGCGCGCGCTCGTCGAGGCCGATATCTGTCTATAAAAAACATAGACATAATATATTGAATATGATTTCATTCATGAGGCGCGTGCTTGAGAATTCCGCGCCTTCACGCTCACATTCGCTTCGCCGGAGACCGAATTGACCCGCCAGATCCACTTCAACGCCTTCGACATGAATTGCGTGGGACATCAGTCGCCCGGCCTGTGGGCGCATCCGCGAGACCGCTCCTGGCAATACAAGGATCTCGAATATTGGACCGGGCTCGCGAAGACGCTCGAGCGCGGCGTCTTCGACGGTATCTTCATCGCCGACGTCATCGGCTATTACGACGTCTACAAGGGATCGAACTATCACGCGATCCATCAGGCCGCGCAAATTCCCGTCAACGATCCGCTGCAGCTCGCCGCGCCGATCGCGCTCGCCACAGAGCATCTCGGCATCGGCATAACCGCCTCGACGTCCTTCGAGCATCCCTACAGTTTCGCTCGCCGTCTCTCGACCGCCGACCATCACACCAAGGGCCGGGTCGGCTGGAACATCGTGACCTCATATCTCGAGAGCGGCGCGAAGAACATCGGCCAGGGCGGCCTGCGGCGGCACGACAACCGCTACGAGGTCGCGGCCGAATATGTCGAGGTTCTCTACAAGCTGTTCGAGGGAAGCTGGGAAGAAGGCGCGGTCGTGCGCGACCGCGAGAAGCGGATATTCACCCATCCCGAAAAGGTCCACGAGATCGGCCACAAGGGCAAATATTTCGACGTGCCGGGCTATCACCTCTGCGAGCCGTCGCCGCAACGCACGCCGCTGCTCTATCAGGCCGGCGCTTCCGGACCGGGCAAGGCCTTCGCGGCGCAGCACGCCGAATGCGTCTTCGTCGCCGCGCCGACGAAGGCCATTCTGAAATCCTATGTCGCCGACGTGCGGCGGCAGGCGGCTGCCGCCGGCCGCGATCCGCGCAAGCTGCTGACCTACAATCTCGTCACCGTCATCGTCGACGAGACGGACGCGAAGGCCGAGGCGCTGTTTCGCGAATACCAGCAATATGCGTCCTACGACGGCGCGCTCGTCTTTTTCTCCGGCTGGAGCGGCATCGATTTCGGCCAATATGCGCCGACCGATCTCGTCAGGAAGGTCGAGACGAACGCGATCATCTCCGTCGTCGAAAATCTGACCGAGGGCGACAAATCCTGGACCATCGAGGAACTGGCGCGCTGGGGCGGCGTCGGCGGGCTCGGGACGGTCTTCGTCGGCTCGGCGGCGACGGTCGCGGACATTTTGCAGGAATGGGTCGAGGAGACGGATGTCGACGGCTTCAACCTCGCTTACGCCGTGACGCCCGAGAGCTTCGAGCAGGTCGTCGAATTTCTCGTGCCGGAACTGCAGAAGCGCGGCGCCTACCCGACCGCCTATCGGCCCGGCACTCTGCGTGAGAAGCTGTTCGGCGGTGGCCCCTATCTGCCATCGAACCATCTGGCCGCCCAATACCGGGACATCGAAGCTGTGAAGCGCCGTCAGGCCGCTCAGGATTCGGATCGCCCACGCGAAGCGGCCGAAGCCTGAGTTCGTCTCTGCTGGCCTCGATGCGCAAGACCAGCGGTCGCTGCTGTAACGGACGATTTGAACCGACCTTCGATCCGGTCGAAAAGGCGTTCTCCGCGTCGAAGTGTCGCTGCGAGAAAGCCGCCGAATGGTCCATCGACCACTTGGGTTCAGGGATCGGCGAACTCTCGCCGCCTTCGCTCCCGTGAATGCGCCGACTTCTTTGCGGCCGCGGGCTCCCGGCGCGCCGGATCTGCATAGGCGGCAATTCTGACGCTGCGCTCGAAGCTCGCCTTATCGTATCGAGCTTCGTCGACGACCAGCGCGCCGTTCACACCGGCTCGTTGTCGCCCGACCAGACCTCCTACAGCTTGATCTTGAAGGTGAAGCCCCCGATCAGGGGATCTCCCACATAGCCGGCGACGAGACCTGCGGGCCCGAGACCGAAAACCACGGGCGCGAGCGTTCGGAAATAGTGCTGGTTCAGCGCATTGTGGATCCAGCCGGTCAGATTCCAGCTCTCGTCCTCGGCCTTCACGCCCGCATGCACGTCGAGAAGTCCATAGGCAGGGATGACGCTGTAGGCCGAATTGCTGTTGTCTCCGAACGATCCCGAGAAGACGCTGCTCTGCCAAGTGTAGTCTGCGCCGAAAAAGCCCACGATGGGCTTTTCGAACGGGTCTGTGATCCCGAGAGGCCGGCTGTATTCGCCGCCGACCGCAAACGCCCACCGTGGCGTCGAGGCGATTCGCGAGCCGCTGAAATCGCAGGTCGGTAGATAGCTCTTTTCGAACGGACACGGCGCCGAAGGGAACGACGCGTAGAACGCGTCGAGAAAGGCGCCGGAGCCATAGACGTTCAGCCCTTCGATAGGCTGCGCCCGAAGGTCGAGCTCGAAGCCGCGCGAGATGACGTGCGGCGCATTGGCGATGTAAGTGATGACCGCTCCGCCGGACGTCGGCGCAGCGACGTTGGTGATATAATTCCAGTCATCCGTCCAGAACGCGGCGAAATTGGCCAGAAGACGCTGGTCGAAGAACGTGCTCTTGACGCCGACCTCGTAATTGTCCGT
>PQAN01000069.1 GCA_003105285.1 Methylocystaceae bacterium
CAGCACGCGCTGGATCATGACGAGCGACAGGCGCGCGCCGCCGCGATAGCCGAACGCCTGCCGCGCTTCCAGAGCGGCGCGGAAGGCCGGCAGGAGATTTCCGGGCATTCCAGCCTTCGCATAGAGCGCGGCGAAGCCGGCGCCGCGAAAATCGCGCGCCAGCCCCGCAACCTTGTCGTCCGTCACACCCGATAATTCGGCGAGCGACGCCTCGAGCAGCGCGCTATTGCCGGAGAGCAGCGCGCGCAGCACGAGGCTCGCGGTCAGCCGCCCGGAGCGGCGCAGATGCGCGACCAGCGCGCGGACGCCCGCGCGGCCGTCCGTCTCGGCGGCCTCGGCGACGATGACGACATTGGCCTTGTCGCGCGCCTCCCTGACGACGCGGTCGGCGCGCTCGCGCGACAGCCACTCGCGATCGACGACGAAGGAGGCGAGGCTCGCGGCCGTCGCGTCGACGAGATCGCTGCGCACGATGGGCGGCAGAAACGGGCGCGACACCAGCGCCTCGCGCAATTGTGCATCGTCGCCGAAACGCTCGATCATGCGGCGCATCGAAAAGACCGGCAGCTCCGCGCCCGGATTGACGGCGAGCGAGATCGCCGCCTCGCAGGCGCCGATCTCGGCGAGCGCCGCGGCGACGCCGCTTTGCACATGCGCGCGCAAGGCGATGGCGCTCTGCGCGAAGACGTCGCCGATCGCCGCGCAATCGATGAGCTCGATCTCGGTGAGCAGCGGCGAGCGCGACAAGACGAGAGCGGCGATATCCGATTGGTCGTTGGCGAGAGCCGCGACGATCGAATGCGGCGCGGCGGGCGAGCCGGCGAAGACCTGCGCCAGCGCGCGACGAACGAGAGGCGAGGAATCGTCGAGCAGAAAGGCGAAGGCGGTCTCCGCCTCGCGGCGCGTGGCGCGATCGAGATCGGCATGGAGATAGGCTCTGGCCAGGGCGTCGGCGCCTTCGGCCCGCCTAGAGGCCGGAGCCGTTCGCGCCCATTGCAGAAAATGTCTAACGATCATCGGCGCCACGAACCCCGCGAGCTTCGCGGACACGTCCCTGGATCCACATCCCGCTCACTGGCGACAGCATCGCGACTTATGGTAAATGCCTGCTTAATAAGGGGACAATTCGTGAGAGGCGGCTCTCCCTTGCGCTCTTATCTGCTCGTCGGCGCCGCGCGGGACGATGAATTGGCCGTCGCCCTATCCTGCGGCGCCGATGCGCTCGTCCTCGATTTGGGAGACTGGGCGAATGGCGGCGAGCGCGCCCGCGCGCGGGAGGCGGCGCGCCGGTTCCTGCTCGGCGCGCAGGGCGCTGCGAAACGGCCGGCCTCTTTCGTTCTCGTCGCCCCTCTCGACAGCGCGGCGATCGACGACGATCTCGAAACCGCCGTCTCGGCCGGGGCGGACGGCGTGTTTCTGTCGCGGGCCTGCGGCGGGGCGAGCATCCAGCACCTGTCCGCCAAGCTCGCGGCGCAGGAGGCGGAATGCGGGCGCGACGACGGCGCGACGCGCATCGTCGCCCTGGCGACGCAGACGCCTTCGGCGATCTTCGAACTCGCGACCTACGCCGGCGCCTCGCGCCGCCTCGCGGCTCTCGCCTTCGACTTCGCCGCTCTGCGTCTCGCCATCGGCGCGCAGGCCGAGCGGGCGGCGCAGCAGGATCAGACGACGCCGTTCGGCTTCGCTCGCGCCGCCATGCTGTTCGCCGCGGCGACGGCGCGGGTCGCAGCGATCGATCGGCCGTTTCCCGATGCGGGCGACGAGAGCGGCCTGCGAGAAGAATGCCTTGCGGCGCGGCGCGACGGATTTGCCGCCAAGCTGGCGGTCCACCCGTCACAAATTCTACTGATAAACGAGACTTTTGCGCAGGACCCGCCCACGCTATAGTGGCCCGGCGCCCAAACGTTCATCATGAGTTCATGACGGAAAAAACAATTTAGGCGCCCCCGCACCGCCAGCGGCGTCCGTGGGGCGCAAGCCCGAGCTTGCCCGCGAGCGCCGCGCCCAGAGAAAGACACAAGGCCCGACCATGTCGTTCAGCGACCGCCCGCTCGGCTCATTCGTTGCGAAGGACCCCGCTCTCACGCTCGACGACGCGCGGCGGGCGCTGGCGGGACCGGGAGGGACCCATGCGCATGTCTGGACGCTGCGCGACGGCCTTACGGCGCTGGCCGCGCTCGCCGCCTTCATGGCGGTCGCGGCCGGACTGTGGCTCGTGAGCGGCGCGGTCGTGCCCTGGGATTCGAAGAACCATTTCTACCCCATGTTCCGCTTCCTCGGCGAGGCTCTGCAGCGCGGCGACGTGCCGTTATGGAACCCTTATCATTTCGCCGGGCACCCCTCCGTCGCCGATCCTCAATCCCTGATCTTCACGCCGACCTTCTTCCTGTTCGCGCTGATCGCCCCATCGGCGTCGATGCAGAGCTTCGACCTCTTCGTCTTCCTGCATCTGCTCATGGGCGGAGCGGGCGTGCTCGGCCTTTGCCGGCGTCATGGTTTCGTGCCCTCGGCGGCGGTGCTCGCCGGCCTGATCTTCATGCTCGGAGGCGTCGCCGCCTCGCGCCTGCAGCACACCGGAATGATCATTTCCTACAGCTTCTTCCCGCTGGCGCTGTGGATGCTGGAGGCGATGCTGGAGAGACGCAGGATCGCCCTCGGAATCGGCTTCGGCGTCGTCGCGAGCCTGATGGCGCTCGGCCGCGATCAGGTCGCCTATCTCTTTTGCCTCGTGCTGATCGCCCGTGTCGTCCATGCGGCTCTCGCCTCGCGCCGCCCGCTGGACTATCTCGCCGAGCGTTGGGTCGTTCTGCTCGTCGCCGGGGCGACCGGAGCGGCGATCCTGGCCGTGCCCGTGCTGCTCACGCTGCAGTTTTTGGCGAGCTCCAACCGTCCCGGCATCGCCTTCGGCGTCGCCGCCGCCGGCTCGCTCGCGCCCGTCAATTTCGTCACCATGCTGGCGCCGGATATTTTCGGCTCGCTCGGCAAGACATACAGCTATTGGGGTCCGGGCTACGACACGATGGCCGAGCCCGATTGGACCGACCGGGCCGTCGACTATCTGTTCATCGGCACCGCGCCGGCGGTGCTCGGCCTCTGGCACGGCCTCGCGGGCGGACGGATTTTCGCCAAGGAAATGCGCTTCGTGCATTATGTGCTGGCCACCGCGCTCGTCTATACGCTCGGCCGCTGGACGCCGCTGTTCGCGCCGATCTTCGATTTCTTCCCCGGCGTATCGCTCTATCGCCGCCCGGCCGACGCCGCTTTCGTGCTCAACGCCGGTTTCGCGCTCAGCGCCGGCTATCTGCTGCATCGCTTCGTCGCGCATGGCGCGCCGCGACCTTTTCAGAAACTGCCGCGTCCGCTCGCCCATGCGCTGACCGCCTCGGCCGCGGGACTGGTTTTGTCTCTGCTCGTCGGCGGGCTGGCCTTTTCGTTGGAGACCGGCCATTGGCGCGAGGCCCTGCCGGCGATCGGCGTCGCGCTCGCGAGCGGCGCGGCCATCGCCCTCGTCCTCGCTCTCGGCGAGAGCAAGGACAAGCGCACGCTGGCCGCCATCGTTCTCGTCGCGGCGACGGCCGGCGAATTATTGTGGCGCAACGCCGCCGATCCGCTGAACGCCGAGCCGGCGACGCGCTATTCGATCTTCAACGGCCCCGCCGCCGCCGAGAGCGCCGCC
>PQAN01000070.1 GCA_003105285.1 Methylocystaceae bacterium
CCGGAAGACCAGCTCATCGCCTTACGGCGGCAAAACGCCTCCGCGGAGTCCACAGCGCCGATCGCGACAGGCGTCGACGTCTCCGCGCTGAACTTCCGCTACGCGATCCAGGGCGACAGTCCGGCTTGGCGGCCATTGCGCGCCTTCGATGATGGGTCGAAGGTCTATATCGAATTCCCGACCGGCATTCGCCAAGGCGAGACGCCGCCGCTCTTCGTCATCGGTCCGGCCGGCAGCTCGGAGCTGGTCAATTATCGCGTGAGCCGCAACTACTATATCGTCGATCGCCTCTTCGCCGCCGCAGAACTGCGCCTCGGCGATGCGGATAGCGAGCGGCGCGTACGCATCGTCCGTACCGATGGAAGGCCTCGGTCATGACGCCGGACGCGAATGACGAGCGCTTCGCTGCGTCGCCGCCGATCACGCCGGACCTTCGCCTCCGAGGCGAGCGCCCGCGCGTGACTCGGCTGTCGCGGAAAGTGCTGATCGGCATGGCGGGCGTCGTCGCCCTCGCGATTGCCGGCGCGCTCTGCTACGCTCTGAAGCCTCGCGACAGGACCGGCGCGGCCCAGGAACTCTACAACACGCAAAATCGTCCCGCCGCCGACGGCCTCGCGAACCTGCCCAAGGACTATACCGGAATGCCTCGGCCGGCGCCGCCGCTCGGACCGCCTCTGCCGGGCGATCTCGGCCGGCCCATTCTGAATGCTGGCGCGGCCGGCAATACGACGATCGTCGGCGCATCGGCGTCTGATCCCGAGGCGCAACGTCGCGCCCAGGAAGGCGAGGCCGCGCGCGTGAGCCGGCTCTTCGCTCAGACTACCGAGCGCGAGAGGCCCATCACGCCGATCGCTCCGACGACGATCTCTGCTGTCGACGCAGGCGCTACAGCGGCGCCGTCTGTCGACGCCGGCTCCGCGCAGAATATGCAGGATCGCAAGACCGCTTTTCTGACCGCTGCGACGGATCGTCGAACCGTCAGTCCCGATCGGCTCGCCAAGCCCGCGTCGCCCTACGTCGTCCAAGCCGGGACTGTCATCCCGGCCGCGCTCATCACCGGCCTCCGCTCCGATCTGCCGGGGCAGATCATCGCGCAGGTCACCGAAGCGGTCTACGACAGTCCCACGGGGAAATTTCTGCTCATCCCGCAGGGCGCGAAGCTCATCGGCCAATACGACAGCTCCGTCGCGTACGGCCAGAGGCGCGTGCTCCTCGCCTGGACCCGGCTCATCATGCCCAATGGAACCTCGATCGTGCTGGAGCGACAACCCGGCGCCGACGCCGCCGGCTATGCCGGCCTCGAGGACGAGATGGACAATCATTGGGACATGCTTCTCAAAGGAGCCGCGCTCTCGACGCTGCTCAGCATCGGCGCCGAAGCGGGAACCACAGGCAGCGAGAGCAACCTCATTCAGGCGATCCGCCGCGGGGGCTCCAACAGCGCGAGTCAGACCGGACAGTTGCTCGTTCAACGACAGCTCAATGTTCAGCCCACTCTCACCATCCGGCCGGGCTTCCCTGTTCGCGTGCTCGTGACGCGGGATCTTCTATTGGCTCCATACAAGGAAGGAATGGCGCCGTGACGAAACTGAAGCTCGGTCCGCTCGCCGACGACAAGCCCGTCAAAATCACCGTCGAGATTCCTGCCTCTCTGCATCGCGATCTCACCGCCTATGCGGACGCGCTCGGCAGAGCCAATGGGCAGACCATCGCTGATCCGCTCAAGCTGATCGTCCCGATGCTTCAGCGCTTCATCGCGACAGACAGGGCGTTCGCGAAGACTCGGACGCATCCGAAACCTCAACCCGATGTCGCGGAAACCGAAAGGTCGGGATAACGGGCGCGCAACAGATCGAGAAACGGTTGCAGCATCGGATTGCTGTTCGTCTCTTTCCAATAGGCCGCGAACTGAAGCCGCATTTGCCCACAATCGCCATGCAGCTCGCGATGGGCCACTCCGGGGCAGACGAAACCAACGGCGCCTTCGAGCAGCGGCGCGACGCCATAGCCGGCGCCGACGAGGCTCAGCAGCCTGTCGAGGCTGACATCCTGATAGCTGATACGCAAATTACCCGAGCCGCCGGCCTTCACGCTCAGCAATTGCTCGAGCTCGGAATCGACGCCGCTCCGCGTCAGCAATATCCGATTGTCGCAAAGCTCCCGCCATTGGATCGCTGGCCGATTATTGAGCGGGTGATTTTCCGGAACGGCGATGACTACCCGTTCGCCCCAGAGCGGCAGAACACGGCCGTTCCATCTTCCGCCGGAGGTCAATACGGCGACGTCGATCGCGACGGCGCCGAGCTCGCCGAGCAATCCCTCCTTGGCACCGTCGACCAGGAGAATATCCGCATCCGCGATCTGGCGGCGCAACTCCGCGAGCGTCTCCCGCAGATTGCCCGCTGAGAGCGACGAGCAGATCCCTATTCGCAATGGCCTGCTTCCGCCATTGCGGCGCGTCTTGAACGTGAGGAAGAGACGGTCCGCTTCGTCGATGATGGGCCGCGCAGCATCCAGAAATTCGCGACCGACCGGCGTGAGCTTCGTTCCGCCGGTCGTGCGCTCGAACAAATCCACGCCGAGCTCACATTCGAGATCGTGCAATCGACGGCTGAGGGTGGATTGACGCGTGTTCAGCGTCTCCGCCGCTTGCCGGAGGCTTCGATGCTGCGAGGCGGCGATGGCCCATTTCAGATCTCGAAATTCTGGACTCACTTTGCTCGCCCGATTTCATCAAGAATCTGGAACATTAATAAGATATGATACGTATCCTATATGCCGAGCATCCGTCAATAAGAGACGATTCGAATCTTATTGTCGGCAGTCGCTTTCGAGCGCTGGAATGCGGACGAGGGGCGGGGCGAAGGCCAACCGACGCCCAAAGACGGCCGTAGGTGTTAATCGGCAAGACGTCTTGACCCATCTGCTGTGTGCCGGCTCAAGATTTACCGCCACATTCGATGTTTGCGCCGCAATTCCTATTTCAGTGAGCTGCGGAATCGGGCCAGCGAATAGGCGAACAAGGCCAGGCCGATGCCGATCAGCGTGAGAAACTGCGGCCACACCACGTCGAATCCCGCCCCTCTGTAGAGAATGGCTTGCGCCAGCATCACGAAATGCGTGTTCGGCGCCGCCAGCATCAAATTCTGGATGACCGGCGGCATGCTTTCGCGCGGGGTCGTGCCGCCCGAGAGCATCTGCAAAGGCAGCAGCACCAGCATCATCAGCATGCCGAACTGCGGCATGGAGCGGGCGACCGTGCCGAGAAAAATGCCGAGCGAGGTGGTGGCGAACAATTGCAGCGCCGCGCCGAACAGGAACAGCGCGCGCGAGCCCTCGATCGGCGCCGCCAGCAGGCCCTGCACGACCGCGACGAGGGAGAAGGCGCAAGCGCCGAGCACCACCAGCGCCATCGCCCAGACCTTGCCGGTCATGATCTCGAAAGGCGTGACCGGCATGACCAGCAGATGCTCGATCGTGCCGTGCTCGCGCTCGCGGATCAGCGCCGCGCCGGTGAGGATGATGGAGAGCATCGTCACCTGATTGATGAGCTCCATTATCGCCCCGAACCAGGATTTGTTCAGCGAGGGATTGAAGCGCGCCCGCAGGGCGAGATCGACCGGCGAGGTCGCGACCGCGCGGTAACGCTTGGCGAAGGCGTTCACCTCGTCGGTGACGATGGCGCTGATATAGCCGCTGCCGGTGAACGCCTGGGCCATGCGGGTGGCGTCGACATTGAGCTGGATGGTGGGCCGTCGTCCGGCCAGCAGGTCACGCTGGAAGTCGGGCGGGATGTCGAGGGCGAAAGTATCGCGGCCCGCGTCCATGCGCGCGTCCATTTCCGCTTGCGTGATCATCGCAGGCGGACTGAAATAGGGCGGGTAGAAGGCGCTGGCGATGCGCGTCGACAGCGGCGAGCGGTCCTCGTCGACGATGGCGATCGGCGCCCTGTTGAGCGTCTCAGGCATAGCCGTCGCTTTTTGATAGATCGAAAAAGTGAAGGCGTAGCCGATCAGCGCCAGCATGACGGGATCGCGCGCCAGGCTGCGCAGCTCCTTGACGCCGAGGCGCAGAATATTGCCGATACGCATGAGTTCACGCCTCCTGCTTTTTCAGCAGAGCCAAAGCCGCTCCCTGCAGGAGCAGCACGGCCAGAACGAGCGGCCAGAAGGAGGCGTGCAGGTCATGGAAGGCGAGCCCTTTGGAAAAGGCGCCGCGCGTGATGGTGAGGTAATGCGCGCTGGGATAGATTTCACCGATCAGCCGTCCCATTCCTTCGAGCGAGGACACGGGATCGATCATCCCGGAAAACTGCACGGCGGGCATTACGGTCAGCACCGCGGTTCCGAAGATCGCGGCGATCTGGTTGCGCATGAAGGTCGAGATCAGCAGTCCGATCCCCGTGCACGCCGCGACATAGAGCAATGAGGCCGCGGTCAAAGTGAGCAGGCCGCCCTTCAGCGGCACGCCGAAGAAGAACGCCGCGAACAGCAGAAGCAGCAGAAAATTGACCATTCCGAGCGCGATGTAGGGCAACTGCTTGCCGAGCAGGAACTCCAGCCGCGTGACCGGCGTGACATACAGATTGACGATCGATCCGAGCTCCTTCTCGCGAACCACGCTGAGGGCCGTCAGCATGGCCAGGATCAGCATCAGCAGCAGCGGGATCATCGCCGGGACCATCGCCATCAGGCTCTGCATGTCCGGGTTGTAGCGAAAGCGCGTCGCAATATCGAACAGCGCGGCGGGCGCGGTCTGGCCGGGCGTGCGGGAGGCCATATAGGTCAGCCATTGAGTGTGCATTCCCTGCACATAGGCCTGAATGGTTTCCGCGCGCGCGGGCATTGCGCCGTCGACCCAGGCGCCGATCGCGACGGTCCGGCCATGCGCGAGATCGCGCGCGAAGCCGGGCGGAATTTCGATCGCGAGGCTCAGTTTTCCAGAGCGCATCCGCCGGTCCAATTCGTCATAGTCGACGATCGGGGCATGTTCGGTGAAGGAGCGCGAGCCGGCGAGATTGAGAACATAATCGCGGCTCGTCGTCGTCTGATCGCGATCGAGCACGGCGAAGGACAGATTTTCGACGTCGAGATTGACGCCGTACCCCATCACGAACATCAAAATGACGCTGCCGAGCAAAGCAAGCATCAGTCGGATGGGGTCGCGGCGCAGCTCCAGCGACTCGCGGCGCGTATAGCTGAACATGCGGCGAAGATCGAAACCCGATGGCGGGCGATGCGGCTCGGCGCAGGAGGGGCGCTGTTCGGTCGCAAGAGCGGACATTCGATCGTCGACGCGCGGCGCGGCGGCGTCCTCGCGGTCGTTCTCCGCCGCTTCCTCCAGATAGGCGATGAAAGCCTCTTCCAAGGTCGGCGCGCCGCGCTTCTCGATCAGAGCGGCGGGCGCGTCGCTGACCAGCACGCGGCCGGCGTGCATCAGCGAAATGCGGTCGCAGCGCTCAGCCTCGTTCATGAAATGGGTGGAGATGAAGATCGTCACGCGGTCGCGCCGCGCGAGCTCGATCAGGCTGCGCCAGAACATGTCGCGCGCGATCGGATCGACGCCCGAGGTCGGCTCGTCGAGGATCAGCATCTCGGGCTGGTGAATCATTGCGACCGCGAGTGACAGGCGCTGACGCTGTCCGAGCGGCAGCGAGTCGGGAAGCGCGTCCATATTGTCGGCGAGACCGAAACGCTCGGCCATCTCCGTCACGCGAGCGGCGACGATATCGGCCTGAACCTGGAACAGATGCGCGTGCAGCTCCAAGTTCTGCCGGATCGTCAGCTCCGAATAGAGCGAAAAGCCCTGCGACATGTAACCGACCCGGCGGCGGGTCTCGAGATTGTGCGGATCGATCTTCTGACCGAACAGAAAGGCCTCTCCCTCGCTCGCCGGCAGCAGCCCGGTCAGCATCTTCATGGTGGTCGTCTTGCCGCAGCCATTGGAGCCGAGGAAGCCGAAGATCTCGCCGCGCTCGATGCGCAGGTCGACGTGGTCGACGGCGACGAAATCGCCGAAGCGCATCGTCAGGTCTTTCGCCTCGATGGCGATCTCGGCCTGCGGGCCGCGTTCGCGCGCGGGGATCTCGACCGGGCTGTATCCGCGGCGCTTCTCCTCGGGCAACAGGCGAATGAAAGCCGTCTCCAGCGATGCGGCGCCGGCGCGCGCGAGGATGTCTCGAGGCGCGCCCGTGGCGAGCACGCGGCCGGCGTCCATGGCGACGAGCCAGTCGAAGCGCGCGGCCTCCTCCATATAGGCGGTCGCCACCAGCACGCTCATGCCGGGGCGACCGTCGCGTATGTTGCGGATCAGATCCCAGAACTGGCGGCGCGACAGCGGATCGACGCCGGTTGTCGGCTCGTCGAGGATCAGGAGGTCGGGGTCATGGATGAGGGCGCAGCAGAGACCGAGCTTCTGCTTCATGCCGCCGGAGAGCTTGCCGGCCGGGCGATCCGCGAAAGGGGCGAGGCCGGTGCTCCGCAGCAACTCTGCGATGCGGCGTTCCCGCTCCCGCTTGGAATGGCCGAACAGCCGGCCGAAGAAATCGACATTCTCGAACACCGACAGCGTCGGATAGAGATTCTTGCCGAGGCCCTGCGGCATATAGGCGATGCGCGGGCAGGCCGCGCGCCGGTGGCGCGCGTCGGACATGTCGCCACCGAGCACTTCGACGCGTCCTTGCCGGATCACATGCGCGCCGGCGATCAATGAGAGCAGGCTCGATTTGCCGACGCCGTCGGGCCCTATGAGTCCGATCATGCGGCCGGCCGGCATGTCGAGGCTGACGGCGTCGAGCGCGCGCGTCTTGCCATAGGCGAGCCCGACGCCATCGAGGCGCACGACCGCCGGGACCGGCGTCGCGAAAGCGTCGTCTCGCGGGCGCTCGCTCATTGCGCGGGCGGACGCTGCAGGAAGGCCGGCCATTCGGCCTGAGGATCGAGCCGCACATAGGCCATTCCCGGCAGGCCGGTCTTGACTTGGCGGATGTGTTTTTTCAGTAGCTCCGGCGGGATTCGCGCCTTGATCCGGAACATGAGCTTCAAGCGCTCCTGCGCCGTCTCGACGGTCTTCGGCGTGAATTGCGCGACATCGGCGACGAAGGAGACATGGGCGGGAATGACGTATTGAGGAGCTGCGTCGAGCACGAGCCGCACCTCGGATCCGAGCGTGACGCGTCCGGCCTGCGCGGTCGGCAGAAAGAAGGTCATGTAGACGTCGCCGAGGTCGACGAGATTGAGAACCCGTCCACCTGCCGAGAGCACCTCTCCAGGCTGGGCGACGCGATATTGCACGCGGCCGTCGCGTGGCGATTTCAATGCGCTGTCGGCGATGTCGACCTCGATGCGCTGGATCGTCGCGCGACTGGCGTCGATCGCCGCTTCGGCGTCGACGATCTGCGATTTCGCGGCGCTGATCGCCGCCTCCGACGCCGCGAGCTGCGCCTTCGCGGCGGCGACCGCCGCTTTCGCGCCCTGCACGTTCGCGCGATCGTCGTCGAGCACCTGGCGGGAGATATTGTTGCTGGGCGCCAGCTTCTCGGAGCGCTCCAGCCGACGCACGGCGGCGTCGAGCGAGGCGTCGCGTTGCGCGACGACCGCGACAGCCGAGGTGCGCTCTGCTTCGCGTTGGTTCTTCACTGCTTTGGCGGTCTCCACCGCTATGATGGCGCGCTGCAATTGCGCCTCGGCCTCGCGCCGCTGCGCCTGGAGCTGATCGGAATCCATATCGGCGAGAACCTGTCCCGCGGTGACGAAATCACCCTCGTCGACCAGGATGTCGCGAATGCGCCCGGCGATTTTGGTGGCGACGTCGATCTCCACCGCCTCGATGCGGCCATTGCCGCTGGCGAAGCTTTCGGGCAAAGCAGGCAGCGTAACGAATCGCCATCCATAGTAGCCGCCGACGGCAAGCAGGAGCAGGAAAACGACGATCAGCGAGTTCCGAGGCGTTCTGGACTGATGCATCGAACTGTCGACCCTTCGTCGAAGAAACACGCCGTCATTCCGCGTCGCTCGGGAAAGACGCTTCTTATGGCCGCCGCGACCGCTCGGATAATAGCTCACGGAAGCGTGGCTGGCGATTGTCACATATGCCACATCTCATGATCCATTTTCTTCCTTCTCCAGCTTTCACTCGCCTTCGCTCGCCATCCTCGAACCGATTTCGGCTCTCGCCGGATGGATCACGTGAATGTTTCGCAGCGGCAGGAAGCGACGCAGCCGGCGTTCAAGCCCGTCGACATAAGTGAAGACGACCGGCACGACGAGCAGGCTGAGCGCGGTGGAGGTGACGAGCCCGCCGATGACGGCGATCGCCATCGGCTGGCGAAAGCTCGAATCGCCGCCGAAGCCGAGCGCGATCGGCGTCATCCCGGCGATCATGGCGATCGTCGTCATGACGATCGGACGCGCCCGCTTGTGACAGGCGTCGATGAGGGCGTCGTAGCGGCTCATGCCTCTGTCCCTGATGCCGACGATCGCATATTCGGCCAGCAGAATGGAGTTTTTGCTGACGACGCCCATCAGCATCACAATGCCGATGAGCGCCGGCAGGCTGAGCTGCTGACGCGCCGCGAGCAAGGCGATGATCGAGCCGCCGAGCGACAGGGGCAGCGCCGACAGAATCGTCAGCGGCTGGAAGAAATCGCCGAACAGCAGTACCAGCACGCAGAACACGCACATGACGCCCGTGAGGATCGCCAGTCCGAAGTTGGAGAACAGCTCCGCCATCATTTCGGCGTCGCCCGACTCGATGAGCCGCACGCTCGACGGCATGTTCTCTATCGCGGGCAGGGCTTTGATGCGGGCCAGCGCTTCACCGAGCGGCGCGCCGCCGAGATCGGCGTTCACCGTGACGAAACGCTGGCGATCGTAGCGGCTGATCTGCGCGGGACCGGCGCCGATGGAAATATCGGCGACCGTCTCGAGCGAGGTGAAGCCGTTGCGTGCAGGCACCCGCAGATTTGCGATCGTGTCGAGATCCTGACGCGTCTGATCGGGAAGCTGGACGCGGATATAGACCTGTCGATTGTCGAGATTGAGCTTGGGCAGTTGCATGTTGAAGGCGCCCGCTGTCGCCACCCGCACCGTCTCGCCGATGGCCGCGGTGGTCACGCCGAGCTCCGCCGCGCGCGCGGCGTTCGGCCTTATATGAATCTCCGGCCGCTCGAGATTGGCCGAGGAATTGATATTGGCGAGAAAAGCGACGCCTCGCATCTGCTTCACGAGCTCTCGCGCCGTCGCGTCGAGCGCCTGCGAATTGTCGCTCGACAGAATAACGGACATTTTCTCGCCGGCGTTGCCCGTGCTCAATGTGAAACGCGCGCCGGGCGCCCGCTCGAGATTGCGGCGGATATCCTTTTCGATCGCGGTCTGCGCGCGGCGCTGGTCGCGCGGGAGAAAGGTGACGGTCATCGAGCCGTTGCGCACTTCGCCCGCCTGAGTGACCCCGCCGCGCCCCGCCGCCTGCGCGACGCCGACCGCCGTGAACACATGCGAGACGCCGTCCACCTCGGCGATGGCCCTGCGCGCGGCCTCGGACGCCGCGAGCGTATCCTGGAGCGAGCTCCCGGGAGGAAGCTCGAGGCTGACGATCGTAAAGCCCCGGTCGGATGGCGGGACGAAGCCGGCGGCGAGGAACTTTCCGAGAAGGCCGGAGCCGATGAAGAAGGCGATCGTCAGCGCGATCGTCGCGCCGCGATGGACGAGCGCCCATCGGACCATGGCGAGATAGGAATTCATCATGCGCCCGTCGCGCGGCTCGGCATGTTCCTCGTCGCGCAGGAAATAGACCGCCATCATCGGCGTCAACAGACGCGCGACGAGCAACGACGCCAGCACGGAGATCACGATCGTCCAGCCGAACTGACGGAAAAACAGGCCGCTCACGCCGCCCATGAGCGACGTCGGCAGGAACACGACGACGAGCGCCATGGTCGTGGCGATGACGGCGAGGGCGATCTCCGTGACGGCGTCTTCGGCCGCGCGCAGCACCGGCTTTCCCATGCGCTTGTGGCGAACGATGTTCTCGATCTCGACGATCGCGTCATCGACCAATATGCCGACAACGACCGCCTGCGAGAGCAGGGTCAGCGTGTTCAGCGAAAAGCCCAGCCAATACATGGCGGCGAAGGTCGGTATGATCGACAGTGGCAGGGCCACGGCGGAGATGAGCGTCGCGCGCCAGTCGCGCAGGAACAGCCACACGACGATCACCGCCAGCAGCGCGCCCTCGTAGAGCATGTGCATGGAGCCGCGATATTGATCGAGCGTGTAGTCCACCGTATTGGAAATCGGCGCGATCGACAGGTCGGGACGCGCCCTCTGCAGATCGTCGAGCGCTTTCTCCACCGCGCTCGCGACACGCGTCTCATCCGCTCCCTTGGCGCGAAAAACGCGGAAGCCGACGACCGGCCTGCCGTCGAGCGACGCCGCCTGCGTGCGCTCGGCATGCGTGTCCGAGATGGTCGCGAGCTGATCGAGGCGCACGAAGCGGCCATCCCCGAGCGCGATCGGCAGCGCGTCGAGATCGGACGCTTGACGCACGGTGGCGATCGTGCGCACGCCCTGCTCGAGCCGGCCGATCTGTCCGCGCCCGCCCGAAGCCTCCATCTGCACCTGGCCGAGCGCATGGGAAACGCCGGCCGCGGTGACGCCGAGTGAGGCGAGCTTGGCGGGATCCACTTCGACGCGCGCTTCACGGCTCACGCCGCCGATGCGCTCGAATTTTCCGACGCCCGGGAGGGCGAGCAGCAGCCTGCTCAGCGTGTCGTCGGTGAACCACGACAGGGCCTCCTCGTCCATTCGCGGCGACGAGATCGCATAGGTGATGAGCGGATTGCTCGTCGAGCGGATGGCGGTCACGGTGGGCAGCTGAAGGTCGGTCGGCATGTCGGCGCGCACGCTGTCGACCGCGTCCTTCGTCTCGATCAGCGCGTCGGACACCGGCTTCTCGAGGATGAATTGAATGTTGATCGTCACCAGCCCGTCGGTGATCGACGTATTCATATGTTTGACGCCGGAGATCGATGCGATGGAGTTCTCGACCTTGCGGGCGACCTCCATCTCGAGCTGCGCCGGCGCTGCGCCGGGCAGGGTCAGGGAGACATTGACCGCCGGCAGCTCGATGTCCGGCAGGCCCTGGATCGGCATCGTCCGGAAGCCGTAAAACCCCGCCGCGGTCATCATCAGGAACAGCAGGATGGACGGAACCGGATTGCGGATGGACCAAGTGGCGAGGTTCATCGCGCCAGCTCCGCGGTCGCATTCGGCGGCGCGAGACGCACGATGTCTCCATCCTCGAGGAATCCGGCGCCGAGCGCGACGACGCGCTCGCCCTCGTCGACGCCCTCGACGATCTCCACATTTCCGCCCTGCCGCCTGCCGACGACGACGTCCTGCCGCGCGACGCGGGTTCCGTTGTCAACCAGCTTGAACACATAGCTGCGACCGTCGCGTATCACCACGCTCGCCGCCGGCGCGACGACGGCCCACGTCTCGGCGAGCGCAATGGCCCCGTCCGCATACATGCCGGCATGCGCGAGGCTTCCCGGCTCGATATCGGCGTAGACCACAGCCATGCGCTGCGCATCGAGAGCAGGTGAAATCTGGCGCACCCTGGCCGTCGCGCGGCTGTCGTCTGGGAGCGTCAGCGCGATGAGCTGGCCGGGGACGACATGCTTCAATTGACGGGCCGTCAATGCGCCGCGCCATTCGAGGCGATTGTCGACAATGAGGCGGAACAATTCTGCTCCGGCCGCGCCCACCGCGCCGAGCGTCGCCGTGCGCGAGCTGATGACGCCATCGGAGGGCGAGACGACGGTCGCCTGGGCGATCTGCAGACGCACAGCGTCGAGCCGCGCCTGCGCCGCGGCCGTCTGCGCCTTGGCGACATTCTCCTGCGTGATCGAATTGGCGATCTGTTGCTCGCTCATCGCCTGCATTGATTTCAGCCGCACGGCGCGCGCCCGATCGGATTCGGCCTGGGCCTGTGTGGCCTTCGCTTGGTCGAGCAACGCGATCAGTTCCGCCTCCTGGGCGCGCAGCGTCTGCGTGTTGAAACGCGCCAGCACTTCACCCTTTTGGACCACATCGCCGACATTGACGTGCAATTCGACGAGCCGTTGTCCTGCGATCTCAGCGCCGACGATTGCCTCTTGCCACGCCGCGACGGGCCCCGACGCCTTCAGCGTCTGCGCCCATTGCAGCCGCTTCGACACGGCGCCGGTGACGGTCAGCGCCGCAGTCGGCTTGACGAGTTGGTCGACGTCGCCGCGCATCGACGAGCGCGCGACCGCGCCGAGAAAAAGCGCGACGATCAGGGCGGCGATCCCGACCGCCGCCGCCCCTGTGCGGGAGAGATGCGCCCTACCGAATTCAGAACGTGATGCTTGGGTCACGCGTCATGGTCCTTTGCACAGTCTTGAAACCGAACGGCCGTTCGATTTTTCGTTGTTTCGGCTGACGGTATCACGGCCCGGCCACGTCACTTTTCGACGTGATTTTGTTCCTACCTCTCCATAGCGATTGTCGACGTCGATGTCGTCGAGGGGACAAACAGGGCGCCCTTGCGGCCACGATTTGTAGCGGTAGATCTCATCTGGATTTGTCCGTTGGCCGATTGGAAGCCGATAGCGGAAAACTTGGTCAAAGGTTCGCAAGCCCGGAGATGTCATATAAGATACATTTAGTATCTTAACAACCCTTTGGCGAAGTCGCAATTGGCCGAATCTCGAGAGTTCGTCTGCACTCGATTGGAGCGACGCGGCTGCCGATGCCGCGAGGGCCTGAACTCACTCAGGGTCGTTCGCTACTCATGAGCGTGGCGCTTGCGCCTTTCTGCGGCTCTCGACGCGCGAGAAGGTCCCCGACGACTTCCGAAGGTCGAAGACCCACAGCCACCGGCTACTCAGGCCGGGCGAGGGTCATCGCTCGGGAGTTTCGTTGCCAACTTTCTCAAATGCGCATCGATAGCGGCAGAGAAAGCTTCGTCGATGACAGAAGCAATCTCCGCTTCGGTTTTCGACTGCCGCGCGGCTTTTTGGGCGGCCTCGACACATTCCGTCACGAGGCTCCCGTATTCACCGTCGAAATAGATCAAATAAGCGTCTGCGAGAGCAAAACGCAGCGCTTCCCTGACTGCGGACTCGAGTCGAGCGCTCGCAGTCGCCGCTTCTGCGGCGAACTTCGCGGCTGAGACGATTCGTTCGCGCTTCGCTAGCTCGACAGGCAAAGGACCAATCACATCAAATACTCCATGTAAAAATTGTCGATGAAATCACCGCGCCGAGTTCGTATGTGCGGGGGCGAATGAGCAGTCCCGGCAATCAATTCGTCTTCTCGAAATCGCTACAAGATCGTACGAAGTCTCACAACTCTATGGACGCCTCTCGGCGCCGGACACAGAGCTGCGTCAGGCCGAGGCGTAATAGGCGAGCAGCTTGCGCGCATCCTGCGTGAGCCAGTCCGAAATTCCCGATACGTAACCGGCGATCCGACCAGACGGCGTGATCAGATAGGTTATGGGTAGTCCGAAAATCGGGAGCGGCGCCGGGCTTTCGCTCGAACTACTCGCTAGCCGCTCGTCCGGATCGAGATAGATCGGGACGGAATGAATGGAGATCATCTTGAGATAGCGCCGCACTAGGCCCTGATCCGCCTTGTCGATCGAAATTGCGGCGACGTCTACGCGGTCGCCGACTGCCTCGTGAAATCGTTCGAGCAGCGGCAAATCGGTCAGGCAGGATTGGCACCATGTGGCCCAGATATTGACCAAGAGCACTTTACCTTGACCGGCTGCCAGCGGCGCGGGATCGCCATCGAGATTACTCAGAGAGACCGGCGGAAGAGTCTCCAGCGACGAGGCAGGCGTGAATTGATGGCTCGCGCTTCCAAACGCCGGCGGGCCGCCATCGGCTCGGGCATAGCCTCCTACTGAGAGCACAGGGACTGTAGCGACATCCGTATGCGAGTCCCTCGCGCTGCGGCGGGTCCAGGAGCGGCGGGACAGCGCAACTTTCGATAGGACGTTGTCGGCCATGATTATTGCTCCATCCGCCCACATCTAACTCGCGGATGCGACCGGATCCGCGAGTTAGATGTGGTCACTCGACACTCACATGCGATACGTCAGCATGAGAAAGCCAAAGGGCTGCGTTTTATTGAACACGAGAGGACTATCCTTCATGGCGCCGACCAAAGACGTTACGCCACCCGTGGCGCTCAACGTGATCCGGTCAGTCAAACGATAGGAGGCGGTGAGCGTTCCGGAAATATCCTTGACGCCCGAACCGGTGTCGAATTGCGGCAGGCCTGACGTCAGCGCTTGTATGGGCGTTACGCCGAAATAGCGGTCGTTGTGCCGACGATCGGCCCATGTCGCGCCGAAAGTCGGCGTCAGTGAAAACTCCGACGAGAGCTGAATCGGGTAGGAAACACTGGCGTCGACGATCGCTCCTTTGGTCCCGTTCAACACGCCCTTGGTCGCGCCGATCGTCGCGACGAATCCTGCCGCCCTTATCGTGGCGAATATCCGCGCGCCCACTCCGTCCGAGAGCGCGTACACGCCATAAGGCACGTCGCGGGCGCGATAGCCTTGCATGAAGTTGACGCTCGCGCCGATCGTCACGACATCGGTGCTGATCGGAGCAATGCCCACGCCATTGCGGAGATTTGCGAAGAACGGGCCTTGTTTGATGTCGATCGCGGGTATGGGGAGCACTCTGTCGTTCTTCGCGCCCTGATATGTGGGCGCCACGGAGCCGCCCACGCCGAGTATGATGTGATCTTGCTCCTGCGCGTCCGCAGTGCTCGCCGATGTCGATGTCATTGACGCGAAAATCAGTGCGCCCAAGTGGGCGCGATTTGTGGCGGAACATCTCATCGTGATTGGTCTCGCTCTCTTGGCCGTCGATCGATTCGAAGCGCGTCAATGCGGAAAACCTGATGCGAGGTCCCCAAGCACAACAGCGCGTCATTTAAGATACCGCTAGTATCTTAAATGACGCGCCGCTGTCAATAAGAAACGTAGCGAATCTTATTTTTGCGACGGCTCGCGAAGCTCTGGAATTCGAACGAGGGGCCGAACGAGGGGCCGAGCGAGGGCCATACGAAGTCCCCCAAAAAACGGGCATAGCGCCCTACCGATCGTTCGGTCAGCCCACGGATCGGGCGACTCCACTGGTCCGCCTGACCAGCGGCAGAACAACTTGATCTACGATTTCCGCGATGGCTTCGTTAGATATCGGTCGAACCGTGACGACGATCTCATGGAGCACCAGGCTGAGCGGCGCGCGCAGAACGCAAGGGGTCAAACGTCCCTTATCGATTTCGCCCCGTTCGACAGCTCGCTGGAGCACGCCCTCGAGAGGGGCCTGCCGAAATTGCTCATCCGTGAAACTGGTTTGCTCGGCCGCCATGTCCGCACTCATGTCGAAAGCGAGCCGCATGAGCTTTGGCGGCGTACGATCCGCATACTTGCGCAGCAGGAGGCAGAGTTCGTCTCGCACATTGCCGAGGTCGGGCACGGTCACGGGATTGAATGTGATGTATCGCGCGACGGCGGCAGAGGCGAGATTTACGCGCGTTCTCCACCGGCGATAGAGGACCGGGCGACTGGTGCCGGCGCGCTTAGCCACGGCTTCGAACGTCAGATTTGAATAGCCCTGGCTTGCCAGCTCGGTCCAAGCGGCGTCCAGAATAGCGTCCTCGAGCGCAGCGCCCCTACGCCGCCTTGCGATCTGTTCGGTCATCGCGCGAGGCCATTCTCGCTCGGAAGCCGCCACCGGAGATTGTATTGTGAGACCTCACGGGAGAACAAGGTGTTCGGCAAGATGTCTCGACCCCTCTGCTATCTCGAGACTTCACCACGCCGATAGGCGTCGTCGCCACACGCCGATTTACGAACAGACTTTTACAAGTCCGCAGGCGATACTGCCGCAACAAGGGAACGAGAGTTATTTGGTGGCTTTCGTAACTGGGATCGATTTGGTGGGCTTCGGTGCAACCCATTCTTTATCTGGTTTCGGGCCGCCTGGGTCGCCGGTCAGCCCAACAAGCTGTCCTTGTATGATGTTTGGCGCCAGAGACCAATTCTGAGTCACGCATAAGACGGATATCATGCAACCTCTCACTTGCAACTTGTCCGACTCGCGCCACAGCGTGATATTATAGTATTTACCATTGTCAGCACTATAAATCCGGCCAGAGAACCGTCCTTCCGAGCCCGGCGACAGCCCCATAATCAGCTGATGGCCTAATAGACGTCGCGAGCGTTTCGCGGGGTCGGGATTGCTCTCGTCGAGAAGCGCGTGTCCTTTCGCATCGACCGGTTCTCTCATCCAAACTACATAGCCGCAGATCTGCTCCTGTTTCGCGCCGCACTGTTCAACACGAACACGAACGCGGCCATCCTCTGTGAGCCAAGTGGCATTTGGATCCAGCGCGCTCGCGGCATTGGCGCATCCGATGACCGCCATAAAACAGTTTGCGGTGTACATAAGCTTCCGATAGACGTGCATTATCAGGTATCTCATCCGGCCTCGCAAATTGAGCGACCTTTCGTCATTGTTTACCAGAGTAATGTAATCATAGGTTTTCGACGCCATTTCAAACCTAGCTACTGTGATACAGCATTACTACCCTCGTCAGTCCATTCTGGCGGAGCACCAAATTTGCCTGCAACCAATCCCGCGAGGCCCGGGGTGCGCCCAAAGGTCTCGCAAGCAGCATATTTATGCTCGCCGCCGAGCGATGATCGAATCCGATCGATCGATGGTAGGGAAATGTCCAACAACTGCGGTTCTTTGCCAGCAGCGAGCATCTGAGAAAAATCATTGGCGAAAGTCGAAGCCAAGGCATATGCGTCGCCGACGTCAGAAACGCGTGGGCTGTTCGTGATCGAGTTCGCGCCACGGGCCCATACCATCGCGGCGCGCTGAACCCGGCGGCTATCAATCGCTTCCCCTTCGACGGCAAGTCCCCCCAGACCAAATGGGAGACGCGGAACGCTTACCGGCAACACCGCGCGGCTGCCCAATGAAACTGCGGTCGCAACACCAGCCACAGCCTTGTCGGTCAGCTGTACATCCGTTACGACGGCTCGAACCGTCAGGTCGGCGCGTTCACCTGGCGAGACGAGTTGAAACTTGTCGCTCAGGGCGACACAAAGCTCGCGATTTAGGGCATTTGCGACCAACGCGCGATCCTGCGCTTCTGTCACGCGAGAGAGAACGCTGCGCGTAAATGTTGTTGGAACGATACTTACAGATTTCACAGTCGGCAGCGCGTTCGTATCGACATAATTTCTCGACTTCGAGAGAAACCCCTTTTCTTCGCCAAGGTTATTGTACGATGTCAGCGTCCCGCCCTCTTGTAGAGGAACAGACGCGCATCCAGCCAACACAAAGATCTGAGGCAGGGTAAAGAGCGCCACTTTAAGTTTGAGCATTTTTACCGCCCAACTCGTAGAATAGTCGCTCGAAACCACGAGTAACGGCTCGCGTTCCGCCATAGGGTCGACTGGAGGCGTTTCGCCGCCCGTCGCGCTCAGTGCGAGCGGCTCAGCGAGACGACAGGAGGCGGTGAGCCGCGTTTCCGAAATATCTGCTTGTTTGATGTCGATCGCGGCGATTGGGAGCATTCTGTCATTCTTCTCCCCCCGATATGCGGGCGCCTCGGAACCGCCCACGCCGTGGATGAAGCGATGATGCTCCTGCGCGTCCGCAGCGCTCGCCGATGTCGATGTAATCGACGCGTAAATCAGTGCGTCCGGGTGAGCGCGATTTTGGGTGGAACATCTCATCTGGGTTGGACTCATCCTATGCCGCCGATCGAAGCGAAGAGCTCGATGGGGAAGGCGGCACACCGGAAGGTCCACCAGCGTGGACACACAAGCGCCGCCAGATAGGATGCATTATGTATCTTATTGTGCGGCGCTGGTCAATAGGGGCCGTGGCGTATCTTATTGTCGCGGTCGCTCTCAAAGCTCCCGAAAATGATAAGGAACTCGGGAGCCACTGGCGCCCAAAAGGCCCACCTAGAGGCATTCCAGATATTCAACCCTGCCTCGGATCGCTCGCCCCGCCGGTAGGCCTGACCAGCGGCAGAAAGACCTGATCTACGATGTCCGCGATCGCTTCGTCGGAGATCGGTCGAACTGTGACGACGATCTCATGGAGCAC
>PQAN01000071.1 GCA_003105285.1 Methylocystaceae bacterium
CAGAGTTCCGAATGTGGCGTAGGCGAGCTTCAGCGAGCGGATTTTCTCGCCGCTCTCCAATTCGAAGTCGCCGAGTTCGAATGTCTCGAACGGGCCATGAATCGCCTGAGAGTAATAGTTATCCGCCACGCCGCGCCTCCTGAACGGGATGACAGAAGCTCATAAAAACCATCAAAAAGGTCAATATATAAAATTTAGGCATGTTGTTATAAAAACGACAACTCAGTCCATGCCTGCTTTTTTGTCTTGTTAGGCTAGTAAATTTATGCGCTTATCCGGCCGCGTGGATGATGTCGCGCTTTTGGAGGATGGGCATGAGCGTCAAGAAAGTTTTTCTCTATGCGGAGATCCAGGTCTCGATTCCCTTCGAGACCATTCCTTGGAAAGACATCGACGTCGCCATGAAGAAAAACCCGGGCCTGAAGAGCAAGACCTGGCTCAGCGGGATCAATACGAATACGATCGGCGGGTTTTACGAGTTCGACACGTTGGAGAACGCCAAAGCCTATGCCGTCGGCTATCTCGCCGAGGCTGCGCAACAGCTCGGCGGCTCGCTGACGGTCAGGCTCTACAATGGCGATGTCGTCGCCGAGGCGAGCAAGGCGATCAACTCGCCGTTTTATGCGTGATACGCTTTCCGGCCGATCGCTTCGCGGCGTCTCCTGGCGCCTGTCATTCCCGGCGACGCGAAGCGGCGACCGGGAATCTAGGAGCAAAGGCTGAAAAACTGTGATCGTGGCCGCTGGATCGCCGGTCTGGCCTTCGGCCCGCCGGGAATGACAACGCGCATTGATCAACCGGAAACGGTATGAGGTCGCTCGCCCGAGCCGTGCAGATCATTCATGGCCAGTTTCGCCGCCTCGGCTCCCGACAGCATCGCGCCGTTGAAGCCGTGCTCGCCGCCGAAAGCGGAGGCGAGATAGAGGCCCGGCGCCGGCGTGTGTGGCGTGCGCGGGAAACCCGCCCAGATGGGTTCGGTCGGCGGCAGAGGCGCGAAGCCATAGACGGCTCCGTCCGGCGTATTCAAATAACCCTGCATCGACTGTGCGGTGAGCAGACTGCGCTCCAGCACGAGTTCGGAAAGTCCGGGATGGTCGCGCTCGAGCCGCGCGAGAATGGCGTCGAGCCATCGTTCGCGGCGCTCTTTCGCCGCTTCGCGCGCGAGGCCGCGCCAATTGCCGATGCGGTCGAGGCCGAGCACGCTGAGCAGCACCGGCGGCGTCTCCCACAACCCCGAATCGATCGAGCCGAAATTGGCGACGCCGAGAACCGGCAGTTCTCCCTTCGGCGCGTCGCCGAGCAACGCCGCCGACGCGCCATATTGGTCGAAGCGCGTCAACTCCTCGGGCAGGACGATCGTCGAATAATTGCTCAACCCGACTGTCGAAGGCTTTTCGCTCAGGCCGAAATGCGCGCAGAACAGCGACGTCGAAAGATCGCGCGCGCCGAAGGCCCGCTCCATGGCCGCGCGCGCCGGCTCGGGGAGGAGTTCGGCGGCGACGGTCGGGGCGCAATTGGCCAGCACGACGCGCGCGCCGATGCGCTCCTCGCCCTCGCCCGATTTGCGGTTCACATGCCGCACGAAGGCGACTCTGCCGTCGCTGTCGGTCTCGATGGCGTTGGCGGCCCGGCCCAGGCGCACGACGCCGCCCGCGCGGGTGATCGTCTTGGCGAGCTTCAGGCTCAACTGCCGCGATCCGCCTTTGATATAGGCGCCGCCGGAGGCGATATAGGCGCCCTGGGCCAGGGCGTAGTAGATGAACCACATGCGCTTTGGGTCGTCGCCGAAATAGAGCAGATTGGCGGCGAGCGCGCATTTCACGGCTTCGTCCCCGCCGAACTCGCGCGAGAACACGTCGTCGAGCGAGGATCGCCAGTCGGCGGCGGCGGGCGCGAGCTCGCTCAATCCTCTGGTGAGTTTGGCGATGGAATGATCTTCGCGCGCCAGCGAGAGATTCCACAGCGAATCATGGATCGTATCGAGCCCGTCGAGAAAGCGCGCGATTCTCTGCGCCTGTTTCGGAAAGCGTTGCGCCAACGCGTCCTTCGCCGCCTCGAAGCCGACGGGCAGGGTGAAGGGCTCGCCGAGCGGTCCGCCGCGCACGGTATAGAGCGGACCGGTCGAAACCCATTCGATCTCGTCCAATATGCCGAGTTCGTCCAGGATGCGGCGCTTGACGTCGCGCGGATTGCGCGGGTCGGAGGTCTGGTGCAGCGACGCTTCGACCGTCACGGAGCCGATGCGATAGACCGAGGCCGCGCCGCCCAGACTGAAATTGCGCTCCAGCACGCAGACGCCGAACCCCGCCTTGGCGAGCAGCGCGCCCGCCGTCAGGCCGCCGAGGCCGGAGCCGATGATCACGGCGTCGAATTGTTTCGAATCCGCCATGGCTGCGCCTTTGCGGTCGGCCGGACGATTCTTGCAAGTCTATCGCCTGTCCTCGGGCCGTAAAGTCTTTTCCTCCCGCCCTATCCCGGTCTCATGATAAAACAACAAAAATTAATCGCAGGGAGATCGCCAATGAACGACAGCTCATTCGCCGTGACGCACAGCGACGAGGAATGGCGCGCCCGCCTGACGCCGGAGCAATATGCCGTGATGCGCCAGCATGGCACCGAACGTCCCGGCAGTTGCGCGCTCGACCACGAGAAGCGGGCGGGCGTGTTCACTTGCGCGGGATGCGACCAGCCATTGTTCGCTTCGCGCCAAAAATTCGACAGCGGCACAGGCTGGCCGAGCTTCTTCGATCCCCTCGGGGGAGCGGTCGCCACATCGACGGATCGCAGCTATGGGATGACCCGCACCGAAGTGCATTGCAGTCGCTGCGGCTCTCATCTCGGCCATGTGTTCGCCGACGGCCCGCCCCCCACGGGACAGCGCTATTGCATCAACGGCGTCGCGCTGAATTTTTTTCCGGCATGAGAAGAGGGTGGGCGCGAGCCCGTTCGTCGAGCGGCCGACTCCTCCCCCGCTCGAAGGGGGAGGGGTAGTCAAAACGGCGTCGAGGAGAAGGTCGTATATCCACACTGTCAGGCGCCTAACGCTCGTAGGGCCCGACCGCCACGTCAGTCTTTAAGACTTTTGAATCTTTGTATTTTGTCGCCGCCGGCAGGCGGATTTGTAAACCGGGTTGGGAGAGGGATTATATCCCATTCGATAGAATGGGATATGGGTAGGATAGCGACCCCGGCTATTCGAATATGTCGGCCGCGGAAAGCGCATCGCCGAACGAAGAGGGACGCTCCGTAACGGCCGATTTTCGGGGCAAAGCGGCGGGTCCAGGACGCGATAATTTCGCTTGACGAGGAAATTCGTTCTCATCCATAGGGGCGGCGCGGGGCGAGTTTTCGACCGGGCTCAGAAAGCGACGAGACAGCGCGCCGAGTCGGCGAATTGCCGCATCCGGGGGTTACTTGATGAAACAATCGGAAGGTTCTAGTTTCGCCGGACAATGATGGCGAAGACTCGCGTTGCGGTCTTGGCCCGACGGCTGTTGGCTGCGCGCGAACCCTAGTTTCCGACGCGCGACGATCGACGGCCGGATAAAAACACAAGGGTTGGCGAAACGCTTTCTGTGAGGGGAGAGAAATTGTAATGTCCGAAGCCTCGTCCGCTCCCGCCGCGAGCGGGAAAGACAACCAGCACCTGGCGCCCAAGTCGGACATCGAGATCTCGCAAGCCGCGAAGATGCGGCCGATCGTCGATGTCGCGCGTGAGAAGCTCGGCATTCCCGCCGAATATGTGTTGCCTTACGGACATTACAAGGCGAAAGTCTCACTCGATTATCTCTCGTCGCTGCAGGACCGTCCCGACGGCAAGCTGATCCTCGTCACCGCCATCACGCCGACGCCGGCCGGCGAAGGCAAGACGACGACGACCGTCGGCCTCGGCGACGCGCTCAACCACATCGGCAAGAAGGCCATCATGTGCCTGCGCGAGCCGAGCCTCGGTCCGTGCTTCGGCGTSAAGGGCGGCGCCGCSGGYGGCGGCTATGCACAAGTCGTGCCGATGGAGGACATCAACCTCCAYTTCACCGGCGACTTCCACGCCATCGGAACGGCGAACAATCTGCTCGCCGCGCTCATCGACAATCACGTCTATTGGGGCAATTCGCTCGGCATCGATCCGCGCCGCATCAGCTGGCGCCGCGCCGTGGACATGAACGACCGCGCGCTGCGGTCGATCGTGTCGTCGCTCGGCGGCGTCGCCAACGGCTATCCGCGCGAGGACGGCTTCGACATCACCGTCGCCTCGGAGGTGATGGCGATCTTCTGCCTCGCGAGCAGCTTCGCCGATCTGCAGCGCCGTCTCGGCGACATCATCGTCGCCCAGACGCGCGACAAGAAGAATGTGCGCGCTTCCGAATTGAAGGCCGCGGGCTCGATGGCCGCTCTGCTCAAGGATGCGATCGCGCCCAATCTCGTGCAGACGCTCGAGAACAATCCRGCCTTYATCCATGGCGGGCCCTTCGCCAATATCGCGCATGGCTGCAACTCCGTCATCGCCACCAAGGCGGCGCTGAAGCTCGCCGACTATGTCGTGACGGAGGCGGGCTTCGGCGCCGACCTCGGCGCCGAGAAGTTCTTCGACATCAAGTGCCGCAAGGCGGGGCTGAAGCCCGATCTCACCGTCATCGTCGCGACCATTCGCGCGCTGAAGATGCACGGCGGCGTCGCCAAGGACGATTTGAAGAACGAGAATGTCGCGGCGCTGGAAAAGGGCTTCGCCAATCTGAAGCGCCACATCGCCAATGTGCAGAAGTTCGGCGTGCCGGTCATCGTGTCCGTCAATCGCTTCAGCACCGACACGCAGGCCGAGATCGATCTGTTGAAGACGCTCACGCAAGCGGAAGGCGTCGAATGC
>PQAN01000072.1 GCA_003105285.1 Methylocystaceae bacterium
TTCGAATCCCGCCCCCTCCGCCATTTCAGAACCGAACCGCCCTCATCGCCGGCCGTAGGCGGCGGCGCCGCCCGATTCTTCGCTCGCCGCCCTGGATCGGCCGGCTTGCGGCTTGACACGCCGCGTCGCCTGCGCCACTCGGCGCGAGGTCGATGAGCGAAAGAGGCGATTACGCATGTCGAGAGCATTTGTTTTTCCGGGTCAGGGGTCGCAGGCGGTCGGCATGGGCAAGGCGCTCGGCGAATCATTCGCCGAGGCGCGCGCCGTTTATGAGGAAGTCGACGCGGCGCTCGGCGCCTCTCTGTCGCGCCTGATGTTCGAGGGGCCGGAGGCCGAGCTGACGCTGACCGCCAATGCGCAGCCGGCGCTGATGGCGGTTTCCCTCGCCGCCGTGCGCGTGCTGGAGGCCCACGCCGGGCTCGATCTGGCGCGCGACGTCGCATTCGTCGCCGGCCATTCGCTCGGCGAATATTCGGCGCTCGCCACCGCCAGCGCGCTGACGGTCGCCGATACGGCCCGCTTGCTGCGCTTGCGCGGCCAGGCCATGCAGGCGGCGGTCCCGGTCGGCGAGGGCGCCATGGCGGCGCTGCTCGGCGTGGAGCTCGACGCCGCGCGCGAGATCGCCGAAGCCGCGGCCCATGCGGAGGGCGCGGTATGCCAGGCGGCCAATGACAATGGCGGCGGCCAGATCGTCGTCTCCGGCGCGAAAGCGGCTGTGGACAGGGCCATCGCCATCGCCAAGGAGCGCGGCGTGAAGCGGGCCTTGCTTTTGCCGGTGTCCGCGCCTTTCCATTGCGCTCTGATGCAGCCGGCGGCGGACGCCATGCGCGAGGCGTTGGCGACGGCGGCGATTCGCCCGCCACGCGTTCCCGTCGTCGCCAATGTCACGGCGCGACCGACGACCGATCCCGAAGAGATTCGCCGCTTGCTGGTCGAACAGGTGACCGGCACGGTGCGCTGGCGCGAGAGCGTCGCCTATATCGCCGAGCAGGGCGTCACGAAATTCGTCGAATGCGGCGCCGGCAAGGTGCTGACGGGGCTCCTGAAGCGAATCGTCCCAGAGGCCGCGGGAACGGCTGTCGGCGCGCCGGCCGACCTCGAGGCCTATCGCGCGTTCGTGTGACATGACTTTCGTTCATTCCGTTCGGTCGCGACTCCGCGCGACGATCGGCCGGACGTCGATCGATGATTCGCGCAACAAAAAAGCCCGGCCGCATCGGCCGGGCTTTTCGAGCCGTCGGGCGTCGATCAATATCTGGCGACGACCGGGGCGGGCGTGAACAGGTTGAAGTGATAGTTCACGCCGGCGCGAACCGTATGGAGCCGGGCATGGCGGTTGTTCCACCACCAGCCGCCGCCGAAGCCGTTGAATCCGCCGAAGGGAAAGCCGACGGCCGACCAATTGTTGTTATTGTTGTTGTTGCTGAGGTCCGTATAGAGATATTCGACCTTCGCCGACCAGTTGGGGAGGAAGGCGTATTCGATGCCGCCGCCCGCCGTCCAGCCGGTGGCGATGTCGTTGTTGTTGCCCCACCATCCGCCCCCCCACGGCTGGCGAGCCTCGCCATAGGCGAAGCCGCCCGTGCCGTAGACGAGCAGGCGCGAATCGAGCAGCGCCAGACCGACGCGGCCGCGCAAGGTTCCGAACCAAGGCAGGCTGACTCTGTTGCCCCAGCCGCCCCACCAATTGTTGTTGCTGCTGCTGCCGATGCTCGTGCCTTGGAAGTCGGTTTCCACGCCGACCACGAACAGCGGCGAAAGCTGATAATTGTATCCGATCTGGAAGCCTCCGACGACGCCGCCGTTGGAGCCGTTGTTGTTCGAGCCCAAGCCCAGGAGACCGACGTTCGGGAAGAGCGGATTGAAGCCGACGTTCGGGAAGAAGGGACCGAAAAGGAGGGGATTCGAATTCCAATTGTTCGTGCGGTCGAGCCAGCCGCCGCCGAGGTTCAGACCGACATAGGGACCCGTCCAGGAGAAGACGGGCGGGGGCACGAAGACCGGCGCCTCCTTGCGGGAGGGCAAGTCGGCCGCGGACGCCGAGCCTGCCGCGAGCGCCGTTGCGATGGCCAAGGCCGAAATTCCTTTTTTCATAAGTTCGCTCCTTCAGTTTAAAAATCAGCACGGGCGCAAAGCCCGTGAGCCGGCTCGTGCTTCATCGCTATTTGAACCGCTGCGGAGCGAAGATTTAGTAAATATCCAGGGCTGTAAACCGAAGACTGCACTGTGACGAGGCAAAATTGGTATTTAATTCTCGCCTGTTGCAATTCAGCACCCTTAAGTAATAACCTAATGTGGCATATCTACTACATATGTTGCATTTTTACTTCACGGTAATTCTACGTACTCAGGCGTCGCCGTCCCTTTTCTTGCGATTGCCTAACGAACGGCCGGCGCCCTATAGGAGGCCCGAGATTTCCGAGGCTTCGTCGGCTCATGGCCGCGGCGAGCGGCGGCGCGGGGCGCAACGAGAAAACAAGGGGAGCGACATGTTCGATCTGACGGGCAAAACGGCGCTGGTGACCGGCGCCAGCGGCGGCATCGGCAAGGATATCGCGCGCGCCCTGCATGCGAGCGGCGCGGTCGTGGCGCTTTCCGGCACGCGCAGGGAGGCGCTGGAGGCGCTCGCGGGCGAACTCGGCGAACGCGTCCATGTTCTGCCGGGCGATCTCTCCGACAAAGAACAGACCGAGGCTCTCGTCCCGGCGGCGGAAAAGGCGCTGGGCGGGCTCGACATTCTCGTCAACAACGCCGGCATCACCCGCGACATGCTGTTCATGCGTTTGAAGGACGAGGATTGGGACGCTGTGTTGAACGTCAATCTCACCTCCGCCTTCCGCCTCTCCCGCGCCGCGCTGCGGGGGATGATGCGCAAGCGATTCGGGCGAATCATCGGCATCACCTCGATCGTCGGCGTGACCGGCAACCCCGGACAGGGAAATTACGCGGCGGCCAAGGCCGGCATGATCGGCATGACCAAATCGCTCGCCGCCGAGGTCGCCTCGCGCGGCATCACCGTCAATTGCGTCGCTCCGGGCTTCATCGCCAGCCCGATGACCGACGCCCTGGACGAGAAACAGAAGGAGGCGATCCTGCGCGTCGTCCCGGCCGGGCGGCTCGGCACGGGCGCCGACGTGGCCGGCGCCGTCGTCTATCTCGCCAGCGACGAAGCGGCTTATGTCACCGGCCAGACGCTGCATGTGAACGGCGGAATGGCCATGATTTGAGGCCCTCGAATTGGCGCGACGGAGCGTTCGGCGCCCTCTCGCCATCGCCAATGAAGTATGCTACCAGACGCGACGTCGCCCGGGGGCGCCGCCGTTTCGAGCACTCGGGCCGGCGATGCGCTCATCCCAGTGGCGCCATTTCCACCGCAATCGCGTGAGCGATACGGCGCGAATGAACGAGGTTTTACCCCTGAGCGATCAAAAGCGGCCGGGATCGAAACATCCAGGATCCGCGAAATCGGTATCAGCAGAGCAATCGAACGAGGATCAGAGCAGATGAGCGATGTCGCCGAGCGCGTAAAGAAGATCGTTGTCGAACATCTCGGCGTCGAGCCCGACAAGGTGGTCGACAAGGCCAATTTCATCGACGATCTCGGAGCGGATTCGCTCGACACGGTCGAGCTGGTCATGGCCTTCGAAGAAGAATTCGGCGTGGAGATTCCCGACGACGCGGCCGAGACCATTCTCACGGTCGGCGACGCTGTCGCGTTCCTGGAAAAGGCCAAGGCCGCCTGATCCGGGCCGCCACGAATACGCGACGCGGATCATCTGAGGATTCGTCGTCGCGCATCGGGAATCGATTTGAGAGCATCGCTCGAGAGTTATCCATGCGCAGGGTGGTGGTCACCGGTCTCGGCATTGTTTCGCCGTTGGGCTGTGGCGTAGACGCCAATTGGCGGCGACTGATCGCCGGAGAACACGGCTTCCGTCGTATCGATACGTTCGAGGCGTCGGATCTTCCGTGTCAAATCGCAGGAATCGTGCCGCGCGGCGACGGCTCGAACGGCACGTTCGACGCGGACGCTTGGCTCGATCCCAAAGAGCAGCGGAAAGTTGACGATTTCATCATCTATGGAGTCAGCGCCGCGACGCAGGCTCTGGCCGACGCCGGCTGGAAAGCGGACACGCCCGAGAAGCAGAACGCCACCGGCGTGCTCATCGGCTCGGGGATCGGCGGTCTCGGCGGCATCTATGAGACCTCGATCACGCTGAAGGAAAAGGGCCCGCGCCGCGTTTCGCCCTTCTTCATCTCCGGCCGGATCATCAATCTCGCCTCCGGCTATGTCTCGATCATGCACGGCCTCAAGGGCCCCAATCACGCGGTGGTGACCGCCTGCTCGACCGGCGCGCACGCCATCGGCGACGCCGCCCGGCTCATCGCGCTCGAAGAGGCCGAGGTGATGGTCGCGGGCGGCGCGGAATCGCCGGTCAATCGCATCGGCGTCGCGGGCTTCGCCGCCTGCCGGGCCCTGTCGACCGGCTTCAACGATCGTCCCGAAGCCGGGTCGCGGCCCTACGACCGTGACCGCGATGGTTTCGTGATGGGCGAGGGCGCCGGTTGCGTGGTGCTCGAATCCTATGAGCACGCCAAGGCGCGGGGGGCGAAGATCTATGCCGAGCTCATCGGCTACGGCATGTCGGGCGACGCCTATCACATCACCGCGCCCGCGCCGGACGGCGACGGCGCCTATCGCTGCATGGAGATCGCGCTGAAACGCGCCGGCATCCGCGTCTCCGATGTCGATTATGTCAATGCGCACGGCACGTCGACGCCGCTCGGCGACGAGATCGAGCTTTCCGCCGTGCAGCGGCTGATCGGCAATGAGGAGCCCAAGTTGTCGATGTCCTCGACCAAATCGGCCATCGGCCATCTGCTCGGGGCCGCCGGCGCGGTGGAGGCGATCTATTCGATCTTGGCGCTGCGCGACGGCATAGCGCCGCCGACCCGCAATCTCGACAATCCGTCCGTCGAAACCGCCATCGATCTCGTCCCGCATCGGGCGCGCTCGCGCAAGATCGATGTCGTGCTGTCCAATTCTTTCGGATTTGGCGGAACCAATGCTTCATTGGTGTTCCAGCGCGCGCGATAGCGCGCTCTCGGCCCCGGAGCTTTTCGGGGCCGCGGCCGAAAGTGGTGTGCGCGACTAGAGTCTTTCCATGTTTCATTGAAACACGGAAAGACTCCAGCTTCTTGTTTTGACGCGTTTCCGACGCCGAACCGGTTTCCACTTCGGCTGGAAACGCTCTAGCCGGACCCGGCTGGGGATGACGCGCGTTCCTGATTTCGCCACAAAGAACGATAGGGTAACGAATCGGCCTCGTTTGCGGCGCCATGTCGACGCATTCGCTCACGCCGACCGTTCCTGCCGCAGCGCCGATCATCTATTCGAGTCGCCGACCAAGATCGACGCGCTACCGAAACCGAACAAAGGCGGAGTGATCCCATGAGCGATGCTCCAGACGGCCGAGCCGAGGACCCTAGAGGCGATCAGGACGATTCGGCTCGCGAGAGCGTGTCGCGTTTCTTTCGCCGGCGCGCCAGTCTTCAGAGCCCCAAGCAATCGCTGCAGCCGGAAGCGCCTCCGCCCCCGCCTCCCCGCTCCAAGCGGCGGGAGGGCGCGCTGTCGGCGCTGAGCGGATTCTTGTCCTTTCTGCTCGTGCTGGCGGTCGCCTGCGTGATCGGTCTCGTCGCGATCCTGCACAAGTTGCGCGAGCCAGGGCCTCTGGCCGCGGAAAAAATCGTCTATATCGCGCCGCGCAGCGACGTCCCCGAAATTCTGGCGCGGCTCGAGCGCGAGGGCGTCATCGACAATCCCCTGCTGATGAATATCGCTCTGCTCGTCGAGGGCGGGCGCAGCAAGCTCAAGCCGGGAGAATATCTGTTCAAGCAGAACGCCAGCCTGCGCGAGGTCATGGACGAGCTGGTGAACGGCCGTCAGATTTTGCATGGCGTGACGATTCCCGAAGGCCTGACCACCGAGCAGATCGTCGCGCGCCTGCGCGACAGCGACGTGCTGGCCGGCGACGTGACTGAAATTCCGAAGGAAGGCGCGCTGCTGCCGGAGACCTATAAGGTGGCCCGCGGCTATCCGCGCGCCAAGCTCGTCGCCAAGATGCAGGAAGATCAGCGCAGGCTGCTGGATCAGATATGGGCGCGCCGCGCGCGCGACCTGCCGGTCAAGACGCCTTATGAGCTGGTGACGCTCGCGTCGATCGTCGAAAAGGAAACCGGCCGCGCGGACGAGCGGCCGCGCGTCGCGGCGGTGTTCGTCAACAGGCTGCGCAAGGGGATGCGGCTGCAATCCGACCCGACGATCGTCTACGGCCTCGTCGGCGGCAAAGCGACTTTGGGCCGGGGCATATTGAAATCCGAGCTCGACAAGTGGACCCCGTACAACACCTACGCGATCGATGGATTGCCGCCGGGGCCGATCGCCAATCCGGGCAAGGCGGCGCTGGAGGCCGTGGCCAATCCGTCGCATACCCAGGAACTCTATTTCGTCGCGGATGGCGCGGGCGGCCACAGTTTCTCCGAGACGTTGGAGCAGCATCAACGCAACGTCCAGCGCTGGCGCCAGTTGGAGCGAGACCAGAAAGACAAGGGAGCGGCCGAAATCGACCGCCTCGAGCCCGGCGCGACGATCACCCCGCCGCAACAACCGGCGCGCGACAAGCGCGGCGACGCCGGAAGGCTCTCGATCGGCCGGCTGGTCGGCGTGAACGAGCGGCGCGAGGATTATCCGCGCGGACTGGCGATGTCTCCCGATCATTCCGTCTTGAAGCGGCTCGGCGCCTTTTTGCCCGGCGTGCCCGAGGACTATGCCGGCGACAATGAGACGGCTCTGCGTCTCACTTCGAGACGAGGCGACGCCCGCCGACAGTCGCATCCGATCTTCACCACCGAATTCGCGCAACGACTGCGCGCAGAATCGATCTTCGGCGCCTTGCTCGCCGACGCCACGACCGATCCCGATTCGCCCGCCGACGAGGCGTCCGAACTCGCCGACGGCGGCTCGCTGGAGTCGCTCGCGCCTGGAGCCTATCCCGTTTCCGCCAGATTGCTGGCCGACCAAAAAGCACGCGCGGCGAAACTCGGTCTCGCTCCCACGCCGGACGATCCGCCCACGGAGAGCCGAACCGCGCTCAACGCCGCGCCGAGCCCGGCCACCTCCGCCCTGATCGACCGAGGACGCGTGTTCGACGCGTCCGAAGGAACGGCGCTCGATCCATTGCGCGACAGGAGCTGGGATTTGACCTCGCCGAAAAATGTGCCGAATGTAACGAGTTATCGGTAGAGTGAGCAGCGCGCTTCCACTCACTGCTCACGACTGACGACAAGGTTCACATGGCGCTCTCCAGCATGACCGGCTTCGCTCGCGCCCAGGACAGCCTCGGGCCGTGGCGCTTCGCCTGGGAGATTAAAACCGTCAATTCGAAAGGCTTGGACTTGCGGCTGCGTACGCCGCCGAATTTCGACGCTGTCGAAATAAAGGCGCGCGCAGATCGCCGGCAAGATCGCGCGCGGCGCCTGCTTCGCCAATTTGACCGCGAAGCGCGACGATGCGGCGGTCGAAACGCGCATCAATCGCGCCGCGCTCGACAAGCTCCTGAAGGCGCTGGACGACGTGCCGTTGCACGCGGCCCTGCGGCCGGCTTCGCTCGACGGCCTGCTCGCGGTTCGCGGCATCGTCGAGGTCGTCGAGCCCGAGGACGACGAGGAGCGGCGCAGCGCGCTCGACGCCGGGATTTTGGCGACGCTCGCCGAGGCGCTCGACGGCTTGGCCGCTTCGCGTCTCGATGAAGGCGCCGCGCTCGCCGTCGTCTTGACCGGACGTTTGAACCGCATCGCCGAATTGACCGCACGAGCCGAGCGCCTGCCCGGCCGCAGCGCCGAGAGCCTGCGCGCCCGTCTCGCCCAGCAAGTGGCGGCGCTGCTCGAGCAGGCGAACGGCTTCGATCCGCAGCGATTGCATCAGGAAGCCGTGCTGCTCGCGGTCAAGGCCGACATACGCGAGGAGTTGGATCGCCTCGCCGCCCATGTCGCGAGCGCCCATGTGCTATTGGCCAAAGGCGGGCCCATCGGCCGGCGGCTCGATTTTCTGGCGCAGGAACTTTCGCGCGAGACCAATACGCTCTGCGCCAAATCCAACGATCCGGACCTGACGGCGATCGGCCTCGAGCTCAAGATCGAGGTGGAGCAATGGCGCGAGCAGGTGCAGAACATAGAATAAGCGAGTAGGGAGTAGCGAACAGCGAGCAGCAGCGCTTCCACTCGTTACTCCCCACTCGCTATTTTTGGACGCCCAATGCCGACTACGCCCACCGACGCCCGCCGCGGCATCGTTCTGATTCTCTCCTCGCCTTCCGGCGCGGGCAAGACGACGCTGACGCGCATGCTGCTGCAGAACCGCGACCTCGATCTCACCTTGTCGATTTCGGTGACGACGCGTCAGCGCCGCTCCAGCGAAGTCGACGGCATACATTATCGCTTCATCACGCAGCGCCAGTTCGAGTCGATGCGCGACAATGGCGAATTGCTGGAATGGGCCGAGGTGCACGGCAATTTCTACGGCACGCCGCGCGGGCCGGTCGAAGAGATTTTGAGCCGAGGCCGCGACGCTCTGTTCGACATCGACTATCAGGGCACACAGCAGGTACGCGAAAAGATGGGGTCCGACACGGTCACCATTTTCATCCTGCCGCCTTCGATGAAGGAGCTCAGGGCGCGGCTCGAGCGGCGCGCCGAGGACACGCGCGAGGCGATCGAGCGCCGGCTGGACAATGCGCGCAACGAAATCCAGCGCTGGAAGCAATATGATTACGTTCTCGTCAACGACGATCTCCAGACGAGCTTCGACGACCTCCTCGCCATATTGCGCGCGGAGCGCCAGCGCCGGCCACGGCGGGCCAAGGGGATCGAGGAATTCGTGAGCCGGCTGCTGCAGGAGTGACGCGGTTTTCGGCTGATCGATTCGCGCCGTGATTCTGTCTCGCCGCGAGGGGGCCTGCGCTGCGCGAAGCTTATGTGTCGCCTGCGCCGCTCGTCGTCTTCCGCAACAAATGATCCAATATCCGCTCCTCCAATGTCGCGACCTCGGCGGCGCCGCGGCGGCGCGGACGCGGCAAATCGACCGGAATATCGAGGGCGACGGCGCCATTCTCGATGACGACGATGCGGTCGGCGAGAGCGACGGCCTCGGCCACGTCATGCGTGACGAGGAGAGCGGTGAAGCGCTCGCGCAGCCATACCGATTCGAGCAGTTGCTGCATTTCGATGCGCGTCAGCGCGTCGAGCGCGCCGAGCGGCTCGTCGAAGGCCAACAGGCGCGGCCGGCTGACCAGGGCCCTGGCGAGCGCGACGCGCTGCTTCTGGCCGCCGGAGAGGATGGATGGCCAGTCGCCGGCGCGATCGCCGAGGCCGACGGACTGCAGCGCCTCCTGCGCGCGCGTTCGGCCGTCGGGCGCAGCCCGACCGGCCCCGCCGAGGCCGACTTCCACATTGGCGAGCACGCGCGCCCAGGGCAGAAGCCGGGGCTCCTGAAACATGACGCGGGCGATGTCGCTCGCTTTCGTCGTCGCGCGCTCGCCGAAAGAGACACGGCCGCCGTTCTTCTCGTCGAGGCCGGCGATCAGCCGCAGCAATGTGCTCTTGCCGCAGCCGCTGCGTCCGACGATGGCGAGGAACTGGCCCGCCGGCACATGCAGGTCGAGCCGGTCGAGCACGCGCTTGGCGCCGAAGTCCTTGATCAGATCGCGAACGGTGATCGATACGCCGGGCTGCGGCGGTTCCCGAAACAAGGCGTTGAAATCGGGGAGCGTCTTGCTCGTGGCCGCGAGATTTGTTTCCGCGAGAGTCATGGCGTCGCTCATTGGCGCTGAAAGGCGGGATGCCAGGACAGGCACGAACGCTCGAGGAAGCGCGCGGTCGAGTCGGCGAGCTTGCCGAGCAGCGCATAGATGAGCATCGACAGAACGACGACGTCGACGAGCATGAACTCGCGCGCCTGCATCGCCATATAGCCGAGCCCGGACTGCGCCGCGATCGTCTCGGCGACGATGAGCGTCAGCCACATGATGCCGAGCGCATAGCGCAGCCCGACGAAGATCGACGGCAAAGCGCCGGGCAGGACGACGAGACGGAACAGGTCGCGGCTCCCCATTCCGTAGCTCTTCGCCATTTCGACGAGATGCGGATCGACGGTGCGGATGCCATGCAGCGTGTTGATGTAGATCGGGAAGAACACGCCGATCGCAACGAGGAAGAGCTTCGCCTCCTCGTCGATGCCGAACCACAAGATGACGAGCGGGATCATCGCGAGATGCGGAATATTGCGCACCATCTGCACGGTCGAATCGGTCAGCGCATCGCTGATTTTCGACACGCCGTTGGCGAGGCCGAGGAAAAATCCGACGCCGCCGCCGACCACCAGGCCGGCGATGGCGCGCAGGAAGCTCACGCCCATGTTGTGCGGCAGCTCGCCTGTCGCCGTCAGACGCCATGCGGCGCCGGCGACCGCCAGCGGCGACGGCAACAAAGTCGACGGGGCGAGGCCGAACGAGCAGATCGCTTGCCAGATGGCGATGACGAGCCCGGGAACGATCCAGGTCGAAAACCTCGACGCCAAGATCGCCTGTATGCGGATGGCGTTCCAATAAGGTCCGGGAGACGGGCCCGAGGACGCGAGAAGGGTTCCTTGTTCGCTCATCGCCGTCGTCCTCATTCCGCCGCGACGCGCCGGCTGGCGGCGCCGACGCCATATTCGCCGACCGCCGTGCCGTGCGAGATCTTGCGCTCCGGCCCGATGCCGAGTTCCGGGAACAAGAGTTCAGCGACCTTGTAGGCCTCTTCGAGATGCGGATAGCCGGAGGCGATCACCGTATCGATTCCGAGCGCCTGATATTCGCGCAGGCGCGCGGCGACGGTCGAAGGATCGCCGACCAGCGCCGTGCCGGCGCCGCGCCGCACGAGGCCGACGCCGGCCCAAAGGTTGGGGGCGATTTCGAGCCGGTCGCGCCGGCCGCCTCCATGCAGGGCGCTCATGCGCTTTTGTCCGATCGAATCGGATTCTTGCGCGAACTTCCGTTGGGCGGCGGCGATGGCCTCGTCGGAGAGATGCGCGATGAGATTGTTCGCGACATTCCACGCTTCCTGCTCGGTCTCGCGGACGATCAGATGGATGCGCAGGCCGAATTTCAATTCGCGTCCGCGCGCCGCCGCGCGCTTGCGCGCCGCCTCCAGCTTTTCGGCGACTTGCGCCGGAGGCTCTCCCCAGGTGAGATAGACGTCGGCATGTTCGCCGGCCACGTCCAGCGCCGCGTCGGACGAGCCGCCGAACCAGATCGGCAGCGGCTTCTGGACGGTCGGAAACAACAGGCGGGCGCCTTCCACCTCGATATGCTCGCCTTTGAAATCGACGGTCTCGCCGTCGAGCAATTTGCGAAATACGGTCAGAAATTCGTCGGCGTGTTCGTAACGCTGGTCGTGCGAGAGAAAGATACCGTCGCCGACGAGCTCCAGCGGATCGCCGCCGGCGACGATATTGACGATGAACCGGCCTTCGCTGATGCGGTCGAGCGCCGCCGCCTGCCGCGCCCAATGGGTCGGCGTCGCCAGGCCAGGCCGCAGCGCGGCGAGGAAACGCAGGCGTTTCGTATGCGTCGCGAGCGCCGCCGCCGTGATCCACGGGTCCTCGCAATGACTGCCGACGGGCACGAGAACGCCGCCGAATCCCAGCCGATCCGCGGCCTGCGCGATCTGCTTCAGATAGTCGAAATCGGCGTAGCGTATGCCCTTGTCCGAGCCGAGATATGAGCCGTCTCCGCTGACCGGGATGAACCAGAAGAGGTCCAGAGGCTTGTCCGTCATGGCGCTGGTTTCTCCTTACAATGAATTTCCAGCCGAAGCGGATGCCGGTTCGGCGTCGAGAAGCAGAATGTCGAGGTCTTCGTCGCGCTCCGCGAAACGCGGACGACGACCTCGCTCGCATCAACTGGCGGGCTTGCGCTTCCAGACGATGTCGCGAATGTCGATCTTTTCCGGGATCAGTCCCAAACGATGGAAGCGGTCGGCGACCGACTGCTGTTGGGCGATGACCGTGTCGTCGAGCGGACCGGCGGCGAATTCGGCGCGGGCGACGGATTTTTTCTGCGCGTCGAGCGAGACGCCGCTCACCTCCGAATAGAGCGCGGCGACGTCGTCGCGATGCTCCCCGGCCCATTTCGCGGCCTTCTCGATCTCCTCGTTCACGCCGCGCACGATGTCCGGATATTTCGCCACGAAGTCGCTGTTGGCGAGAAAGAAGCTGTTCTGCGCCGTCGCGGCGCGATCGAGCTCCAACTGGCGCGCGTTGGCGTTCAGCTCGGCGATGGCGAGATAGGGGTCCCAGATCGACCAGGCGTCGATCGCGCCGCGCGAAAAGGCGGCGGCGGCGTCCGCCGGGGCGAGATAGACCGGCGTGATGTCACCCCAGCCGAGACGGGCCGTCTCCAGCGAGGCGATCAGCAGATTATGCGCGCTCGACGCCTTGGCGACGCCCACCTTCTTGCCCTTCAGCTCGGCGAGGCTCTTGATCGCCGATTGGGGAGGAACGACGATTCCCTGCCCGTAGCCGCGCGCCGGAATGGCCAAGGCGTAGACCAGCCTGCCATGCGCGGCCTGCGCGAAGATCGGCGGCGAGTCGCCCGTATAGCCGTAATCGACCGCGCCGGCGCCGAGCGCCTCGAGCAGCGGCGGGCCGAAGGGGAATTCGACCCATTTGATCGCTATCCCCAGCGGCTCGAAGCGCTTTTCGAGAAGTTTCCGCGCCTTGACGAGCAGGAGGACGCTGATCTTCTGATAGCCGATGCGCAATTCCTTGGGACGGTCGGCGAGGGCGGCGAAAGCCGGGCCGGCCGCCGCGACGGCGAGGGCGGCGGCCGCGCCCAGAACTTCTCTGCGATCCACGATCGATCCTTTCATGACAAATTCGGTTGYAGCGGTTTGGAGAGGGACGAGGCGCGCGCCGTGTGGCGACGCAGTTCGCGCGCGGCGTTCTGCGCCTTTTTCGCCGAATCGAAGATCTGTCCCTCGAGCGAACGGAACGACCCATTGGCGGCGTAGAATCGGAATCCTCTCGGCTCGCGGGCGATGATCCCCACCGCCTCCTCGCCGATTTCGATCACATATGCGTCAGACATGGCATGACCTTTGGCCGCAGGCCGCGGCTCGCTTCGAGATTTTCAGGACTGATCGAATTGTCTTCAGATCAATCGCCGACAACGACCCGTCGCGGCGGAAAACCGCTTGCTCGAACAGGCCATCGGGAAATCTCTCGTCATGGGGTCCCGTCTCGTGAATCGAGACCGCGATGTCGTCGAAGCGACGTCGCATGTCCTCTACCCGAGTTAGTTGCCATATTCCATTAAATTAATCAACTATTATTCTCGGCTTTGCGTCACGTCCGGCAATTCGTTTCCAATGGCGGCGTCAAGCTCCTATTTCTAAAGGCTCTAGTTTCTTGTCTTAACGCGTTTCCGACGCCGAACCGGTTTCCACTTCGCCTGGAAACGCTCTACCCGGCGCGGGCGAGGAGATCGGCGTAGGCGGCCGTATCGATATTTCCGCCGGATGCGACGACGACCACGGTCCGGCCGGAGAATTCGCCGCGCCGCGCCAGCGCACAGGCGAGAGCCGCAGCGCCCCCCGGCTCGAGAATCATGTTGAAATGCGCGGCGGCGACACGGACGGCGGATTCCACTTCGGCGTCCGAAGCGGCCAGTCCTTCCGCGCCGCATTCGAGCAAGATGGGCAGCGTATTGCGGCCGGGCGTCGGGGCGAGCAGCGCGTCGCAGATCGAGCCGCTGCGCTGTTCGTTGACGACATGAGCGCCTAAGGCCAGCGAGCGCCGCATGTCGTCGAAATTCTCGGGCTCGGCGGTGAACAATCGCGGCCGCCGGTCGTAGAGACCGAGCGTCAGCGCGAGCCCCGATGCAAGGCCCCCGCCGCTGCATCCGGCGACGATCGCGTGCGGTTCGACGCTCCGCTCGCGCGTCTGGCGAAAAATCTCCAGGCCGATGGTTCCCTGTCCGGCGATGGTGCGGGGATCGTCATAGGGATGGACGATGCGCAGCCCGTCCCGCGCGGCGAGCCCGTCCGCGACGGCGTCGCGATCGTCCGTTTCGCGGTCATAGAGCACGATCGTCGCGCCATAGCGCCGCGTGCGCTCGAGCTTTACGCGCGGCGCGTCGCGCGGCATGACGATGGTCGCGGGAACGCCCTGCGACTGCGCCGCATAGGCGACCGCCTGCGCATGATTGCCGGAGGAGACGGCGACGACGCCGCGCCGCCGCTCGTCTTCGCTCAATTGCATAATATGATTGAACGCGCCGCGGACCTTGAAGGCGCCTGTGAGCTGCAGGTTTTCCGCTTTCACCAGCAGGCGGAAGCCGATCTCCCGATCGAGCAGCGGCGCATCGATGAGGGGCGTCGTCACGACATGCGGCGCGATGCGCGCCTCTGCGTCTCGCACATCGGCCAGCGTGACGAGAGGCTTCGACGATTGTCGTGACATGCCCGAGGCTCCGTTCACTCGCCCGTGAATTTCGGCTCGCGCTTTTCGAGGAACGCCTTGCGGCCTTCCGCATAATCGGCGCTGTCGAAACAGCCGGCGGCGAGCGTCTCGCAGTCCTCGAAGGAGAGCGCTTTCGGCAATTGCGCGGCGGCGCGGATCGCCGCCTTGGCGGCGCGCAGGGTGAGCGGCGCATTGGCGGCGACGCCGGCCGCGATCGCGTCGATCTCCGCGTCGAAACCCTCTTTCGGCAAGACGCGCGAGACGAAGCCGCAAGCCTTCGCCTCTTCCGCGCCGATGCGGCGCGCGGTGAAGAACAGGTCCATCGCCGTCTGCGGGCCGACCGCCGCGACGACATATTTCATCGCCGCCGGCGGATAGCCGACGCCGAGCCGGCCGGCGGGAATGCCGAAGATCGACGCTTCCGCGGCAATGCGCAGGTCGCAGGCGGCGGCGAGACCCATGCCGCCGCCCATGCAGAAGCCGCTTATGGCGGCGATCACCGGCTTGCCGAGTTGCGACAGCGCGTCGAAGGCCTCGACATTGGACTGCTCATAGGCGCGGCCGCCCTCGGCCGTCGCGCGCACGGTGGAGAATTCCGAAATATCGGCTCCCGAGCAGAAGGGGAGCGAGGGGGCGCCGGAGAGCACGACGACGCGAACCTCGTCGTTCCGTTCGAGGCCGGAGAGGATCGCGGGCAGCGCCCGCCACATGGAAAAATCGAAGGCGTTGCGCCGCTCGGCATTGTCGATCAGCACGCGCGCGACGCCCTTGTCGACGACAGCGCGGAGCTTGGGAAAAAGGGAGGTCATGGACGTGGTTTATACGCGTTCGCTCCCTTTTTGTCCCTCCCCTCCTCCGTGCGAAAAGCGGCCAGCAGCGCGGACAGGATCGGCGCGAGAGCCGATCCGCCGTTCGATCAGGCGTGGTCTCCGTCTCGCGGCTGCACATCGAAATGCAGCATCATTCCCATGTCCTCATGTTCGACCAGATGGCAATGATAGGGATATCGTCCCGTATAGCCCTTGGGAAAATGCACCAGCAATTCGACCAGCTCGTTCGATTGGACGCGCACCGTGTCGTGCCGGACGAGGCCGTCGAAATCGAGGCGGCGCGCCGGGGCGGCGCTGCCGTTTCTCTCCGCGAAGACGAATTTGTTCGGATCGGCCGCGTCCTTCTGCAGCACGAAACGCCGCGTCACGACGAAGTTCACGAGATGCATATGGAAGGGATGCATGTCGGGAATGGCTCCCGTGTCCGCGCCGTCCACGAGCGGCTGGCTATTGCCGATATTGGCGACATACCAGCGCTCGTATGAGCCTTCGGTCGGCCTGATCACCTTGCGCCCTCGCGCGGGATTGTCGCGATAGAGATGCGGATATTTGTAGACGGGCGGCTCGCCTTCCGCACCGACGTTCTCGGTTACGAGCGACCAGAGAGGGTCCTCGGTTCTCGGCTCGTGAGGCGGCTTGCCGTCCTCCGGCTCGAAGAAAAACGCCCGCGCCACTTCATAGGCGACGCCGGCGGGCGCCGAGGCGCCTTGCGAAGACGATGTCAAATGCGCGTCGAAAGGGATGACGAAGGCTTTCGGATCGCCGGACGAGAGCGTCGACGGCCGCATCTCCCAGATCTGCGTGTCGCGCCACGGTCCGTTCGTCTGAGCGCTGTGGCGTTTGCCGGGGTCGGGATTTTTCTTGAACTTGGACGTGTCGTTCATCAGCAAGACGAACCTGTTGCGGGTGATCGGCGCATTGCGGGGATTGGCGGTCAATTTCTGCGCGCCCGCGTCCCAGTGAAAGCTCTCGTCGTCCGCATATCGCAGCAAAATCTTGTCCAAGGCGTCGCGCTCGAGCGGCGGCTTCGGCGCCACTTGTCCGTGCGCATGCGCTCCGGGCGCCGCGCCGCCATGAGCGTGCGACGTGATTCGAAACTGCAGCACATTGGCGATCGCAATCTCCGCATGCCTCGCGTCGGCGTCGGTGGAGCTCGATGGCACGATGACCGATTCCTCGTCGGTTTGAAAGATCGGCTCGACGTCGGGCGGCGAGGTGTTCTTTATGCCCGCGACGGCCAGATTGACGAGTTCGAGTTTCGGCGTGACCTCGGGATCGATCTGCGTCAGATCGATCAGAACGTCGAGACGCTCGCCGGGCGCGAGCAGGAGATAGTCCGTCGCCTGCAGCGCCTCGCTGCGGCTGAACAGACCGCCGTCGTTGCCGATCGCCGTCAGCAGGTCGCTGCGCCAGATTTTGCCGCCTGCGGGCGCGCCGGGATCGGCGAGGGCGAGCGCATAGGTGCGGGCGTTGGAGCCGTTGAGAAGGCGCAGCCGATAGACTTTCGCATCGACATGGACATGCGGCCAGGGACGCCCGTCGACGAAAATCGTGTCGCCTAAAAACTCTGGCCGTTTGAAGTTTTTCCGGTCGTCCTCCAGCGGGACGCCGGCGGCGTAATCGACGCCGGCGCCGCCGGCATCGAGGATGCGATCCTGGATGACGAGCGGAAACTCCTGCGTCTCGTCGCCGATGAGATGAAAAATTTCGGCGTCGGAGCCGTCGCGCACGAAATAGAGCCCGGCGAGACCGGCGTGCACTTGCGGCGCCGTATTGTCCATGGCGTGATCGTGGAACCACAGCATCGCCGCGCGCTGGTCATTGGGGTAGACATAAGTGCGATGCGACGGAAATCCGAAGGGATTGCTCTCGAAGCTCGCGGGATGAAGCGGCCAGCCGTCGGAATTGGGGTGAACCTTGCCGCCGTGCAGATGCGTCGCCACTCCGACGGAATAATTCATCGATGCCTGCTCCGGCATCGTCTCGTACAAATCCATCGGCAAGGGATTGATCGGCGGCATGGCGAGCGAGCGCGCGTGGCCGGGCCTCTCGGCGGGCGCCGATCCGATCTTGTTGATCCAGGAGACCGTCAACGGGCGTCCGCGCCTCACATTGAGCACCGGCCCGAGGTAGTTTTTCAAGGTTGCGGCGCGCTCCTGCGGCGATCCGCTGCGCACATAGCACCACGCATTGGGGAGCACAGGGGCGGCGCCCGCGTCGGTGAATTCGACGCTGCGGGCCTGGATGGAAATGGTCACCTTTCCCCAGGCGCCGGTTTCCCCGGTCGAAACGATGTCGAGCGCGTCCAACGGCAGATGATCGGTAAAATCGATGGTCATCGGCTCTTCCTTTCAAATAATCGCGCATATGAAATGACGAGTTCCGAATTCGCCGATGTGCGCCCCCGCACATTCGAAAACCTCGGTCGCGCTCTTCGGGTCCAGCGGGAGCCGACGCCGATGCGGCGTCGGCGGCGCGCAAAGGACAAAGAGCGAGATTTTCTTTCGCGCTTCGATGAAATGCAAAAAATCCTAGCATGGCGCGTCCGGCTTTGGAGCGCGGCCTGTCGCGTCGAAATGCCGCAGCAGTCCCCGATGTGGCTGCGACGAGCGAGCGCTCGACGCGGCGCGAGGGGAGATGTGTCCGGCAACCTTCCGCAGGCCGGCCGGACGTTGCGATCATTCGGATGCGCGGCGGCCTCGGCGCGCGAGCTCCGGGTCGACGAGGCGATGCTTGATCAGCCAGGTCAATGCGCGGCTCCACGATTCGTCGGTTTCGCCGCGCAGATCGGTCGTCGAAATATTGGCCAATTCGCCGGTGCGCGCGTCGCGAATCCGAAATTCGAGATATTGCTCCATCACGCTGATCTTGCGGAAAAAGCCGACGAAGGACATCTCCGCTCCGAGTGCGCGTGCGACATCGACGTCGCAGCCGTTGCACTTGCGCAGCCAATGCGCCCTGACCATTTCGTTCGTCGCGGCGGCGCCGACGTCGACGATCTCGAAAAGTCCGGACCGGCCGAGCAGATCGCGCGCGAGAAGCGTCATGCGCCGCAGCCGCTCCGTCTCGATCGCGCTTTCGCCGGCAATGGGTCCGCCGGCGGTGAAATCGTCGAGCTCGAGCTCGAAGACCGCGAGCTTGATGGTCCGATCGGGCGCGGCATGGCTCGCATTCGAGAGCGGCAGGGCCAGACAGACACAGGCCATGACGAGCCGTGCGAAAACTGTCTTGTTCGCCAGCAGATGAATCATCGCGTCGTTCCTCCTCGCTCCGTTGCGCCTTGCTTCGGAACATGGGCTGCCGCGGCCCTGCCGGCCACGGCTCGCTTCCCGGAGGCGCTCGGGCAAATGTCCCGACTCGTCGAAAATGGAGAAACCGACAGGAAAAACGCCTTCGGCTCAGGCGGAATTGTCGCCCGTCACCAATCCGGCGCCGATGGCGAGCCAGACGAGATGCGCGTCGGTGCGCGCGCCGACCTTCGATTTGATCTGGTAATGGTAGTTCTGCACCGTCTTCAGGCTGAGATTGAGCAATTTCGCGATCTCCTCGGTCGTTCGCCCCGAGGCCACGAGCCTTAAAATCTCGGTCTCCCGCGGGCCGAGTTCGTTCAGCGGCGAACCGCCCTGCGCCAGACGCTCGGCGGCGATCTCGCGCGCGATGTCGTCGCCGAGCGCCCGCCCGCCCTGCGCCACCGTCGCCACCGCGCGGACGAGCTCGGCGGCGTCGCCGCCTTTCGTGACATAACCCGAAGCGCCGGCCTCGAAGGCTTTCAGCGCATAGGCCGCGGCGCTGTGCATCGTGAAGACGAGAATACGCGCCTGCTTGTCCCATTGGCGGATGTGCCGGACCGCCTCCAACCCGCCGGCGCCCGGCAGGGAGAGGTCCATGACGACGACGTTCGGCGAGCAATCCTTGTAGGCCTGATAGGCGGATGCGGCGGTGTCGGCCTCGCCGACGACGCGATAGCCGGGCTGGCGCTCCAGCAGGCGCCGATAGCCTTCGCGAACGACGGGATGATCGTCGACGAGGAGAACGGCGATGTCGCTCATGCCGCCATGCGCTCCATTCTGGCGGAGGGACCCGACGCGATGAGCGGGATGCGCGCGGCCACGCATATTCCGCGTGTTCCGCGCGCCGCGCGGGAGATCGAAAAGCTGCCGCCGAACGCCGCGATCCGCTCGCGCATGCCGAGCAGGCCGTG
>PQAN01000073.1:0-12534 GCA_003105285.1 Methylocystaceae bacterium
GGCATTCCCAATCACGGCATATTGCGCATCGGCGACACCCTCACCGAGGGCGAAGACATCTCCTTTCGCGGCGTGCCGAGCTTCGCGCCGGAAATTCTGCGTCGCATCGTCATTTCCGACGCGATGAAGGCCAAGAAGCTGCGCGAGGCGCTGCGCCAGCTCGCGGAAGAAGGCGTGGTGCAGCTCTTTCTGCCCAACGACGGCTCGGGCGCGCTCGTCGGCGTCGTCGGCGCGCTGCAGCTCGACGTGCTGACGACGCGGCTGCAGGCGGAATATGGTCTGGACACGAAATACGAGCAGTCGCGTTTTTCGATCTGCCGCTGGGTGTCGTCGCAGGACCCGATTGCGCTGAAGAGCTTCGTCGACGCGCATGGCTCGTCCATGGCCGAGGATATCGATGGCGCGCCGGTGTTCATGGCGTCGAGCGAATTCTCGCTGCGCTACGACGCGGAGCGGCATCCGGCGGTCGTCTTCTCGGATGTGAAGGATTATCAGAGGGACGGGGCGGGGAAAGGGTGAGGAGGGAGGCGGTCGAGCTTCTCGCCTGCCTCCTTCGTTCGAGACCGGCGCAAACGGTCCTTCAGGCAGTCCCTCATCTGACGACGACGCGTCGTTGGAGGGGAGATATTTTGGCCGGCTTTGGCTACGTTGCTCAGTTCATGCTCGATCAAGGAGCGCAAAAATGCCCGAGGCGGCCTCAGGCTTCAACCTCGACCCAGATGGCGACGATTTCATTCTGAGCCGCACGGATCACGACGGCGTCACGGCGAAAATCTCGCTCACGGCCGCCGATATTCTCGCACTGACGAGATCGGCCCTGGCCATCAGGGAGCGGAGCCTGTCGCAGCGACAGCCGGCGGGTGGAGCGGTGGAGGCCGTTCTCGCCACTCCCGTCACGGAAGTGGAGCTCAATCGCGAATTGCTCGGCGACAACATTTTATTGACGATGATTTCGGCCGATGGAAATCGGTTGACCTTCGCCCTTCCTTCCACACTCGCAGTCGATGTGGCGGGGCGGATCGCCGATCTATCCGAGGGACAGGCGTCTTCCCCGCCGCCGCGGCAATGACGGACGAGGCGGGAAGCGTCTAACCAGCTCTATCGGGGCGCGACGCGATATTCCTCTCGGCCGTCGCCGCGGATCAGCGTGACGAGCTTTTCCTGGCCCGCGCGGGACAGCCATCTCGCATTGCAAATTTGCGGGCCGCACAAGACCTCGGGAAAGCGATACAAAGGCCTTCCGTTATTGGTTTTCAAACCATAATGGACATCGGGCTTCCAGCCATCCGCCAGCAGGGCGCTGCGAAGATCGCGATAGGTTTGTAGCGTCGAGAGAGGAGCGTCCTGCGCCTCGGACGATCGCGGAACGACGCAGAACAGACAGACGAAACAAACAAGAGACACGAGTCGATCGAAACGCAGCGAAATCATGTTTCGGTTCTCCCTCCATCGAGGCGCGTCGCGATCCAGACGACATGCCGAGCGCCGCCGCGCGCGCCATTGGCGCGCACTTTGATCTCGTCCACGCCGAATCCGGTCTTGCGAAGGCGCTGCGTGAAATTCCGGTCCGGCCCCGACGACCATACCGCCAGCACGCCGCCGGGTTTGAGCGCCGCCCGTGCGGCGCTCAAACCCGAGATCGCGTAGAGGCCGTCATTGGCTTCGCGGGTCAGCCCCTCGGGGCCATTATCGACATCGAGAAGGATGGCGTCATAGGTCGAGCGGCCGGCGCGGATCAGGCGGCCGACGTCCGCTTCCTCGATGCGGATGCGCGGGTCCCGCAGGCTGGCGCCGAAGACCTCCGCCATCGGACCGCGCGCCCAGGCGACGACCGCCGGTACGAGCTCGGCGACGACGATCCGCGCCGTCGCGCCGAGGACATCGCGCGCGGCGCGCAGGGTGAAGCCCATTCCCAGGCCGCCGATCAGGATCAGCGGCCGCGGGCGCGCCAGAATTCTCTCGCAAGAAAGCGTGGCGAGCGCTTCCTCCGAGCCGCCGAGGCGACTGTTCATCAGTTCGTTGGCGCCCAACATGATCGAGAATTCGCCGCCGCGACGCATGAGGCGCAGCTCTCCCTCGCCGCCGGGTATCGGCGCCGTGTCGAGCAGGGACCAGGGAATCACCGATCGCTCGCCGCGTTCGTCAGATCTGGCCTTTCACCTCGAGCAACTCGACATCGAAGATCAGCGTGGCGTTCGGAGGAATGACGCCGCCGGCGCCGCGGGCGCCATAGCCGAGTTCGGGCGGAATGATGAGCGTGCGCTTGCCGCCGACCTTCATCGTGGCGACGCCCTCGTCCCAACCGCCGATGACCTGCCGCGCGCCGATGCGAAACTCGAACGGCTGGCCGCGATCGAGCGAACTGTCGAACTTCTTGCCCTTCGCGCCATTCTGGTAGAGCCAGCCCGTATAGTGCATGACGCAGATCTGGCCGATCTGGGGCGTGGGGCCGGTCCCGACTTTGATGTCGGCGATCTGCAGGCCCGATGGTGTGGTCGTGACTGTCAAGGCGCTCTCCGCCATTGCCGTGATGGGGGCGCCGGCAACGACGACGCCGGACAAGACCCCAGCGAGGACGAGCGCCGCGACGGCGCCCGCCGGTTTGAAAATTCGCATCCTTCTCCTCCCTAAAGGATCGATCGCGTAAGCGCGAGCGGCCTGTTTAGCTCAACCCGGCTCGGGCTCCCATCGCTTTTTTTTAAAGGATCGCGGCTCTGTCCCTCCGACGTCGGGCGGGCTCGGCGACGCATCGCTTTCCCTGCAGGGCACCGTCGGAGTGAGGGAGCCCTTGCCCGGTCGGCCCGTGCTTAGCTGTCCCGCCTCTTCCCGTCCCGGCGAGAGCGTGATAAGCGAACAGGCATAACGATGCGCGAGCGCGCTTTCTGCGGCCGGATTTCGCTCGGGCTTCTAGGAATTTTGCGCGAAATCGGAAGCTTGCGGCGTTTCGGGCGGTCCAGCGCGGCTCCGCCTCGCCGAACCCGCTTCTCGCGACCGGCTTCGCCGTAAGGCGTTGGGGGAGCCGGCGTTTTCGTCACATTCGGCGCCTTGTCTCTCTACAGAGGTCACTAATGAGCCAGAACAGTTTCTTTTCCGCCCCGCTCGCCGAGACCGATCCGGAGCTCGCCAAAGCCATTGGGCTGGAGCTCGGTCGCCAGCGCGACGAGATCGAGCTCATCGCCTCCGAAAACATCGTGTCGAAGGCTGTTCTGGAGGCGCAAGGCTCTGTTCTGACGAATAAATACGCCGAAGGCTATCCGGGCAAGCGCTATTATGGCGGCTGCCAGTTCGTCGATATCGCCGAGCAATTGGCGATCGACCGCGCCAAGCAATTGTTCGGCGCGGGTTTCGCCAATGTGCAGCCGAACTCCGGCAGCCAGGCGAATCAGTCGGTGTTCCTCGCGCTGCTGCAGCCGGGCGATACCTTCCTCGGCCTCGATCTCGCCGCCGGCGGCCATTTGACGCATGGCTCGCCCGTCAATCTCTCGGGCCGCTGGTTCAAGCCGATCAGCTACACCGTGCGCAAAGACGACCAGCGCATCGACATCGAGCAGGTCGAGCGGCTCGCCAAGGAGCATAAGCCGAAGCTCATCATCGCCGGCGGCTCGGGCTATTCGCGCTTCTGGGATTTCGCCAAGTTCCGCGAGATCGCCGATAGCGTCGGGGCCTATTTCTTCGTCGATATGGCGCATTTCGCCGGCCTCGTGGCCGCTGGGCTGCACCCCTCGCCGTTCCCGCACGCCCATGTCGTCACCACGACGACGCACAAGACGCTGCGCGGCCCGCGCGGCGGCCTCGTGCTGACGAACGACGAGGAAATCGCCAAGAAGATCAATTCGGCGATCTTCCCCGGCCTGCAGGGCGGTCCGCTCGAGCATGTGATCGCGGCCAAGGCGGCGGCCTTCGGCGAGGCGCTGAAGCCGGAGTTCAAGGTCTACGCCCAGCAGGTGTTGAACAACGCCAAGGTGCTGGCCGAGACGCTGAAGTCGGCCGGCTTCGACATCGTCTCGGGCGGCACGGACAATCATTTGTTCCTCGTCGACCTGCGCCCGAAGAAGCTCACCGGCAAGGCGGCGGAAGCCGCGCTCGGCCGCGCGCATATCACCGTCAACAAGAACGGCATTCCGTTCGACCCGGAGAAGCCTTTCGTCACCTCCGGCGTCCGCCTGGGCTCCCCCGCCGCCACCTCGCGCGGCTTCAAGGAGCCGGAGTTCAAGGAAGTCGCCGGCTTCCTCCTCGAGGTGCTCGACGGTCTCTCGGCCAAGGGTGAAGAGGGCAACGCCGCGACAGAAGCCGCGGTCAAGGAAAAGGTCCATGCGTTGACGAAGCGCTTCCCGATCTATTGATGCGACGCGCGCGGCCGGACGAGGGCGGCATGTAGCCTCTTTGTCCCGGCTCGCGAGGATGAGGCCATGCGCTGTCCCTATTGCGGTTCGTCCGACACGCAGGTGAAGGACTCGCGTCCGGCCGAGGATTCGTCTTCCATCCGCCGCCGCCGGGTCTGTCCCGGCTGCGGCGGTCGTTTCACGACCTTCGAGCGCGTGCAGTTGCGCGAACTCGTCGTCATCAAGAAATCGGGCCGCAGAGTTCCTTTCGATCGCGACAAGCTGATGCGCTCGCTGGAAGTCGCGCTGCGCAAGCGTCCCGTGGAGCCGGAGCGCGTCGAGCGCATGGTCAATGGCGTCGTGCGCCAGCTCGAGAGTTCCGGCGACGCCGAGATCGACAGCGCGCGTATCGGCGAATTGGTGATCTTGGGGCTGAAGTCGCTCGACGACGTCGCTTATGTGCGCTTCGCCTCCGTCTATCGCGATTTTCGCGAAGTGAGCGATTTTCATGCGCTGATCGATGAATTGTCGCATGGAGACGCCGAGTCCGAGGCGTTGAGAGCGGAAGACGCCGCCGCTTCGAGCGAGTGATGGATTTGGCGTCGAACCCCGAACAAAGCCTTCAGGCGCGCGAGGACGACGTCTTCATGGCGGCGGCGCTGTCGATCGGGCGCCGCAACATCGGCCGCGCCGGGCCCAATCCGGCGGTCGGCGCGCTCGTCGTCAAGGACGGCGTGGTGGTGTCGCGCGGCTGGACAGCCGCCAACGGGCGCCCGCACGCGGAGACGATCGCTCTTCTTTCGGCCGGCGAGGCGGCGCGTGGCGCGACTCTCTATGTGACGCTGGAGCCCTGTTCGCATCATGGCGCGACGCCCCCTTGCGCCGACGCGATCATCGCCGCGGGAATCTCGCGCGTCGTCTCGGCGATCGAGGACCCGGACCCGCGCGTCGCGGGCAGGGGCCATGCGCGCCTGCGCGAAGCCGGCGTCGAAGTGGTGACGGGCGTTCGCGCCGACGCGGCGCGCGTCGATCATCTCGGGCACATCCTGCGCGTCACGCGCAGCCGGCCGATGGTGACGTTGAAGCTCGCGCAGACGGCGGACGGCTACGCCGCCGGCGCCGAGCATGACCCGCGCCTGTTCATCACCGGGCCGATCGCCGACGCCTTCACCCATGTGCAGCGCGCGCTGCACGGCGCGATCATGGTGGGATACGGCACCGCGCGCATCGACGATCCGCTGATGACCGTGCGCCTCCCCGGCATGGAGGATTACAAGCCGCTACGCGTCGTGCTCGACCGGAAGCTGTTGCTGGCGCGGCATTCGCGTCTCGCCGCCACGGCGAGCGAGACGCCGACGCTGGTCATCGCCGGCGAGACTGTCGACGACGAAGCCGCGAGCGCCTTTTCCGCCGCGACGGCGATCGAGGTCGCACGTGTCCCGCTCGACGAAAATGGACGCCTGTCGCTTCACGCCGCGCTGGCGCTGCTCGCACAGCGCGGCGTCACGCGCGTCTTCAGCGAGGGCGGACCGCGCGTCGCCGAGAGCCTGCTGCTCGGCTCGCTCGCCGACGAGGCGATCATTCACACCGGCCTCAAGCCGCTCGGCCGCGAGGGCCGGCCGGCCCTGTCGCGCGCGGCGCGCGCGCGGCTCGAGGACCCCGCATTCTACCGCGTCTCGGAAAAGGCGGCGCTCGGCGCCGACCGCATGACGCGCTACGAGAGGATTGGTTGAGAGTCATGTTCACGGGTCTCGTCACCGATATCGGAGAAGTGCTTTCGGTCGAGCCGCGCGGCGAGTTGCGGCGCGTGCAGATCGCGACCTCCTACCCCCTGGAAGAGATCGCGCTCGGCGCGTCGATCGCCTGCTCGGGCGCCTGCCTGACCGTCGTCGCCTTGAAGCGTGTCGGCAATCGCGTCGTTTTCGAGGTCGACGCGGCGGCGGAGACGCTGGCGCGCACCAATGCCGGCGGCTGGGCCGCCGGCCGCCGCATCAATCTCGAGCGATCGCTGAAGATCGGCGACGAGCTCGGCGGACATATCGTCACGGGCCATGTCGACGGCGTCGCGACGATTGTTTCACGCGACGATTTCGATGGCATGGCGCGCTTCTGGATCGAGACGCCGCGCGAATTCTCACGCTTCGTCGCGCAGAAGGGTTCGGTCGCGCTCGATGGAACTTCGTTGACGGTGAACGAGGTCGAGGGCGACCGGTTCTCCGTCCTCATCATTCCCCACACGCTCGCGGTCACGACTTGGGGCGGCTACAAAGCCGGCGATCGTCTCAATCTCGAGGTCGACCTCATGGCGCGCTACGCGGCGCGGCTGAGCGAGGCGCGGTAGGATCGCGCAGCGTCATCGCTTCGCTGCGCTCGCGATGACGGCATAGGCGTTGCGTCGTTCGAGCTTGCGAAACCGCGTAGGCGGGCGGCAAAAAAATGTGTATCGATCGCCGCTCCGTTTCCTCGCGTCGCGTGGCTCCCTGCCCAAACCTCCCCCTTCGCGGGGGCATCGAAATTGCGCGACGCCGATCGTTAGGGTCTCCTCTCACGCGTGAGCGGGGGAGAGACAGGGAGGGGGCTTCGAGCCGCCCTCACGCAAGGAGTTCGTAAATGGCTGGTTCCTACCGCGCCGACGATGCGGACTTAGCGCCCGTCGAAGGCGCGCGCGTTCTCATCGTCGAATCGCGCTTCAACGAAGACATCGTCGAGCTGCTGCACGAAGGCGCCGCGCGCGCGCTGCAGGAGCTCGGCGCCGATGTGACGACGGTCACCGTGCCCGGCGCGCTGGAACTCGCGCCGGCGGCGGCGATCGCGCTCGACGCGGCGGAGAAGGCCGGCGCGCCTTACGACGGCGTCGTGGCGCTCGGTTGCGTCATTCGCGGCGACACTTATCATTTCGAGATCGTCGCCAATGAGAGCGCGCGTGCGTTGACCGATCTTTCCGTCTCGCGCCGCCTGCCGCTCGGCAATGGCGTGCTCACCGTAGACACCGAGGCGCAGGCCCTGCTTCGCGCCGATCCGAAGCAGGGCGGGGCGGACAAGGGCGGGGACGCGGCGCTCGCCGCCCTCGCGCTGGTGCGGCTGAAACGCAGCCTCGGAGGCGCGGCATGAGCGTCGAGCAGAGATCGGCGGCGCGGCTCGCCATCGTCCAGGCGCTCTATCAGATGGAGGTGGCCGGCAAGGGCATCAACGAGATTTTCGCGGAATTCGAGGTCCATTGGATCGGCCGCGAAATCGAGGGCGTGCAATATAAGCCGGCGGAGCTGCAATTTTTCCGCGATATTCTGCGCGGCGTGCTCGACAATCAGCAAAAGATCGACCGCGAGCTGGATGCGGCGCTCGCCGGCGGTTGGCCCTTGCAGCGCATCGAGGCGGTGATGCGCGCCATTTTGCGCGCAGGCGCCTATGAGCTGCAAAATCGCGCCGATATTCCGGCCAGAGTGGTCATCAAGGAATATGTGGATGTCGCCGGCGCCTTTTTCGGTCCCGTGGAATCCGGCATGATCAACGCCGTGCTCGACCGGCTCGCGCGACAGGCGCGCCCGGACCAGTTCGAGGCCAAATAAGTTCCGCTTGCGCGAGGAGGCGATCATAAAGCGCCGCTTCACAGAGGACGAACTCATCGCCCAGCTGTTCGCGCCCCTGGCGAGCGAGGAGGGGCTCGGCCTTCGCGACGACGCCGCGCTCGTGCCTCTCCGTAGCGGCGATCTCGTCGTCACGACCGATGCGCTCGTTTGCGGCGTGCATTTCTTCGCCGATGATCCGCCCGCCCTCATCGCCAAGAAGGCGCTGCGCGTCAATCTGTCGGACCTCGCCGCCAAGGGGGCCGAGCCCTTGGGCTTTCTGCTGACGCTCGCCCTGCCGACGGACTGGACGAACGATTGGCTGCGGTCCTTCGCGGCCGGCCTCGCGGAAGACGCGCGCGATTTCGCCTGCCCTCTCTACGGCGGCGACACGACGGCGACGCCCGGCCCCTCGACCCTTTCGATCACCGCGCTCGGACGCGTCCCGCCCGGCCGCTTCGTCGCCCGCTCCGGCGCGCGGCCGGGCGACGCGATCTATGTCTCGGGAACGATCGGCGACGCGGCGCTCGGCCTTTTTGTGCGGCGGGGCGAAGCCTTCGCTGGTCGTCTGAGCGCGGATGCGCGCGAGCATCTTCTCGGGCGCTACCTGTTGCCACGACCGAGGCTCGAATTGACCCGCTCCTTGCGCGATTTCGCCAGCGCGGCGATGGACGTGTCCGACGGCCTCGCGGGCGATCTCGCCAAATTGCTGCGCGCCTCGGGAGTGAGCGCCAGGATCGAACTGGCGCACGCGCCCTTTTCATCCGCCGTCCGGCAGGCCGTCGCCGCTGACACGGCGCTCGCGGATATCGCGCTCACGGGCGGCGATGATTATGAAATCCTGTGCTGCGCGCGGCCTGAAATCGCGCCGCGTCTGGAACAGGCGGCGCGAGAGGCCGGCGTCCAACTGACCAAAATCGGCGAGGCGACGCCGGGAGACGCGCCGCCGGCATTTCTAGCGTCGGATGGAAAACAAAAATACTTCAATAGGTTGTCGTTCAGTCATTTCTGAGCGGACGCCCATGCGTGGGCTGCGCCGGCATTGCTCAAAAGTCCCGTTTCTGGCATGACAGGCCGCGAAATTCCCTGGCGCCGCCGAGCCGATTCGATCGGCTCGGCGGCGGAAGCCTTTTGCATGGGGAAACAACGTCGCAAACGCGAGCCGTCTCCAATTGCGTTCGCGCGCGGCCAAGCAACGGGAGGGCGCACTCGCCATGGTATTGTTTCTCACCATCGTCTTCGGGCTATTGTCCGTCGTCTACGGCGTCAAGACCTCGCAGGAGCTGCTCGCGGCCGATGCGGGGTCCGAGCGGATGCAGGAAATCTCCGGGGCGGTCGCGGAGGGCGCGCAGGCCTATCTGAAGCGCCAATATACGACGATCGCCTATGTCGGCGGCGTTATCTTCGTCCTGCTCGTCATTCTGCTCGGTTGGGCGGTGGCCTTCGGCTTCCTCATCGGCGCGGTGCTCTCCGGCGCGGCCGGCTTCATCGGCATGAACGTCTCGGTGCGCGCCAATGTGCGCACGGCGCAGGCGGCGACGAAGTCGCTCGCCGGCGGTCTCGACATCGCCTTCAAGGCGGGCGCGGTGACGGGTCTGCTGGTCGCCGGTCTCGCGCTGCTCGGCGTCGCGGTCTACTACTTCGTCCTCACCGTCTTCGCGGGCTATGGCCCGGCCGACCGCACCGTCGTCGACGCTCTGGTGGCGCTCGGCTTCGGCGGCTCGCTGATCTCGATCTTCGCGCGTCTCGGCGGCGGCATCTTCACCAAGGGCGCGGACGTCGGCGCCGATCTCGTCGGCAAGGTCGAGGTCGGCATTCCGGAGGACGATCCGCGCAATCCGGCGACGATCGCCGACAATGTGGGCGACAATGTCGGCGACTGCGCCGGCATGGCGGCGGACCTCTTCGAGACCTATGTCGTGACCGTCGTCGCGACGATGGTCCTCGCCTCGATCTTCTTTTCCGGACAGCCGGGCCTCGCCTCCGCGATCGTCTATCCGCTGGCGATCGGCGGCTTGAGCATCGTCACCTCCATCGCCGGCACTTACTTTGTGAAGCTCGGCAATGACGATTCCGAAATCGGTCGGCGCTTCAATCCGATCTTCGAGAAGCTCGGCATTCACGACTCGATCATGGGCGCACTCTACAAGGGCCTCATCGCGACAGGCGTGCTGTCGGTCGCCGGCCTCTTTCTGGCGACGACCTTCACCGTGGGTTGGGGTGAGATCGGCAAGGCCAATGGCGAGGCGATCCATGGCTACGGTCTGTTCTTCGCCGGCCTGCTCGGCCTGCTCGTGACCGGCCTCATCGTCTACATCACCGAATTTTACACGGGCACGGGCAAGCGCCCGGTGGTGTCGATCGCCCAGGCGTCGGTGACGGGCCACGGCACCAACGTCATCCAGGGCCTCGCCGTCTCGCTCGAGGCGACGGCGGCGCCGGCGGTCGTCATCGCGCCGGCATCATCTTCGCCTATCAGGCCGGCGGGCTCTACGGCATCGCCATCGCGGTGACGACGATGCTCGGCCTCGCCGGCATCATCGTGGCGCTCGACGCCTTCGGTCCCGTCACCGACAACGCCGGCGGCATCGCCGAAATGGCCGGGCTGCCGAAGGAAGTGCGCCAATATACCGATGCGCTCGACGCCGTCGGCAACACCACCAAGGCCGTGACCAAGGGCTACGCCATCGGTTCGGCGGGCCTCGGCGCGCTGGTGCTGTTCGCGGCTTATGCGAACGACCTCAAGCACTTCATCGACAGCGGCGTGCCTTACTTCAAGGGCGTCGAGAGGGTCGACTTCGACCTCTCCAATCCTTATGTCGTCGCCGGCCTCATCCTCGGCGGCCTCATCCCCTATCTGTTCGGCGGCATCGCCATGACCGCAGTCGGCCGCGCTGCGGGCTCCGTCGTGGAGGAGGTGCGCCGCCAGTTCCGCGAGAAGAAGGGCATCATCGACGGCACGGAGCGGCCCGACTACGGCCGCGCCGTCGATCTGCTGACCCAGGCCGCGATCAAGGAGATGATCGTGCCTTCGCTGCTGCCGGTGCTGGCGCCGATCGTCGTCTATTTCGGCGTGACGATCATCTCCGGCTCAAAGGCCAATGGCTTCGCGGCGCTCGGCGCGGCTCTGCTCGGCGTCATCGTCAACGGCCTGTTCGTGGCCATTTCCATGACGTCCGGCGGCGGCGCCTGGGACAACGCCAAGAAGAGCTTCGAGGACGGTTTCACCGACAAAGACGGCGCGATCCACCACAAGGGCGGCGACGCGCACAAGGCCTCGGTGACCGGCGACACCGTCGGCGACCCTTACAAGGACACCGCCGGTCCGGCCGTGAACCCGGCGATCAAGATCACCAATATCGTCGCGCTGCTGCTGCTCGCGATCCTGGCGAGATGAGCGAGGGAGTAGAAAACAACGAATAATCAATGGAAGGCGGGGGCGACCCCGCCTTTTTCCGTCGAGTCGAAGCCGACCGTCTCAGAGGGCAATCGAGTGAAGGTTTCCTCATCCTGAGGAGCCCGCGAAGCGGGCGTCTCGAAGGACGAGGAAACTTCATGCGCGGCCTTCTGGAGCTCGCCCTCGTGCTTCGAGACGGCTCCTGCGGAGCCTCCTCAGCATGAGGGCGAGGATTATTGTCCTTCACTCGATTGCCCTGCGGACCATCTTCTTATTTCTTGACGTTCCGGGTCCCCGGTCCAAATATCGACGCTGGAGGCTGCGGATGGCTGGGACCAGAGAAAAATTCGCCACTCAGATCGACCGGGACGTATTGGCCGCAATTCGTCGGATTGCCAAAGAAGAGGGCCGGCAGCTTCAGTCGATCATGGAAGAAGCGCTGAGGGCGCATGTCGATCAGCGCAGCAAGGCTCGGGCGTGGCCCCATGTCATGACAGCCTACAGGTCGAGCTTGCAGCGATACGCCGCATTATATGAAAAGCTCGCGAAATGACGGACTACCTCGCTATCGTCGAGGTGCTCGCCATTCATGACGACCAGATAGAACGTTTCGGCGGCTCGAAAGGCGTCCGCGATTTTAGACAGCTCGAGGGCGGCGCTCTTTCGCCCGCAGACCGGTTATTGCGCCGACCTGATCGCCGAAGCAGCCGCTCTCTGGGAGAGCCTTTCGCAGAACCATGCCTTTATCGACGGCAACAAGCGCACGGCTTTCGCTGCCATGTTCACATTCTTGGCGATAAATGGCGTTCATCTCGCTGCGGACGCCGATGAGGCCTGGACGTTATTGTCTCGGCTCTATGCTGCTGGCGAATTCAATTTCGAGGCGCTCGAATCATGGTTGCGACGCTACACGATGACATTGGACGAAGGCGAGCCGCGCGGCGATCGATAGCGGCAAGGCGACGCCGTGCCGGACTGGTTCGGCATTGCCGCGCAACGAGCATATAATCGGGTCATGACCCACCCGTTCTTCTCCCTCCACACTCATGGCTTCGTCCGTGTCGCGGTCGCGGGGCCGCGGTCGCGGGTGGCCGATCCCGCCTTCAATGTCGCGCGCACGATCGAGACGGCGCGCGAGGCCGACAGGCGAGGGGCGTCGCTGGTATTGTTTCCGGAGCTCGGCCTCTCGTCCTACGCGATCGACGATCTGCTGCAGCAGTCGGCGTTGCTGCAAGCCGTCGAGGCGGCGCTC
>PQAN01000073.1:12670-14905 GCA_003105285.1 Methylocystaceae bacterium
TACGAGAAGCGCCATTTCGCTTCGGGCGCTTTCGTCGTGGGCGAGCATATAGAGGTCGCGGGGCGGAGCGCGCCTTTCGGCTCGGACGTGCTGCTCGAGGCGAGCGATTTCGACGGCCTCGTCATTCACACGGAGATTTGCGAGGACGTCTGGGTTCCGATCCCGCCCTCGACGCGGGCCGCGCTCGCGGGCGCGACGGTGCTGCTCAATCTCTCGGCCAGCGACGCCATCGTCGGCAAATCGGACTATCGCGCGACGCTCTGCGCGAGCCATTCGGCGCGCTGTCTCGCCGCCTATCTCTATTCGGCGGCGGGGCAGGGCGAATCGACGACCGATCTCGCCTGGGACGGCGAGGCCCTCGTCTTCGAAAATGGCGCGCTGCTCGCCAAGGCGGCGCGCTTCGCCGACGAACCGCAGCTCATCCTCGCCGATGTCGATATCGGCCGCTTGACCGCCGAGCGGATGCGTCAGGGCACATTCGGCGATTGCGCCGATCATGAGGCGGGCGCGACGACCTTCCGCCGCGTCGCCTTCGAGCTCGATGCGCCGCGCGACAAGAATCTCGGTCTCCTGCGCAATGTCGCGCGTTTCCCCTTCGCGCCGGACGACGAGGCGCGCCTCGCCGAGCTCTGTTTCGAGGCCTTCAACATTCAGGCGCATGGCTTGCGTCAGCGACTCGAGGCGACGAAAACGCAAAAGCTGGTCATCGGCGTCTCCGGCGGCCTCGATTCCACTCACGCGCTGCTCGTCGCCGTCACCGCCTTCGAGCAGCTCGGCCTGCCGCGCGAAAATATTCTCGGCTTTACGCTGCCCGCTTTCGCGACCTCGGATCGCACGAAGGCCAACGCCTGGCGGCTGATGCGCGCGCTCGGCGTCGGCGCCCAGGAGATCGACGTCACGCCGGCCTGCAAGCAGATGCTCGCCGACATCGGCCATCCGGCCGCGCGCGGCGTAGCGGTCTACGACACGACATACGAGAATGTGCAGGCGGGCGCGCGCACTTCGCTGCTGTTTCGCTTAGCGAATCAGAACGACGCCATCGTGCTCGGCACCGGCGATCTCTCGGAGCTCGCGCTCGGCTGGTGCACCTATGGCGTCGGCGATCAGATGTCGCATTACAACGTCAACGCCTCGGTGCCGAAGACGCTGATCCAGCATCTCATCCGCTGGTGCGCGCGCGACGCGCATTTCGGCGCCGACACCGTCGCCGTCCTGCACGACATTCTCGACACCGAGATTTCGCCGGAACTCGTGCCGAGCGCGGCGGGCGAGCCCGCGCAGCGCACCGAGGATTTCGTCGGGCCCTACGCCTTGCAGGACTTCAACCTCTATTACACGACGCGCTACGGCTTTCCGCCGTCCAAAACGGCGTTCCTCGCCTTTCACGCTTGGGCGGATGCGGATGCCGGCGTCTGGCCCGCGGATATTCCACCCGCGAAGCGGCGCGCCTACGACCTCGAGGACATCAAGCGTTGGCTCGTCGTCTTTCTGCGCCGCTTTTTCGCGGCCAGTCAGTTCAAGCGGTCGGCTCTGCCCAATGGCCCGAAGGTGAGTTCGGGCGGCTCGCTGTCGCCGCGCGGCGACTGGCGCGCGCCGAGCGACGCGAGCGCGCAGGCTTGGCTCGTGGATATTGACGAGATTCCGTAAAGCGGAGCGCCCGCCCCGCGGAACCTGCTCCTCGCCGGCGCTCGGTCGCGTCGGCGAGGTAAGAAAAGGGCGTGGTCGGGTTCGCGGCTGTGCGGACTGTCTGGTGGAGCACGCATCCCGTTACGGGAGGCGCGCCCTTTCCGGCTCGAAAACGCTACATCAGATATTGGCGACCGCCGTGATGGCGGCGGTCAGGGCGGCGGCTGTCGCGAAGATCGAAAGAATGGCCGTAATCGTATTCATGAGCGCTTCCCTTTGTTTTTATTAAGACGAGTGGCTCGTGGCGAGCCGCCTCGGCCTGGGTCGACGCGCCAGCATAGCATTGGTTGACGGATTATGCGACAAATTGTCGCGGTGACGGTCGCGCTTTATGAGATTTTCAGAAAGTCTCCGCCCAGGGGCGCAGCTCGACCTCGAATGACCAGGCGCTGCGCGGCTGCCGCAGGACATCCAGATAGGTCTGCGCGATGGCGTCCGGGTGGAGCGTATTGTCGTCGTGATCGGGGCGGGAGGCGCTGCGCACCGCGCCGTCGATGACGAAATGCGCGACATGGACCCCCTTCGCGCCGAGCTCCCGCGCCGCGCTTT